>JAKEFC010000142.1 GCA_022616235.1 Planctomycetota bacterium
CCTCGCGCACATCGTGCACCCGCATCCCACGCTGTCCGAGGGGATGGCGGAAGCGGCGCACGGCCTCGTGGGCGGAGCGATCCATATCTAGCGCATCGCCGCTCGCGGACGGTGCGGGCGCAGCGCGCGACGGGCACGGCGGGATGGCGGAACCGATCACCTACCTCGAAGCGATCCGGCGTGGCCTCTGGCGCGCGCTCGAGGAGGATCCGCGCGTGGTCCTCCTCGGCGAAGACATCGGCACCTACGGCGGCGCCTTCAAGCTCACCGACGGCTTCCTCGCGCGCTTCGGCGCGGAGCGCATCATCGACACGCCCATCGCCGAGACCGGATTCGTGGGGGCGGCGATCGGCATGGCGATGGCGGGGATGCGGCCCGTCGTCGAGATCCAGTTCATCGACTTCATCGCCTGCGCCTTCAACCCGCTCGTCAACTTCGCGGCGACGTCGCACTTCCGCTGGCAGGCCGCGGTGCCGCTCGTGGTGCGCGGCCCGAGCGGCGGCGGCGTACACGCGGGGCCCTTCCATTCGCAGAGCGTCGAATCGTTCTTCCTGAACACGCCGGGGCTGAAGATCGTGGTGCCCAGCACCCCGACCGATGCCTACCGCATGATCCGCGGCGCCATCCTGGATCCCGATCCCGTGCTCTACTTCGAGCAGAAGGCGCTCTACCGGACGCTCAAGGAAGCGGTCGACGAAAACTCGGAGCCGCTCCTCCCGGGGAGCGCGGCGCTCCGGCGCGAGGGGGAGGACGTCACCATCATCTCTTATGGCGCGATGGTGCACCGCGCGCTCGCCGCGGCTCAGGCGGTCGCCAAGGAAGGGATCGAGTGCATGGTGCTCGACGTGCGCTCCCTCTGCCCGCTCGACGAGGGCGCGCTCATCGCCGCCGCGCGCCAAACCGGCAAGGTGCTCATCGTGCACGAGGCGAGCGTCACGGGCGGCTTCGGCGGCGAGTTGGCAGCGCGCATCGCCGAGCACGCCTTTGACTGGCTCGATGCGCCGATCAAGCGCCTCGGCTCCCTCGACATCCCGATCCCCTACGCGGGCGCCCTCGAGCACGCTTCTCTCCCCGACGCCCCCCGCATCGCCGCCGCCATCCGCGAGCTGGCCGCGTACTGAGAACTTCCCTACGATAGCCCTCGCGCGCAAGGCGCGGGCGGCCCGCTACCGATACATCGTCGTAGTCGTAGACGGACCGCTTCCAATTCGTACGAAGGAGTTCTGTGCGCGGGTTACGACTCCAGCGCCGGACGAAGTTGTGGCTCGTGGGAGCGCTCGGCGCGTTCGGCGCGTTGATCGCCGCCGCGTGCCTGCTCCTCATCGACGAGCCGCCGCACGACGACAGCGATCTCCGGGTGGTGCGACGCGCCGTCGCGGACGCGGCGAACGGAATCCGGTTCCTCGACTTTCCGGATGGCACCGTCAAGTGGCCCGATCCCAAGGGCTTCAGGGACTCGATGTGGCTGCAACCCGGAGCGGGCTTCGATCGACGCAAGGCCGAGCGGATGCTCGAGTCGAACGCGGAAGTCCTGCAACGATTCGACGCCTGCATCGCGGCCGAAGACCTGCACGTGACACCCGGCCGCTGGAGCTATTGGAATAGCCACTTGTCTTCGCTAGTCAAATTTTCCGAGATCCGCAAGCTCGTAGCGGCTCGAAGCTGGCTCCAATACCTCGCAGGGAATCATCGCGCCGCGCTCGACGACGCCCTCGCATTGCTGCTGCTCGGATATCGAATCCAAAACGCAGAGGGACCGTCGGGAGAGTATTGCATGGGGTTGATGGAAGCGCACGAGGCCGCGCAGCACCTGCTCATCCTCGTGCCCAAGGTCGTTCTAACTGTCGAACACCTACGCAACTACGCCGCGCGCGCTCTCTCTCTCTCGCCAAGCATCGATTCGCTGCAATCGCACCTACGCATCGACTATGAATTCTGGGGGACGCAGCTAGATCTCGTCGAAGCGGCCGGCTTTGGCGTTCCGACACTATTCGGCAGCGGACCGATGAGCGCGGTGCTGCTCAAGAAGAACAAGACCAAGCGCATTCTCGCTACGAACACGCGAAACCTGATCGAAGCATCGCTCCTCCCCACCGCGGCGCGCGGCATCGACAAGCCAAAATGGATGAACGTGCGGACCATCTATCGTACTTCGAGGGCACCGCGCCGCTGGCTCGACCCCACTTCGCGTCTGTTGGCATTTCGCTGCAACGAAGGTCTTCTATTCCAAAGAGATGACGTGGAGCTTCGCGTCGCCGCGGCCAGCGTCATGCTCGCGCTGCGTGGCTATGCGCTGAAGCACGAGACGCTACCCGAGTCCCTTGCCGATCTCGTCCCCGACCACCTCGACCGCGTGCCGCGCGATCCTTACGACGGCGCCCCGCTCCGCTACTCCCGCGAGCGCCGCATCCTCTACTCCGTCGGCGCCGACTTCATCGACTCCGGGGGCTCCCGAACCGCACGCCCGTCCTACGACGACAAAGAGCCGACGTTTCCCATCGAATTCGCGTGATGAAAAGCGCGGCGCTCGCCGGCGGCGGCGGCACCGGAGGTCTCGGCGTCGCTCGCGGGGTCCTTACCGGCCGGTCATAGAAGCAAAGACAAGCGCCAAGAGAACGAGGAACGACGCGACTAACGCGAGAAAGATCGCGAAGTCGAAGCGAACTACCAGGGGTCGAGCGTCGGTCAGTCTGACGTCATTGAAGTAGTTGATTCCAAATAGCACGTAGGCCATGAGCGCAAAAACACTGACAGCGGGGAAGCGCAATGCGAGATCGAGGCCACGACAAAGGAGAAGCAGCGTGCCCCAGCGAAAGCGCAACCGGAGCTTGTTGTTTGCGGTGCCAGGAGGTACAGCACCGCCCGGTTCCGGCTCTTCGGAGTCTTCCGCCGTGGTAGCCGCCGCGGCCGCTTCCCGCATCTCGCGCAACGCGGCTTCGGCCTCCGCCGCTTCGAACGCCGGGAGGCTCAACTCGATTTCGAATGCGTATTGACCCATCACGAAGGGATCCATCGTCTTCATGAACTGGTTCTCGATGTGCGGATGAAACCCGAGGGATTCGAGCAAGCTCTGCCGCACGAGCATCTCCGCGTAGCTTCCGCGGAATACGGTCACGAACGTGCTGGCGTCGCTCATTGTCTCTCCACCGATTCGAAGTGCCCTCCGTAGTAGTTGCCGTGCCGAGGAAGTCCGGCGACTTCGTCCGTTCGACTGGGCTCGGGGCCCTCGCGCCGTCGATGTCGCATGCGCACGGCGCGGGACATCGCATCGACTGGCCGCCATTGTCCCGGCGCGATGGGGGCGGTCAAGCGTCGCAGCGGCGAGCGCCGCGGCGGTGGCGGAATCGTGGCGGCAAGGCGCGAATAGTGGCCGCTGGCGGCCTTTTCGGCGCCTCGGGGAATCGAGTATCCTGCCGCCTTACCCGATCCCGGCGCATCCCGCGCGGGGAGTGCATGACCCCAAAAGGAGATTTTGATGGCCTCCGACATCCGCATGCCACAAATGGGCGAATCGATCGCCGAGGGCACGTTGACGCGCTGGTTCAAGAAGCCGGGCGATCGGGTGAAGCGCGACGAGCCGCTCTTCGAGATCTCGACGGACAAAGTGGATGCGGAGATTCCATCTCCGGCGGACGGCGTGCTCGAGGAGATCCTCGTGGCGGAGGGGACGACGGTCGAAGTGAACACCGTCGTCGGACGCATCGGCGATGGCGGAGCGAAGCCCGCCCCGGCAGTGGCTGCCACGGCCGCAAGAGTTGCGGCGGCGGCGCCGCGTGCGGCGACAACCGCCGCGCCGCACGCCGCGACCGCGGCGCACGCTACCCCGGCGACCGACCTCGATGATGCGGATGGCGTAGAGGATGGCGCGGATTCCGGCAAGGCGACGCGCTCGTCGCCGCTCGTTCGCCGCATCGCGCGCGAGCACGGCATCACGGATCTCTCCCGGGTGCCGGGCACCGGCGTCGGCGGGCGCGTCACGAAGCAGGACATCGCGAACTACGTCGCGGGCGTAAAGCCGGAGGCCGGCGCACCCGTTGCGAGCGCCGCCGGCGTGCGCGCCGCCGCGCCGCCTGCAACTCCCGCCTCCGCCGCGCCGGCCGCTCCCCCGCGCGGCGCGGCGCCTACGCGCCAACCGGCGGCGCCGGCCCCAGGCGGCGCGCACGCCGGCGCGATCGAGGCGCTGCCGATCTTACGCCTCTCTCGCGAAAACGCGCGCGTGGAGCCGCTCAGCATCATGCGGCGCAAGATCGCCGAGCATATGGTGCTCTCGCGGCGCATCTCCGCGCACGTGCACTCCGTGTTCGAGATCGACGTGGATCAGATCGCGAAGCTGCGCGAGCGCAGGAAAGCGGACTTCCAGACCCGCCACGGGGTCAATCTGACCTACATGGCCTTCTTCATGAAGGCCACCGTCGATACGCTCCTCAACTTCCCTTACGTGAACTGTTCGCTGGATGGCACCGACATCATCCTGCACAACGGCGTGAATCTCGGCATCGCGGTGGCGCTCGATGCGGGCCTGATCGTGCCGGTCGTCAAGAACGCGCACGAGCTGAGCCTCGTCGGCCTCCAGAAGCGCGTCACCGACCTCGCAACCCGGGCGCGCTCGAAGCAGCTCGTGCCGGACGAGGTTCAAGGGGGCACCTTCACCATCACGAATCCCGGCGCCTTCGGGAACGAGTTCGGGATCCCCATCATCAATCAGCCGCAGGTAGCGATCCTCGGCATCGGCGGCGTCAAGAAGCGCGCCGTCGTCGTCGAGGGGGATGCGATCGCCGTGCGCAGCACGGTCTACATGTGCCTCTCCTACGACCATCGCATCGTCGATGGCGCGCTCGCCGACCAATTCATGGCGAAGCTCAAGGACTCCCTCCAGAATTGGGACCCCGCCACGCTCGAATAGCGGTCGTCCGCGGTGGAACTTTCGCCCCGGAGTCTCCGTAATCCTGTTCCGCGGGCTTCCCCGATCCAAGAATCTCGAGAAACTTGCAGGCAAGCGCGGGGCTTGCGACGTGTACTTCTGGGACTCACAGGAACGGCGGGCGGTAATCGCAGTCATGGACACCCAACCGGGGCAGAGAGCGCTCGAGCGCCTGTTCGCGGAGTGCTCGGAGCGCGCCTGGCGCCTTGCCTATGGCTACCTCCGGCGTCCGCACGAAGCCTACGACGTGGTGCAGCAGGCGTTTCTCGTGGCGGCGTCGAAAGCGGAGCGGATCCCGCCCGGGGAGACGTGGCCCTGGTTCGGCACGGTCGTATTCAACGAGGCACGTAACGCGCGCCGAAGAATGCAGCGCGCTTCCGCGTCGCTCGAGTCCAAGGACGAGAGGGATGACATGCCCGCGATCGATGAGCGCCAAGCCCCACCGGACGAAGCCGCCGAGCGCGCGGAGGCGCGCGATTCGCTCTGGCAGGCGATCGACGCGCTGCCGGATGTCGAGCGCACCGCGATCGTGCTCACGCACATCTCGGGAATGACGCACGCGAATGCGGCCGCCACGCTCCTCATGCCGGCGAAGACGCTCAGCTCGCACGTGAGCCGCGCCCTTTCGCGGCTGCGCGAGCGCCTCTCCTCTTCGGAGGACGCGGTTTCGCGGCGGCTCGCGGCGATCCCCATCGTGCTCCCCCCCGGCGGATGGGAGAGCGCCGCCGCCGCTTGGCGCTCCGCGGCGGAAGCCGGGCTCGCGGCGGCGCCGGAGGCCGCGGCGGAAACCGCCGGCGCGACGGCCGCAGGCGGCGCGAGCGCCTCCGCTCCCGCTTCCGCGGGAGCCACGACGATCGCGGTCAACAAGGCGATCCTTGCCGCGGGCTTCGCCGCGTCGCTCGCGGTCGGTTTCGCCGGCGGAGCGATCGCCGCGAGAACCTGGATCGCGGCGGAACGAGGCGACGAGGCCGCCCGCGCGGCGACCGAGCAACTGCGTGAACTCGGAGGCGGCCGCCTCGCGGCGGCGCCGGAGGCGGCGGAGCCGGGCGCGAACAGGGCCGCCGCCGATCTCAGGCACGGCGACGAGGACGCGGCGATCTCCGCCGCGACAGCCGCGCGCATCGCCGAGTTGGAGGCGCGCATCGCGGCCCTCGCGGGCGAGAACGAAGCGCTGCGCGCCGAAACGACGGCGCTCGAAGCGGAGTTGGCGGAACTCGCGAGCGAGGGCAGCGCGCACGGCGCGATCTTCACATTCGGCGAGGGCGGCAGGCTCGACGAGGTGCAGAAGGCGAATTGGCCCGAGATGGCGGAAGCGTCGCGCATCGTCGCCGGCGCGATCCTCGAATACTTCGAATTCGAGGCGCGCGGCGAGAAGCCGCCCGAGCAACTGCTCCTCGCGCTGCAAGAGAATACGGAAAAGGTCCGGAAGTACGAGTACCGCACGATCGGGAAGCTGCCGACGGCCGCGAAGTACAACGGCGAGTTGACGCACCCGATCTCGATCGCGAACCTCGTCGCCTCGCTGCTCGTGCAAGCGGAGCTGCCGCTCTCCGAGGCGCAGGTCGCGCGGATCTCCCGTTTCGGCGAGGCCTACGACGAGGGGATGGCGCGCGTGACCCGCGAGTTTCCGGCGGGAACGCTGCGCCCGCGGCGGCTCCTCGAAGAATACCTTCTCAAAGGAGAGTTCACCGAGCAGCTTTTCGGGCAGCTCACCGGCGAGCAGCGCGCGGTGGTTGTGAATCCTGCGAGCCATCGCGAGGCGCTGCTCGATGTCTTCTCGCCCGCCGTGATGCTCGTCCACACTTCTCCGATCGTCACGGGCACGAACGCCGAGGAGTTGCGAACGGCCTGCGCGGATCTCCTGGCCGCGCGTTATTCGCTCACTGCGGAGCAGAAGGAGCGCCTTTTGCCGCTCCTCGCTGAGTGGATCGAGGACGTGGACGGTCTGCTGGCCCCGGTCGAGAAGCGCCGCGCGCGCCACTTCACCTACGATGAGGGGATCGTCGCCGGGCGCGCGACCGTATCTCTGCTCGCCAAGATTCTCGACGTGCTCGAATTGGATGATGCGGCGCGCGGCAAGATCATCGATGAACCTGGCTTCCTCATTCCGCGCATCACGATCGCGGAAGAGCGCGCCGAAAAGAGCGCGTAGACACTGACCAAATTACCGCGACGGGGAGGGGCAACGCAGCACACGTCCCCTCCCCGTCCACCTCCAGGCCGGCGCGCGCGCGCCGCCGATCCCTCCATAGCGCGGTTTGACGTCGCGCGGCCGGGCGTGCATCATGGGGCGTGCGGCCCCTTCGCTACGGACCGAGTCCCGCAACATCACCTGCGCCGCGCCTTGGACGGTGACCCCATGAAGACCCAAATCTTCAAGGTGGATCCTCGCAGCTTCCGCCCCGAAGAGTTGGACCCCGCCGCGCGGATCCTCGCCCACGACGGGATCGTCGGATTCCCCACGGAGACTGTCTACGGGCTCGGCGCGAACGCGCACAACCCCGAAGCCGTCCACAATCTTCGCCTCGTGAAGGATCGGCCGCGCGACAAGCCCCTCAGCATCCACATCGCGGACATCGAAGAGGTCGGCACGCTCGTCGACGAGATCCCCCCGCTCGCGCGCACGCTCATGGACCTCTACTGGCCCGGGCCGCTCACCATCATCTTTCCCGGGAACGCCGGCGAAGGGATCGGTATCCGCTTCCCGTCGCACGACATGGCGCGGGAGCTGATTCGCCGCTCCGGCGTGCCGATCGTGGCGCCGAGCGCCAATCTCTCCGGCGACCCGCCGGCCATCGACGCCGCAGGAGTGTTGGCCGCTTTCGATGGCAAGATCGACGCCGTCGTGGATGGCGGTCGCGTCGCGATCCGGCAGGCATCCGCCGTCGCGCGCATCGCCGGCGACGACTTCGAGATGCTGCGCGAAGGCATCATCACGGAGGACATGATCCGGCGCGCGCTCAAGGGAAAGACGGTGCTCTTCGTCTGCACCGGCAATACCTGCCGGAGCCCCATGGCGGAGGCGATCATGCGCAAGCTGCTCGCGGAGCGCCTCGCGATCCCCGCCGCGGATCTCGCCCAAAAGGGGTACCGGATCCACTCCGCCGGAGTCTCTGCGTTCAGCGGCAGCCTCGCGAGCCGTCACGCCGTCGAAGTGATGAGGGAGCGCGGCATCGATATCGGCGGGCACCGAGCGCGTCCGATCACGCGGGCGCTCGCGGCGCGCGCGGACCTCATCATCGCGCTCAGCCCCAACCACCGCTCGCACCTCGTGCAATGGGACCGCAACATCGCTCCCAAAGTCGAGCAGATTTCGGAAGCGGGGATCTCGGACCCCATCGGCGGCACGCGCGAAATGTACGAGGACTGCGCGAACGAGATCGAAGAAGAATTGCGCGCGCACTGGCTGGATCGCGTGTGCGCGTTATAGAGCGCCACGCGAAATCAAGCCGCCACCCCCCGGGTCTGCAAGGATCCTTCAGAAACACCTGCGCCGGCGGCTATTCCGCGGCGGCCTCCTCCGCGCTCGCTTCCTCCGCGTCCGGCTCGCGCGGAATTTCCTTGTACAGCTTCGTGATCTGCGCACGCGACTCGAGGCTCGACAGGTAGGCCGCACCCGCCGCCATCGATTTGCGCTGGCGTACTTCCCGTTCGATGCGTCCCTTCAATTCCTCCGTGAACTCGAGCGGATCGGGCGGAACGATCTCGCGGAGGAGCGCAAGATAGACGTCCGGAATGAGTTCCAAGCGGCCGGCCGGTACCACCGGTTCTCCGAGTTCACCGACCTCGGGAATCGCGAAGGCGCTCAGCAGCAAGTCCCTGGCGCCCGGGATCACCTTGCCATCGGCTCCCAGCGCTTTGATCGTCTCGTTCTTCTGCAACGCCGGGAGCGACTGAATCGTGCAGTTCGCGGCCTGCGCGAGGTCCGGGAGGGTAGCCTCCTTGGCAGCCACCTTCTGCTTCCACTCGCCGAGCTTCGCGCGCGCAAGCTCCATCGCCTGTTCCTTCGCAAGCGCTTGGCGCACTCTGTCGCGGCACTCCGCGAGCGGCGGGATCACTTCCTTCTGGATCTCGACGACCTTGTAGTTGAAGTCGCCGCCATCAGGAACGACGACGACGTTCGCGCCATAGTCGCCGGCGTTCAGCGTGCCGGCGCCGACCTGCGACAGCACCCTCCGGAGCGCGATATCGTTGCCGATGCCAGGCGCCACCGTCGCGATGTCGTCGCGGGAGAATAGTCCCGTCGGTATTACCTCGACGAATCCGGCCTTCTCGCCCAGCGCCGCCTGGAGATCGAGCGAGGCAGCGCCGGCGATCTTTTGCTTCATCGCTTCCGTGTTCAGGGTCCCAAGGAGCAACTTCTCGCGCTCATCCTCGATCATCTTCTTCACCAGATCTCGCACCTCTTCCAGCGGACGGAATTCCGGTGCGGCGGGAGGCGCAGGGTCGCCGCCCGTACCCGCGGCTTCGTTCGCCGCAGGCTCCTTGGTCTCGGGGGTCTTCCGCCAGCGGTTCTGCTTGTCCGCTTCGTAGCGCGCCGCGATCTCCTCTTCGGACACCGGCTCCGCCGCTTTGTAGGCGTCGAGCCGGAGCTTGTAGACCTCGAGCGCGACCCTGAGCGGCGTCTTGAACTCGGCGGGGTTCTCCGCGTAGCGGCTGTCGATCGCTTCCTCGGCAACCTTGGCGCGCGCCTCGTCGAGGAAGCCGCTCACCGGGAGCGCCACGTAGTCGATCGCGCGGCGTTGGTTTCGCTGCTCGAATTCCTTGTAGATCTCCTTGTTGCTGACGACGGCGGCGCTGCTCGCGAGTTGAAAAAGCTTCTCGATGGTGCGGGACTCGCGGAGCGCTTCCTCGAACTGCTTCGGCGAGATCCCGGGATAGAACCGCTTCAAAGCCTCGCGGTATGCCTTTTCCGAAAACTGCGTGGTCGCGAACTTCGAATAGAAAGCCGCTTGCCGTTGCTGTTCGGTTTTGATCGTCGCATCGTTACTCAGTTCCAAGGTGGTAATGAGTCCGATTGCCCGGCCGCGGACGATGTCGGCCAATTCCGCGTCGTCGACGGCGATCTGGAGTCGCTTCGCCTCCTCCTTGAATATGATGTAGTGGAACGGATCCAGCCCGTCTTCGTCTCGACTCGCTCTCGAATTCGCGATGCGATCGAGATTTGCAGCTTGGATCTGCATGCGCGCGAAGTCGGAATGGGAATAGACCTTGCCGAATATGCTGTACGCATCGCTGTCCGATCGCGTAAGCGCGGAGTACATGACTCCCGTGAACGCGAACGTCGGGGCGATGAGGGCGAGAAGGATCACCATGATCACCTTCTCGTTGCGCTTGAAGAATCCGGGTTGCATCGATGGGGCCTTTCGCTGGGAGCGGCGTCCGCGGCGAAGCGCCGGGGCGCGAAGAAGCGCACGATTGTAGGGGTGAAGGAAACTCCCTTCAATGGCGGCGCGTTGGAAGGCCCGCTTCGCGGCGCATTGGATCGGGGTTTCCGGGCGCGGCAGAGTCTCGAAGGGACGCTACAATGCGCGCACGATTCGAGACATCCAAACCCCTGGGAGAGATCATGAAGACGTCAGAATCACGCCACATCTCCTTAGCGCTCGTTCTGTTCGCCGCCGTACTCTTGCCGCCTGCGCTCTTCGCGCAGGATGGCGCGCACGCATCGCGGCCGGCGCAGGCGCCGGGGCTTTCGGCTCCTCCGGAGCGCCTCCCCGAGCCGATCGCGATCGCGCACATACTCATCGCCTACAAGGGCGCGCGGGAAGCGCCCGTCGACGTCACGCGCGATCGCGAGGCGGCGCGCGCGCTGGCGGCGAGCGTCCTCCGCGAAGCGCGGGCGCCGGGCGCGGACTTCGAAGCATTGGTCGAGAAGTACACCGACGATGCCGCCACGATTCCGATCCGCGGCCGCTTCATGACGATTACCGTGAAGTCGGCTCCCCAAGGGTTCGATGATGTTCTGACGGCGGCCCTCGGGCTGAAGCTCGGGGATGTCTCCGAAGTGGTGACGAGCCCGGTTGGGTTTCACGTGCTGAAGCGGATCCCGCTCGTCGAATTCTGCGGGTCGCACATTCTCGTTCGTTTCAAGGGTTCGCGCGATGCTCCCGTTACGCTCACGCGGACGCGCGAAGAAGCTTATCTACTCGCGCAGAAGATCCTCGCGGAGGTTCGCGCCGCGCCCGGCGAATTCGCCGCCCTCGCCACGAAGCACTCGGAAGGGATCACCTCGAAGCAGGGAGGGTCGCTGGGCGTCTTCGAAGGGGGCAATACGATTCGCGAGGTGGAGGCCGCCCTCGCCGAGATCGGCGTGGGTGAGATCACGGGCCCGGTGGAGTCGGCATGGGGCTTTCACATCATCAAGCGCGAACCCATCGTGTCCATGCGCGCTTCCCACATCCTCATCACGTACAAGGGCGCGCCTCAATCCCCGAAGGCCGTCGAGCGCGGGCGCGAGGAGGCGATCGCATTCGTCTTGCTCCTCAAGGCGCAGGTCGAGAGCAAGGAAGCGACCTTCGCGGAGATCGCGAAGGAGCACTCCGACGATCCAAGTACGGCGGGGAAAGGCGGCGACGTCGGCATCGTGCGCCCCGGGCAGGCGGACCAGCGGTTCGCGGACGCCGTCATGAAGCTGAAGGTCGGCGAGGTCACGAGCATCATCGAGACGCCCTTCGGATTTCACATCATCCAGCGCACGAAGTAGCGCTTCGCGCACCACGCTGCGCGAACCAGCTCTGCGCCGCAGTGGCGCAGAGAATCGCCGCGCCTCCCGCGAGCGCCCAGCAGCCCGGGACTTCCCCGTGGACCAGCCACGCCCAGATCGGATTCAGCGCCGGCTCGACGAGCAAGATGAGCGAAGCATCCAGAGCGCGCACGCGCGCGAGTCCCGCCACCGCGAGCTTGTACGCGAGCCCGATCTGAAAGACGCCGAGATAGAGGAGCAGAACGACGTCCTTCGCGTCGACCCCCGCCACAGGCAGGGAGTGCCAGAGTCCGACCGCGAACGCAAGTACGTTGCCGGCCACCACCGCGCCGATCGCGGGGTCGCCCTCGGCCGCGGCAGCGGCGGCGCCGGCGCGGAGTCCGAGCCAGCGGAGCCCCGTCAACGTGCAAGCCCAACTGAGCCCGCTGGCGACGGCGAGGATGTTGCCGCGCGCCGGATCGGGCGCGGTGTGCGTGGCGGCGCCGCCGCCGAGGAAGATGCAGGCGAGGCCGCCGGCGACGAGCGCGAGGAAAGGCAAATCGCGAATGCGAAGAGCCTCGCGGAGCCAGATGGGACCGAGCAAGAGAACGTAGAGCGGCGCCGTCGATTGGAGAAAGATCGCGTTGGCGGAGGTCGTGTGCTTCGTCGCGTGCACGAAGAGCAGGAGCGTGGCGGCGTATGCAACCGCGATCGGCGCGGCGCGCCAATTCGGCAGCCGCCTCGCTTGCGGCAGGAGGGCGAGCAGTGCGACCGCGGCGATGCCGGAGCGAAACCCGGCCACCTGCCAATCCGAAAAGCCGCACGACTTGATGGCGGCGCCGCCGGTCGAAAAGATGGCCGCCGCCCCGAAGAGCTGCCAGCGCGCGAGCGTGTCCGAGTGCATGCGCGCACCATGCCCGAGAACGCACGAAGCCGCAAGCGGCGCGAAGTAGCGAGGAGGAGAGACATCGTGAACGAACACTCCGCGGCGGACGGAGAGGCGGCGCCAGGAATCGCGGAGCGGCCGCCGCTTGTCGCGACGACGCCGCACCAGGCTGCCGTCGGCGCGCGCGGCGTTCGCAGGGCGCGAACGCGGGCTTTCGATGCCTATATGATCGCGGTCGGCATCCTCGGCAACGGAATCTTCTTCGTGCAGGCGTACACGATCTTCGGAACGAAGAGCGCGAAGGACGTGAGCCTGGCCGCCTTCGGGATCGCCCTTTGGGCCGCGGCGAGCTGGCTTGTCTATGGAGTGCACCTCGGGAACCGCGTAGTCATCATCGCGAACGTGCTCGCCGTCGCCGGGTCCGCCGCCGTGATCGTGGGGAAGCTCATCTATTCCTGACGAGGGCCGAACCCCCGCGAAGCCTTGCCGCGCTGCGACGCTCCGCGGCCGCCATCCGCGGCGAGCACCCAATCCGCGAGCAGCGAGTGGCTGGCGCGTACGTCCGCGAAGATCTCGCCGGCGCGGGCGCCGAAGCGCTCGACGGCGTTCTTGCCCGCGCGCGTGACAGTGAGCTGCTTCTTGCGGGAGTCCTTCGGGTCGGCCGCCACGAACAGATAGCCCTTGCGCGCGAGTCTCCGGATGCTCTGCGTCAACGTGCTCGGATGCAGGCCAGCCTTCGCCGCGAGGATCTGCGACGAGCTGCCGGGAAGGTCGAGCAACTCCCGCAACACGTGAAACTGGACCAGGCTCAGGCCGAGACGCGACTCCGTCCGCTTGTTGACCTGTTGGAGTGCGTGGCCGAGCCGCACGAGTTCCGCGAGATTGGTCGGGCTGGCGCCGTTACCCCGGAAGCTCATCGGCCGTTGTTTCGGGCGTGATAGGAGAGGAGCAGCTCGAGCAGGCGGTTCACTTCGCTCTGCCTCCGCAGGTAGAACTGCGCTTCGGAGTTCGCCCGCGCACCGACGCGCGCGGTAATTACCCGCGCATCCGGCAGCGCGAAGACGTCTTCGTCCGTGTCGTCATCCCCCACGTACAACGCGCACGAGGCCCGCTCGTGCATCATCAGCTCGAGCAGCGCGACTCCTTTGTGCGGCGCGCCGACGGGCACGATGTTGATCACCTGTTTGCCGAGCACGAGCCGCGGCGGCGGCGAGAGTTTTTGCGTCAGCTCGAACAGCGCGTGCCGCGCCCGTTTTTTGGTGCGCGAGCGGCGATAGTGCAGCGCGATCGAGTAGCCTTTGTCTTCGAGGACGATGCCCGGGATCGATGCGACGACGCGCCAGGACCGCTCGATCTGCTCCATCCACTTGGAGCACGCCGCGCGGGCCAGCCGCGCCTGGTCCCGCTGCATCGGCAATCCCTCTGCGCCGTGATTCCCGATCAGGTACGCCGGCGAAAAACCGAGCCGCGGCGCCAAGTCTTCGGTCGCCCTTCCGGAGAGGATCGCCGTCGGCAGCGCGCGGCTGAGAGAACGCATGAGGTTTCGCGTCTTCGCGCCGATACGCGCGGCTTTCGGGTGGTCGACGATCTTTGCCAGCGTCCCATCGAAGTCGAAGGCATACAGAGTCTTCGTAAACGTCGTCGATTCGAGCAATCGCCTGCCGGCCGCCGTGAACAAGTACTTCAACTGATTACCAAGCCTCGCAGTCTGCCGTTGCCATCGCCGTTCTCGCCGAGGACGCGGCGGCGCTGGCGCATGCGCGCCGCATCGATCAGCATCTTTCCAGCCCACCGATACACGTTGAACTCCTGGATCAGGCCGCGCATGCTGCGCATGCGGTCGCGCTGCTCGCGCGGCGACATCGTGAGCGCGACGTGGAGCGCGGCCGCGAACTGATCCACGTTGTAGGGATTGACCATCAACGCCTCCGGCAGCTCCCGCGCCGCGCCGGTGAATTGGCTCAGGATCAACACGCCGCGCTCATCTTCGCGCGCCGCGACGAATTCCTTCGCGACCAAGTTCATGCCGTCATGGAGGCTGCTGACGATGCACACGTCGCAGCCGCGATAGTATTCGAAGACCTGCTCGGGTTCGTGGTGCTCCACGAGCAGTCGGATCGGCACGTAACCATCGACCCCGAAGCGCTCGTTAATGCGCTCGGCCAGCGCCCGCACCTCCACTTCGAATCGCTGATACTGGTCGATCTTCGTGCGGCTCGGCGCGGCGATCTGGACGAATGCGAACTTCCCGACCCAGCTCGGTTCCAGCTCGAGCAGGCGTTCGATCGCCAGAAAACGCTCGATGATTCCTTTCGTGTAGTCGAGCCGATCCACGCCCACGCCGACGCACAGGTCGTCGTGCATGCCGTTGCGCGCGCGGATCGCGGTGCGCGCCGTCTCCACCGACTCCTGCGTGCGCAGCCACCGCACCGGCCATTCGATCGAAATCGGGTAATGATTCACCGCGGTCTGCTTCCCCTTGAACGAGATCACGGAGGTCTCGCGGTCGATCCGCGCTTCCAAGTAGCGATCGACGGTGTCGATGAAGTTGTTGCAGTGAAAGCGCGTGTGGAAGCCGAGGATGCTGCTGCCGAGGAGCCCTTCGAGCAGCTCCTCGCGCCAGGGGCAGATGCCGAAGGCTTCGGGGTTCGGCCATGGGATGTGCCAGAAGGTGATGATCGTCGCCGCGGGGATGCGCTCGAAAATGAGGCGCGGCAGCAGTCCGAAGTGATAGTCCTGGACCAATACGACGGGGTCGGCGGTATGGGCCTCGTCGCGCACGGCGTCGGCGAAGCGCCGATTCACCGTTTCGTAGTGATTCCAGTCGGAGGTGCGGAAGATGGGCCGCGTGTGCGCGATGTGGCAGAGGGGCCAGAGTCCCTCGTTCGCGAAGCCGTAGTAGTACCCCGATTCCTCCGCATCCGTCAGCCACACGCGCCGCACCCGGTAGCACGGATCCTCGGGGGGCACCGCGACGCCGTCCTTCTCGTCGACGACCGCGCGATCCCCCGAGCCGTTGCCGTGCGCGATCCACGTGCCGGAACAGGCGCGCATGACCGGCTCGAGCGCCGTCACCAAGCCGCTCGCGGGCACCTGCACGTCGATCTGTCCATCGTGGTAGCGGTGGATGTACGGCTGCCGGTTCGATACGGTGAGCACCTCGTCGCCGGAGAGGTCGTCGTGCAGGATTCTGCGGAGCGCCTGCGGCGACCACGTGACTTGGGATTCGTCGCGCGCGCGCCGCTCGGTATCCAGCTCGCGCACGAGCGCGCGCAAGTCCTTCACGAGCGGCTTCAGCTCGGGAGACACCGCGCTCGCAGGCGGCCGGAGCAGCATCTCGCCGCGGAGCAGCGCCCGCATCCCAGCCAACCATCCCCGGAGGCTGAGCTGCGCCGTCGCTACCGTGAGCAACGAAATCACAGCACCCAAGATCAAGAAGAAGTAGAAAACGTACTTCTTGGTCTCGTCGCCGCGGCGCGTGATGAAGCTCATGTCGTGAACGAGCACGAGCTTTCCAAGCTCCTCGTCCCCATGCCGCACCGGATGGACCGAGACGTGGAGCGCACCCCCGCTCGACTCGAGCACCTGCTCCGGCTGGTCGTTCGCGAGGCGGTCGTGCGCGTCGAGCAGTTCACGCGGAAACGTGGTCGTCCGGTGCGACGAGGCTCGTTCGTTCCCGAAGAACCCGATCGCGTAGAGCCGCTCATCCTGGATCGTGCGGTTGAAGTAGTCCAGGATCGCGGATCTCGAGCGGGAGGTCAGGAACCCGGTCGCTTCCTCGCGATCCTGCACCTGCCCGGCGATCCAGCTCGATCGCAGGTCGAGGTCGCGGAGCGACCAGCGCGAGAGCAGCACATCGACGAGCGGCACCACGGCGGTCGCGAGGAGCGCGAGGACCACGAGCAGGGGTAGGATGAAGCGAAGGGATAACCGCAGCATGGCGACGCAGTTTACTTTGATATCAAAATAAAATAAAGTCCGGTCCATGTACGGTTACGGGCTCATCGGCAACTGCCAGATCTCGGCGCTGATCAGCGAGCGCGGCTCGATCGATTGGCTGTGCCTTCCGCGCCCCGACAGCGATCCCGTCTTCGGCCGCATGCTCGATCCCGCGGGCGGGCACTTCTCGATCGAGCTGGCGGGCGGCGGCGACGATCGGAGCCCGTCGTGCTCGCAGTCGTACCTCGAGAATACGAACATCCTCGTCACCGAGCAGCGCCGTGCGGGGGTGGCGATTCGCATCACGGACTTCTGCCCTCGGTTTTACCAATTCGGCCGCAACTACCGCCCGCTGATGCTGCTTCGCATCGTGGAGCCGATCGCCGGCTCGCCGCTGGCGTCGTGCGAATGCCGCCCGGTATCCGGATGGGACAAGAAGCCGCTCGCAGCGGAGCGCGGGAGCAGCCATTTTCGCTACCGCGCGCGCGACTCCGTGCTCCGCCTCACGACGAACATGCCGCTCACCTATCTGGAATCGGGACAACCCTTCGCGCTCGAAGCCAAGATCTACCTGGGGCTCACCTGGGGGGTCGGCATCGAGGACGATCTCGCGCGCGTCGCCGAGGACTTTCTCGCGCAGACGGCCCAGTATTGGCGCACGTGGGTGAAGCACTGCTCGATCCCGACGCTCCACCAAAGAGAGACGATACGGTCCGCGCTCGCCTTGAAGCTCCACTGCTACGAGGACACGGGCGCCATCGTCGCCTCGCCGGCGACCAGCATGCCCGAGGAGATCGGCAAGCAGCGCAATTGGGATTACCGCTACTGCTGGCTGCGCGACGCGTACTTCGCGCTCACTGCCTTTCACAATCTCGGGCACTTCGAAGAGATGGAAGCTTTCCTGAAGTTCCTCCTGAACATCGCGCTCGCCGCGGACGGCACGCGCCAGCGGCTTGCTCCCGTCTATTCGGTGAGCGGCGCGCCGCCCTTGCCGGAGCGGACGCACGACGGCTGGTCCGGATTCGCGGAGAGCCGGCCCGTACGCAGCAACAATCAAGCGGCGGAGCACGTCCAGCACGATGTCTACGGCGAGATGATTCTCACCTTCGCGCCGATTTTCCTGGACGAGCGCTTCCTCGGGCTGCGCACGAAGGAGCACGAAGGGCTCATCGCGAACCTCGCGGCATCCTGCGCGGAGTTCATCGGCAAGGCGGACGCCGGCATCTGGGAGATCCGGGATCGATGGCAGGAGCATTCCTTCTCGAACCTCATGTGCTGGGCCGGCCTCGACCGCGCGGCGGCGATCCGGGCGCGCGGCTTCCTGCCGGAGTTGACACTAGACCTCGAGGCGGAGAGAACGCGCGCCGAAGCGGCGGTGCGCGGGGCGGCGCGTAACGGCTCCATCCGCAACGGGCCCAAGGACGAAAGTTGCGACGCGTCGCTCGCGCTGGTGAAGTTGCTGCGCTTCCCGGATGCGAACCTCGCTCGCGGCACCCTCGACAAGATCCGATCGGACTTGGCCGCCGGCGCGCGCGGCGAGCCGCCCGGGTTCCTCTATCGCTACCGCCGCGCGGACGACTTCGGCACTCCCGCGTCGGCATTCATCGCATGTTCCTTTTGGGAGATCCAAGGGCTCGCGCTCGCCGGATCGCAAGAGCCCGCGGCAGAAATGATGAGTACGGTCCTGAGATCGGCAAATCACCTCGGCCTCTACTCCGAGCACTTCCTGCCCGGAGAGACGCGGCAGCTCGGAAACTTTCCCCAGGCCTACTCGCACGTCGGGCAGATCAACGCGGCGTTTGCGCTCAGCCCTCCGTGGCACGAGGTTCTGTGAATCTCGGGCGCCGCACCGCCCGCGCTCGAACCGAGAACGATTGCCGCTAGTGCGCGCCGAACTAGAGCGCGTCGATCGCTTCGTTCGCGAGTTGGTCGCAGCGCTCGTTCTCCGGGTGTCCGGCATGCCCTTCGATCCAACGCCAGTTCACGCGGCGCTTTTCGACTTCGGCGAGCAAGGCGATCCACAGCTCCTTGTTCATCACCGGCTTTTTGTCTGCCTTGCGCCAGCCGCGGCGGATCCAGCCCTGAACCCATTCGCGCATCCCCTTGACGACGTACTCAGAATCGCTGACGACGACCACCTCCGCGTCCGGAGGCAGGGCGGCGAGCCCGCGAATCGCCGCCGTCAGCTCCATGCGATTGTTCGTCGTGTCGCGCTCGGCCCCGGAGATCTCGTACGGCTTCCCGGCGAGCGTGTAGAGCGCGGCCCAGCCCCCGGGCCCCGGGTTGCCGCGGCACGCGCCGTCCGTGAACAACGTGATCTGCATGAGGGTGTCGCTCCTAGTCGCGGTGGTGCAGGTACTTGAGGTCTACGACGCGGTGCAGGGGATCGGCCGCCATCACTTCGACCAACAGCTCGTCCCCGACGCGGAACGTGCGGCCTTTGTGCCGGCCGCGAAGCATGAAGAGCGCTTCCTTGAGTACGTAGAGATCGTCGCGCAGCGCCGACACGTGCACCATGCCCTCGATCTGATTCCCATCGAGCCGCACGAAGAATCCGTAGTCGAGCACCGATGTGATCACTCCGACGAAGCGCTCTCCGACGCGCCGCGCGAGCCAGGAGATCGCGCGCAATTTGTTCATCTCGCGCTCCGCCTCCTCGGCGTTTCGTTCCGTGTCGGTGCAGTGGCGGGCGAGGCGCCCCAAGTCGTCGCTCTGCCGCAGGATCCCCGCGGTCTCGGCGGAAGGCTTGCCGCCGAGAGGGCCGGCGAGGGCTCGATGCACGTAGAGATCCGGGTAGCGCCGGATCGGGGAGGTGAAGTGGCAGTACTCGTCCTTCGCGAGCGCGTAGTGCAGAGACTTGCCGGCTCCGTACTCGGCGCGCGCGAGCGAGCGCAAGAGTACGTAATTGACGACCGGTGCGAGCGGCTTGCCGCGCATCCCCTCGATGAGCTTCTGGAAATCGCTCGCGCCGCGCGCCTTCACTTCGGGGGCGATCTGCCGGCAGAACTTGAGGAAGCTCTCGACGTCCTCCTCCGCGGGGGCCGCATGGACGCGCCGCACGATGGGTATCTCCCGCTCGGTCGCGATGCGCGCGACCGATTCGTTGGCGATGAGCATGAACTCTTCGATCAGGTTGTGGGCGCGGTCGCGGGGGCGAGAGGCCACGTTCACGACTTCGCCCTCGGCATCCAGCTCGATATTCTGCTCTTCGAGGTCCAGCTCGATCGCGCCTTGCTCGATCCGCTTCGCGCGTAACAGCTCCCGCAGGCGGTCCATCTCGAAGAGCAGCTCGGCGAGGGGCGCTTCGCCGCGCGCCGGCTTCGCGCCATCGAGCAGGTCTTGCACTTCGGAGTAGGTGAAGCGCCGCTTGCTGTGGATCACCGCCGCTTCCAAGCGCCGGCTGCGCAGCTCGCCATCCGGCGCGATCTCGATCCAGACCGCCTGCACGAGCCGGTCCACGCCGGGCTGCAGCGAGCACAGCTCGTTTGAGAGCCGCTCCGGCAGCATGGGAATCGTCTTCCCGGGCAGATACACGGAAGTTCCTCGCTTGTAGGCGTCGCGATCGAGCGCGCTGCCCGCGCGCACGTAGTGGGAGACATCCGCGATGAACACGCCGAGCAGGTAGCCGCCGTCCCGCGTCCGCTCCAACGAGACTGCGTCGTCGAAGTCCTTCGCGTCCTCCGGATCGATGGTGAAGATCGTGTGGCCGCGCAGGTCGGCGCGCCGCTCGCGCTCGGCGGGGGGAACCCGCGCGGGGAATCGCTCCGCCTCGCGCAGCGCCTCGTCGGAGAAACTCTCCTCGATGCCGTACTCCGCTTGGATGATCTGCAAGTCGGCGCGCCAGCTCCCCTCCTTGGCGAGGATCTCCACGACCTCGCCGGGGGGATAGCCGCCTACGGTCGGCCCCTGGCTGAGGCGCGCCATGACGCGCGCGCCGTCCTTCGCTCCCTTGGAGCTGCCCGCGGGGATGTAGATCTCGCGCACGGACTCGTGCAGGAGCGGCTCGACGAGGCCCGCGCCGTGCTCTCCCTTGAAGTAGACGCCGATGAGCGCGCGGCGCGTGCGGCGCAGTACCAGGAGGATCCGGCCCTCGCGCGTGTCCGCGCCGGCGGCGCGCGAAGATTTCGAGCCGCGCTTCGGCTTCCGAATCTTCGCCAGCACGAGATCGCCGTCGTGCGCATCCTTCAGCCGCTCCGGCGCGATGAACACGTCGCCGTGGCCGTCCGGACACGCGGGGCGCACGAAGCCGAAGCCGCGCCGCTTCACGTCCAGTGTGCCGACGACCCAACCCTCCTTGCGCGGCGAGCACCAGCCGCGGCCATCGACGTGGACGGCGACCCCGGCCTCTTGCAGCTCGAAGAGCAGCTCGACCAGCTCGCCGTGCTCGCGCTCCTTCGCCTCGAGCCTCTCGCCGAGCGCGGTGGCGTCGATCGGACGATAGTCGCGGCCATCGAAGTACGCTCGCGCTTGCGCTCGAAGCTGCTCTCGGCGTGCGGTTTCCAATGCGAGTACGCCTGCCTTTCGCGACCTGCCGCCGGAGCGTACGTACTCGGAGGGGTTCCCGCAATGCTACGCGCCGCGCTATGCCTCGGTCTTCTGCCGCGCGCAGCGCGCTCTTGGAGTGCAGTGGCCAGGCACCGCCTTGCCCCGCATTGACGCGAAGCGACGCGCCCATCACCGTTCGTGCCGCACGGCGAAAAGGCGGCGTCAAGCCGCCGCACTCCATGCGTGGCGCACCGGCGCTCTCCGACCTTCCCCCACCGCGCGAAGCGCGTGCGCCCGCCGATGCAGAGCGGGGCGCGTCGAATCGCGATTCGACGCGCCCCGTTTCTTGTCTTCCGTGTCGGCGAAGGCGCCGCTCAGCGTCCGATCGTATCGATGATGCTGAGGAGCGGCATGAAGAGCGCCACGACGATGAATCCGACGGCCAATCCCATGCCGACGATGAGCAGCGGCTCGAGCAGGCTCGACAACGACTCGACGAGCACGTCGACGTCGAGGTCGTAGTTGTCGGAGATCTTGTTCAGCATCTTGTCGAGTTCGCCCGTCTCCTCGCCGATGTCGATCATGTTCACGAGCATCGGGTCGAAGACCTTGGATTGCCCCAGCGGGCCGGCGATCGTCTCCCCCTCGCGAATCGAGCCGTGCACGGTCGTAATGGCGGCGGCGATCACCGTGTTGCCGACCGCATCGCGCACGATGTTCAGCGCCTCGAGGATCGGCACGCCGGAGGAGATCAAGGTTCCGAGCGTCCGGCAAAAGCGCGAGATCGTCGACTTGCGTACGATTTGCCCGAAGATCGGCGCCTTGAGCTTGAAGCGATCGAGGGCCATGCGCCCCCCTTCGGAGCGCGCGACCAGCTTGAACGCCAGGTACATCAGGATCGGCACGCCGGGAAGCAAGAACCAATAGCTCTTCACGGCTTTCGACAGATCAAGCAGGATCTGCGTCGGCCAAGGCAGCGATGTTCCCATGTCCGCGAACATCTTTTGGAATTCGGGAATGACGAAGATCATGATCACGCTCAAGATCACGGACGCGACGGTGATGACGGCAGCGGGGTAGATCATGGCGCCGCGCACCTTCTTGCGCAGCTTGAGCGACTTCTCTTGGAACTGGGCGAGCCGCAAGAGAATCACGTCGAGCACACCGCCGGCCTCGCCGGCGCGCACCATCGCGACGTAGAGGGAATCGAACGTCGATGGGTACTTCTGGAGCGCCTCCGAAAAGCTGGCCCCGCTCTCTACGTCGTTCGTGATCGTGTCGATCTGTTCCTTGAGTTTGCCGGGATTCATCTGCTGCGAGAGGATTCGCAGCGACCGCACGATGGGGAGCCCTGCGTCTTGAAGGGTCGCGAGCTGCGTCGTGAAGAGGGTCAGGTCCCGCTGCGAAACGCGATCGAAGAGCCGGATCCCTTTCTTCTTGGTCTCCGTTACTTCGCCCGACGCCGCCGCTGCCTTGGAGCCGCGCTTCTCTTGCAGGCGGGTCGGACGAAGACCGAGGGACCGGATCTTCTGCAGCGCTTCGTTCTTGTCGGTGGCGTCGACTTCGCGCTTGGTCTTGTTTCCGCTCGCATCGATCGCTTCGTACGCGTAAACCGCCATGGTCTCCCCTCCAACGCGCCGCGCGCCTGTTCGGTCAGGATCGCGCGCGGTGCGGGCCTTGCTCCATCCCTGTCAGCCTACTCGTCGCGGGCGCTGCCTGGCGCGCGCGCTCGCCACCTCTGCCTGCTAACGATCCGGCGCCGCGCGCCGGATCCCGAGCCGGACTAGAGCACCGTCTCCTTGACGACCTCTTCGATGGTGGTAATTCCGTCATAAATATGCAAGAGCCCCGAGTCGCGCAGAGTGCGCATTCCCTCCTCCTGAGCAGCTCGGCGCAGCTCTTGGGTCGAGGCGCTGGACATGATCAGGTTGCGGACGCGGTCGGTCATGATCAGCATTTCGTAGATCGCGATCCGGCCGCGATAGCCGCTGTTGTTGCACTGCTTGCACCCCTTGCCGTAGTAGAAGGTGCGGCCGAGGACATCGGAGCGCCGGAGTTCCAGCTCCATGAGAGCTTCGTCGCTCGGCTCGTATTCCGTGCGGCAGCTCAAGCAAATGCGGCGGCATAGGCGCTGCGCGACGATCGCTTCGAGCGTCGCCGTGATGAGGAAGGCCTCCAGCCCCAAGTCCAGGATCCTGGTGACCGCCGACGGCGCATCGTTCGTGTGCAGCGTTGAGAACACCACGTGTCCCGTGAGGCTAGCCTCGACCGCGATCTGCGCTGTCTCGAGGTCGCGGATCTCGCCGACCAGGATCATGTCCGGGTCCTGGCGCAGGATGCTCCGCAAGCAGTGTGCGAACGTGACGCCGATATCTTCGTTGATCGGCACTTGCACGATGCCGTGCAGGTTGTATTCCACCGGGTCCTCGGTGGTGATGATCTTCATGTCGGGCGTGTTCGCGTGGTTCAGGCACGAATAGAGCGTCGTGGTCTTGCCGCTGCCGGTGGGGCCCGTCACGAGGATGATCCCGTTCGGCTTGGAGATCAGATACTGCATCGTCTTCAACTCTTGCGGCCGAAGCCCCAGCTTCTCGAGATCGAGCGCTACGTTGGAACGGTCGAGGACCCGCATCACGACCGATTCGCCGTACATCGTGGGGAGCGTCGAGACGCGCAGGTCTACCGGCTTGCCGCCGATATTCAACTCGATCCTGCCGTCCTGCGGCAGCCGCGTCTCCGCGATGTCGAGGTTCGACATGACCTTGACGCGCGAAATGACCGCGCGCGCGAGCTGAACCGGAGGCGGCATCATCTCGTAGAGCACGCCGTCCACGCGGTAGCGGATCTTGAATTCGTTTTCGAAGGGCTCGAGGTGGATGTCCGAAGCCCGGTCTTTGATGGCCTGCAAGAGCACCAGATTCAGGAGCTTCACGACGGGCGTCGCGTTGACGTCCTTTTGAAGCTGCTCGAGGTCCTGGACTTCTTCGCGCTTGTCGACGATCTCGAAGTCGCCGACCGCGAGCGAGCCGAGGACCGACTCCATCGACTCCGTCTTGCCCGCATAGTACTTTTCGAGCGCGCGGGTGATCGCTTCGTCGTCGGAAACCGCGCCCTTGATCTCCATGTTCAGCATGAACTTGATGTTGTCGAGGACGCTCACGTTCTGCGGGTCCGAGAGCGCGACGGTGAGAGCCCCATTTTGGAAGTCGACGGGGACCACGCGGAAGCTCTCGGCGATGTTCACCGGCACCATGGCGATCAGCTCGGGAGGCAGGGACATCGAATCGAGATCGACCGGGTTCATGCCGGCCTGCAACGCGAGCGCGTGCTTGATGTCCGCATCTTTCACGCTGCCGAGATCGACGAAGATGCGCCCGATCGCGCCCCCCTTCGTCTTCTGCACTTGCAGCGCTTCCTGGATGTCGAACTCCGACACCTTGCCGATTTGTTTCAGGATCTGTCCAAGCGGTTTGTTCTTGAACTGCTTGGCTCCCCCCTCGACTGGTTTCGGCATCGTTTGCTTCACCTTGTCCTCGTTCGACTTTCGAAATCCGTTCGAGTTTCCCTATCGCACCGAGCCACCATCCCACGCGCGCTGCGCGCCCGCGACGCGCTCGCGCTTCTCCCCTCCTACAGGAATTCGGCCGCGTGGGTATTACGAAGGATCTCCTCGAGCGTCGTCAGGCCGGAAAGGAGCTTGCGCACCGCATCTTCTTGCAGCGTCACCATGCCCGTGCTCCGAGCTTTCGCGCGGAGATCCTGCGTCGGCTTCTTCTGGAACGTCAATTCCCGGATATCGCTGTTCATCTCCATTAGCTCGAAGATCCCTTTGCGGCCGCGGTATCCCTGGTTGTCGCACTCCGGGCAACCCTTGGCGCGATAGATCTGCTGGCCGTCGAGATCCGAGATGGAGAGCGCTACCTGCCGCAGCTCCGTTTCGGTCGGATCGTAGAGTTCCCTGCAGTGAGGACAGAGCATCCGGATCAATCTCTGCCCCATGATCGCCATGACCGCCGACGCGACCAGGAACGGCTTCACACCCATGTCGATGAGGCGAGTGAGGGCCGATGGCGCATCGTTCGTGTGCAGGGTCGAGAAGACGAGGTGCCCCGTCAGGGCGGCCTGAATCGCGATGTCCGCCGTTTCGCGGTCGCGGATCTCTCCCACGAGAATGATGTTCGGAGCTTGACGCATCATGGCGCGCAGGATGCGCTGGAAGTCGAGGCCGATCTCGTGTCGGACCTCGGACTGATTGATGCCGGCGATGTTGTATTCGATCGGGTTCTCGGCGGTGATGATCTTCACGTCCGGACGATTCAGCTCCTTGAGCGCGGCGTATAGGGTCGTGGTCTTGCCGCTACCGGTCGGACCGGTCACGAGGAAGATGCCGTTCGGCCGCTTGATGATGCGGCGGAATCGCCCGAGATCCGCTTCGTGGAAACCCAAGGTCGGGAGGTCGACCAGGCCCTTTTCCTTGTCGAGGATCCTCATCACGACGCTTTCGCCGTGTACGGAAGGGAGGGCCGATACGCGCAAGTCGATCTCGCGGCCGTGGAGCTTGAGCTTGATCCTGCCGTCCTGCGGCCTGCGCTTCTCCGCCATGTCCATCCGCGCCATGATCTTCACGCGCGAGATGATCGGCCCTTGCAGCTTCTTGGGCGGCGGCTCCTTGATGATGCAGACGCCGTCGATCCGATACCGAACGCGGAGTTCCTTCTCCATCGGTTCGATGTGGATGTCCGAGGCCCGCTCCTTGAGCGCGTTGGAGATCAACATGTGTACGAGTTTGATGACGGGCGCATCGTTGGCATCCGCATCCTCGCCCGAATACTCGCCGCGCCCGAATTCGACTTTTTCTTCGCTCGCCGGCGCTCCAAGCACGTCGTCGTATCCGCCCGTGAGGCGATAGTAGTGATCGAGCGCTTCGTCGACCGACTCCGGCGTGGCCAATGCCCGGTCCACCTCCATGTTGAGAATGAAGCGGAGATTGTCCATCGTAAAGAAGTCGAGCGGATCGCTCATGGCAATGATCAATGTGCGTCCCTTTTGCGCGACCGGCACGATCTTGTGCTCCAGCGCCACGTCTTTGGGAACGCGATCGATCAAGTGTTGAGGAATCTCGTGCTTGGCGAGATTCGCGAAAGGAAGTTGAAAGTGAATCGCGAGGGCCCGGGTTACTTGTTCTTGCGTCGCTAGTCCGAGCTTGACGACCGCTTCGCCGATCTTGCAATGATTCGTATTCGAATACTCGAGTGCCCGTCGAATTCCGTCATCGGTAATCCACTCTTTTTCGCGGAGGATTTGACCAACGCTCTTCTTCACCTTTTACCTCCATCGCGGGCAAGAGCGGCGCTTCTCGGCCGCCTGGCCCGGAGCGCCGCTCGCCGGCGCCGCATTGCCGCGAACTGCGCCGAACCGCGCGCACTCGCGTACCCGCCCAGGCGCCCGCGTCGTTCGCCACATGGGAACGACCTGCGCCACAAGCGGTGCACCACCGCCATCGAAAGGCTGAAAGGAATGGGAGGATCTGCCGGCCGTGCCCGCGGTTCCCCGTGTCCCTAATAGCCTTGCTTCACAATTCCGATCCGCAAATCCTCGGCACGCCTCGCGGGCGCCGCACAGCGCTCCGATCGCGCCCGGCGAGGGGCTCGCGCCGGCAATCGGAATCGCCCAGCCGCGCGGCCTCCGCCGTCTCGAACCGCGTCATGCGGATGCCTGCCGCGAGACGCGATTCCGAAATCACCTGCCGTTGCCCGCCGCTACACGCAGGTACTCACCGTTACTCGAAGTGGACCTCGGCCGGCCGTAGCCGCCTCCAATGCGCGCCCGCCGGCGCGGTCAAGTCACCCCTGACGACCGCTACCGCCGGCTCGACGCGCCGGCTAACTCCTCGCGGCTCGCAATCGGCCCGGAGCGCACAAGGACGACACGAAGACCTCGCTGAAAGTGCCGGCGTGAGTTGCGGGTAGACGCTCTCGGAGGTTGCTTGCGCCCGCATCGTGCGCGCGGCACCGAGCTTGCGATTCCAATGCGCTCCAAGTCGAGTCTCCGACTCTCCTTGGGCACAAATGAGCGAGGTTTCTAATCGTAGGGTCGAAGGTGGATCTGTCAAGGCTGCGCGGTCCGCGTGGGACGTAAGTCCGAGCGCCGTCCGGGCCGCCCTCGGAGGACGGAAGCGAGCAAGGTTCGCCGCCATCCCCGCGCGGAGATGGGCGCGGGCGCTCGCGGCGGCGGCGGTCGCGGACGGCCCCTTTTTTGCGGCAAGGCTTCGACTCGGTGCGTGTTGCGATCGCGGGTGCGCCGCTTTGAGTACGCTTCCAAGCTGCGCTGGGGATTGCCTTCGTCGCGGCAGTTTGCGAGCTTACAACTCCCCGCTAGGCCGAGAACAAGCGTGGTCACAAGAATTCCACGCTGGTTCTCGGACTAGTCGAGCCGGAGGCGAGCGTTCTTGGGTGAAGCCGGAGCGGCTTTGCCGCGACGGCGAGGGGGCTTTGCGAAAGCCCCCTGGGTGAAACTAGCCCCAAGACAAGCGAGAACCTCGCTTGTCTTGGGGCTAGTGGCAAGCGGTTCGAACCAAACGCTGGAAGGGGTGCCGGCCGTGACCAATCGCGGTGCGTCTCCGCGGCTCCCGGAGCCCGCGCTCTATTACTTCGGGGACGGCGACAACGGCGATCGGAACCGCTTCCCGGTTCCCAATCCGCGGGAGGTCCTGGGGGGCAAGGGGGCGGGGCTCGCGGAGATGTCGCGGCTCGGGATTCCGGTGCCTCCCGGATTCACGATCACGACGGCGGTTTGCGGATTCTATTACCGCGAACGCAGCCGCTACCCGGGGCCGTTGCGCGCGGCCGTCGACGAGGCGCTCGCGTTTCTCGAGCGCAAGTGCGCGCGGAGCTTCGGCGATCCGAATCGGCCGCTCCTCGTCTCGGTCCGTTCGGGCGCTCCGGTGTCCATGCCGGGAATGATGGATACCGTACTGAACGTCGGACTCTCGGCGCGAACCTTGTCGGGCCTCGCCGCCGGTGCGGAGGGAAGGAGATTCGCCCTCGATTGCTACCGGCGCCTCATCGAGATGTACGGCGACGTCGTCGCCGGAGTGGACCGCGCGCGCTTCACGAGTGCGCTCGATGCCGCCAAGCGCGGCGCGCAGGTGACTCGCGATCAAGATCTTTCCGCGCCCCAGCTCGAAGCCATCATCGAGCAATACCTTTCGGCGTACCGCGCCGCGACCGGGGCGGAGTTCCCGCAAGACGCGCGAGCGCAGCTCTGGGGCGCGATCGATGCGGTGTTCGCATCGTGGATGTCGCCGCGCGCGGTCACCTACCGACGCATTCACGGCATCCCGAACGATCTCGGCACGGCGGTGAACGTGCAATCGATGGTGTTCGGCAATCTCGGCGACGACTCCGCGACCGGCGTATGCTTTACCCGCGATCCGGCCACCGGAGAAGATTCCATCTTCGGCGAGTTCTTGCCGAACGCCCAAGGCGAGGACCTCGTGGCGGGGATCCGCACGCCGCAGCCGCTGACGCGCTCCGAAGCGAATGGCGCGCACTCCTTCGAGGCGATCTTCCCCGATTGCCACCGGCAGCTCCTCGATGTGCGCGGGCGCTTGGAACGCCATTTCGGCGACATGCAGGATCTCGAATTCACGGTGGAGAAGGGCAAGCTCTACTTGTTGCAGACGCGGCGCGGGAAGCGTACGGGAATGGCGGCGATTCGGATCGCATGCGAAATGGTTGCGGATGGCATCGTCGATCCGCCGCGCGCCGTGCTGCAAGTCGATCCGCAGACGCTCACGCAGGTTCTCGCGCCGGCGTTCGGCCAGGCGGAGCTCGAAGCGGCCCGCGCCGAGCGGCTCGCCGCGGGATTGCCCGCGAGCCCCGGCGCGGCGAGCGGCGCCGTCGCGCTCAGCGCGGATCGGGCCGTGGCGCTACGCGACACGGGCGCGACGAGCGTGATCCTCGTGCGGCACGAGACCTCGCCCGAGGACATCGCGGGCATGGAAGCGGCCGCGGGCATCGTCACCGCGCGCGGCGGCAAGACCTCGCACGCCGCGGTGGTCGCGCGCGGCATGGGCAAGCCGTGCGTGGTCGGCTGCGAAGCGCTGCAGATCGACGAGGAGGCCCGAGTCGTGCGCTGCGGCAGCGCGACGA
This sequence comes from Planctomycetota bacterium, assembly GCA_022616235.1. Lineage (GTDB taxonomy): Bacteria > Planctomycetota > UBA8108 > UBA1146 > JAKEFC01 > JAKEFC01. Next base: position 29,070 of record JAKEFC010000142.1, read on the forward strand.
TCGCCGAGGGAGATCCGATCTCCATCGACGGCACCACGGGAGAGGTGTTTCCGAAGATACTGCCCGTGCGCGCGCCCGAGATCTTGCAGGTGCTCGACGGCGAGCGCGCTCCCGAAGCGAGCCCGACCTATGGCTTCTTCGCGCGCTTCATGGCGTGGGCCGATGCGGAGCGCCGCCTGCGCGTATGGGCGAACGCCGATACGCCGGAAGATGCGCATCTCGCGCGCCAGCTCGGAGCGGAAGGGATCGGACTCTGCCGCACCGAGCACATGTTCTTCGGCAAAGAGAGAATCCTCGCGTTTCGCAGGATGATCCTCGCGGCGGGAGAGAATGAGCGGCGCGAAGCGCTCGCGGAGCTGCTCCTCTACCAGCGGCGAGATTTCCTCGGCATCTTCGAAGCGATGGATGGCCTGCCGGTCACGATCCGCCTCCTCGACCCGCCGCTCCACGAATTCTTGCCGCACGGCGCCGACGAGATCCGGCGTTTCGCGGAGGAGGCGCGCTTGCCGGAGCGCGATGTGGCGGCACGCGTGGAGGCGACGCGCGAGGAGAATCCGATGCTCGGCTTGCGCGGCTGCCGCCTCGGTCTCGCCCATCCCGGGATCTACGGCATGCAGATCCGGGCGATCCTGGAAGCGGCGATCGAGGCGAGGCAAGGCGGTGTGCGCGCGCTGCCGGAGATCATGATCCCGCTCACTGCGCTCGACACGGAGATCGACGAGCTGCGAGCGCAGCTTACGCGCACGATGGAAGAAGTCTGCGCCGAGCGCGACGTGGACCCGAGCGCGGTGGAATTCCGCTTCGGGACCATGATCGAGATTCCGCGCGCCGCGTTGATCGCCGGCAAGCTCGCCGCGCGGCTGGATTTCTTCTCGTTCGGCACGAACGATCTCACGCAGATGACGCTCGGTCTCTCGCGCGACGACACCGCCCGGCTGATCGTCGACTACGTCGAGCGCGGGCTATTGCCGCACGACCCGTTCTCGAGCCTCGACCAGGAAGGGGTCGGCGAGTTGATGCAGATCGCCGTCGAACGCGGGCGGCACGCGAATCCGAAGCTCAAGATCGGCATTTGCGGCGAGCACGGCGGCGATCCGCGCTCCGTGGAGTTCTGCCATCGAATCGGGTTCGACTACGTTTCGTGCAGCCCCTACCGCGTTCCCGTCGCGCGGCTCGCCGCCGCGCAAGCGGCGCTCCGCGAGAAGCGCGCCGCGGGCGGCGACAGCGAGCCGATCGCCGTCTGAGCGCCACGAGCCGCGCGTTGCGAGCGATTCGCGTTCGGAAGTGAGAAGGGAAGAACGTGAGGGCCCGGGGCTGTGAAGAGTTTGGGTGTTGCTTCACAGTGGTTCGGGAGAAGGACCGGACCCTCACGAGCGACAACGCTAGCGGTCGGCGGCGAACGCCGCAACCTGCGATCCGAGAAGATTCCAAAAGGACCGAGCAGGGCGCGAAGGCTGTTACGAAACGCAGCCGCGCGGCGAGCGATTGTCACGAGGCGGTCAAAGCGATGACAATTCTCGATGCCGCGCCGGCGATCTAGGGGATGAATTCGAGCGCCGGGATTTCTTGCACAAGATTCGCGTCCGCCCCACGTCTGAGGAACTCACGTACCGCCGTACGACCATCGTCGCCGTAGTCGAGCGTCCGCGGATTCACGTACATGCCGACGAAGCGGTCCGCCTGCGCGCGGTTCAGTCCGCGGCCGAAGCGTTCCGCGAAATCGAGCGCCTCCTCCCGATGCGCGAGGGCGTGAGCGATGCTTGCGCGCAGGATCGCGCTCACGGCGCGCATGGTGGGTTCGCCAAGATCGCGCCGAATCGCGTTGCCGCCGAGCGGGAGCGGCAGTCCCCCGGTCTCCGAGTGCCACCACGCGCCGAGGTCCACGACCGCGTGGAGCCCTGCCTCGCGATAGGTGAGCTGGGCTTCGTGAATGAGCACGCCTGCCGCGACTCGCTCGTCGAGCACCGCGTCCAAGATGCGATCGAACGGCATGACCTGCACGCGGACCTCTGGCTGCCAGAGTCGGAGCGCGAGCGCGGCGCTCGTCCATGTGCCGGGAATCGCGACGACCTCCTCCGCCAGCTCGCCGCGCGAGAGCGGCCCGCGGGCGACCACCACCGGGCCGTATCCCTCCCCCATGCTGGCGCCGTGGTTGAGGAGCGCGTAGCGCTCGTGGAGATGGGCGTAGGCGTGAATCGAGAGCGCGGTGACCTCGTAGCGCCCCTCTACGGCGGCGCGATTCAAGGATTCGATGTCCGCGAGGACGCTCTCGAACTCGAAACGGCCGCAGTCGATGCGCCGCTCGGTGATCGCGTAGTGCATGAAGGCGTCGTCGGAGTCGGGGCTGTGGGCGAGCGTGATCTTCACGGGCAAGACTCGACTGTTCGGGTTCGGCAGCGCGTGCGCGGCGCAGCGGCCGGCGCAATTCAGAGAGGCGCCAAGCTACTATTCCGCGCGCGGGTGCGCCACCGCGGTTCTGGCGACGTTTGCGAATCCGAACCGAACCCTCTACAAGTAGCGGGCCGCTGGCCCGCGCGATAGCACGCCCAGCGGGTGCGCCGCCGGCAGGGCGCCGATCGAGGCGGCGAGTAGTCCTTGGAAAGGCGAGCGCGAAGGCCGATGAGGTGGGGACGCCGATCCATCTATATATGGGTGTGCCTCGTTTGGCTCGCGTGGCCTTTGGCAATGCACCCGCTTTCGGCGGCCGACGCGCCGGCCGCCGAAGGCGCTCCCGCCGCGCCTCGCGCTTCCGCCGCCGCACTCTCGCCGGAGGAAACCGAAGACGCGATCCGCCGGGCGATCGAGATCTTGCTCGCGCGCCAAGAGAACCTCGACGGCGGCGCGCCGCCGTGCGAATGGCCCTACGAAGGGGTCTATCGGGTCCCCGATGAGAACGGCGCGGCGCAGATTCCGATGGGCTACCGGATCGGCGGCACGGCGATCTCGGCCTGGGCGCTCATCGAAGCCCCCGGTTGGAGCGAAGATGAGGCGCGCCGCGATGCGGTCGCGCGCGCCACGCGTTTCGTGCTCGCGGGAATTGGCGATCCGCGCATGAACTCGAGCTACTCCCGCGGCTACGACGTTCGGAATTGGGGCCACATCTACGCGCTCCAGTTCCTGCTCAGGCTCCGCGCGCGTGGATACGCTGCGGAGGCGGAGCGCGCGGCGATCGCGGACGCGATCACGGGGCTGATCGCGGTCTTGAACGCGACGGCGATCGCCGAGCGCGGAGGCTGGCACTACTCGCGGAGCGCGGCGAGCCCCGCGCCGTGCAGCTTCATGACTGCGCCCGCGGTACACGCGCTCATGGAAGCGAGGATCGCGGGCGAAAAGTGCGACGCCGCGGTACTCGATCGCGCGATCGAGAGCATCGCGCGCGCGCGGCTCGACACGGGGGTATTTCAATACTCCGTGGATCCGAGCAACAAGAACGACAAGGGATTCCAGTCCTTGCCGGGCGCCATCGCTCGCATGCCGCTATGCGAGAGCACTCTCTATTTGGCGGGCAAGGGCTCGATCGCGCGGATCCGGGCGAGCCTCGACGCGTTCCTGGAGCATTGGGAGCACCTCGAAGCGCGGCGCCGCAAGACCGGCACGCACGCGCAGCCGTACATGATCGCGCCGTATTACTTCTACTTCGCGCACTTCTACGCCGCGCGGGCGATCGAGCTGCTCCCCGAAGCGGAACGCGGTGGATATCGAGACAGGCTTCACGCTCGCATCGTGCAGGTGCGCGAGCCTTCCGGCGGCTGGAACGACCGCGTCTTCGACCGGAGCGAGAACTTCGGCACCGCGATGATCTTGCTCGCGCTCTTGCAGCCGCGTTTGCAGCCACCGGCTCCTTGGGGCGGCACGCCGGCAGACGAGGCGGCGGCAAAGTAGTGAAATCGAGAACGGCCAAGAAGGAGGCCGGCGCCACGACGTCGGTCGCGACGCGACGGGCGGCCGCGCGCCGAGAACCAGAGCGATGCGGGTAGCGATCGACTGCACCCACTATCTCGCGCCGGGAGGGATCCGAGTCTATATCGCGAACCTGCTTCCGGCGCTCGCGAGCGCAGGGCGCGGCGAGGAGTGGATCCTCTACTTTCGCGGACTCGCAGCACCTGGAGATGACCTGCCCCTCGCAGCAGGAACCGGCGTACGCGTAGCTCGAGAAGCCCTCCCGCGGCGCGCGATCGATCGGCTGCAGAACTGGCTCGGCTGGCCGCGCGTAGAGCGCTGGACGGGTCCGCTCGACGTTTTTCACGGCACGCACTTTCACGTCCCTCCGGCGCGCAAGGCTCGGCGCGTGCTCACCGTTCACGACTGCGCCTACTTGCGCCACCCGGAGTACTACGCGAATCGCCGGCTGAACGACTACGGCTACCGGTTCCTCCTCGGCCATTCTCTCGCGCGCGCGGAGCGCGTCATCGCGAGCAGCCACTCGACGCGCCGCGATCTCTTGGAGCTGTTCGCGCTCGATGAGAAACGCGTGTGGGTTGTGCCGTTCGGCGCGGATCCGGCGTTTCGGCCGCTCGCGCCGGAGGAGCGCGCGCCGGTCGTGACGCGCCTGGGCCTCGATCGTCCCTACGTCGTCTATCCGGCGGGCAGCATCGACCTGCGGAAGAACATCGAACGTACCCTGCGCGCCTTTGCGGCGGCGTTCCCTACCCGCGCCGACCGCCCGTTGCTCGTGGTGACGGGCGTGGGGACGCTTCCCGAGTCCGACGCTCGCCTCGCGCGGGAACTCGACCTCGAAGGCGAGCTGCGCTGCCTTCGCGTTCGCTATCCCGATGAATTGCGCGCGATCCTGAGCGGCGCGGAGTGGGGAATGTACACGTCGCTCTACGAAGGCTTCGGAATCCCACCGCTCGAGATGATGGCGTGCGGCATCGCGGTGCTCGCTTCGAACGCTGCCTCGATCCCCGAGGTCACGGGTGAAGCAGCGTTGCTCGTCGATCCTCGAAGCCACGACGAGATCGCGGCGGGGATGCGCTCGCTGCACTTCGACGAGCGGCGGCGCGCGGAACTCGTCCGGAAGGGCCGCGAGCGAGTCGCCGCGCCGGAGCTATCGTGGGAGCGTGCCGCGCGCCAGATGCTCGCCGCGTACCGCGACGACGAGTCCGCGTTTCGCGCGGAGTCGCGGCCGGCGGTGCGCGAAGCAATGCACGCACGGTGATTTGACACCACAGCGCTGCCGTCTATACTTTCTCGTCGCCAACCTCTCCCGAGCGGGTGTCCCCAGACGGCGAGAAGATGCGATTGCCGAAGCAACCGAGAGCGAAAGCACGGAATGGCCAATCCCCAGAACAAGGTCGCCACCAACGTGGCGGGAGCGTGGTTCGTCGATTGCGAGTGCATCGATTGCGATCTTTGCCGCACGACGGCTCCCGACAATTTCAAGGCTGATGAGGAGAAGGGCTTCTCCTACGTCTTCAAGCAGCCCGTGAACGAACGCGAGCTGGCGCTCTGCAAGCAGGCGATGGAGGAGTGCCCCGTCGAAGCGATCGGCAACGGCGGCGCTTAGCGCTCCCTCCGGCCCCTCATCCTCGTACTCTTGCTGCTCCTGTCGAAGCTGTGCGGTGTCGCGTGTCTGCCCCAGTGAAGGCGACACCTCCCATTGGTAACTCGTGACGAGGCTCCGCCTCGTCACGGGCGGACCCGAGGCTTTGCCGCCATGCATCGAACACTGCGGCATTGCGGTGAGTGGTTTCTTGGTGTCGAGGCAGGAGCCTCGACACCAGGAGATGCGGCAGAGCCGCGGGGGCTCGGTGTCGAGGCGGAGCCTCGACACCAGGGGGTTCACGCCACCGCCGCGGTTATGACGGAGCAGGCCGGAGCCACGACACCAGCTAGATTGCAGTGACAGAGCGCGAGTCTGCTCCATCACGCGCCTCGCACCTCATCCAGCCCTCGTGACGAGGCTCCGCCTCGTCACGGGCGGACCCGAGGCTCTGCCTCCGATGACGCGACAATGCAGTGCGTGCCGGCCCGTGTAATCGAGATGCGGCAGAGCCGCGGGGGCTCGGTGTCGAGGCGGAGCCTCGACACCAGGGGGGACAACGCCACAGCCGCGGCGTGCGCGGTGCAGGCCGGAGCGTCGGCACCAGGGGCGATCAAGGGCCTACGCTGGAGGCGGTGTGGGCGGAAGCGAGAATTTCCACTCCTCGAATTCGCCGACGCAGGTGTAGCCGACCTTGGCGTAGATCGCGTTCGACGCCGCGTTGTCGCGGTCGGCGAACAGGCAGCAATCCTCGCGCCCCGAATCGAGCAGCTTCGCGGTGAGCGCCGCGACGCAGGCGGTCGCGTATCCGCGCCCGCGCCTGGGCGGCGGCGTGTAGACCATGCTCAGGCTGGCGCCACCCCGCGGCCGCGTCACGAAGCCGGCCATCGCAACGACCTCCTCCACTTCCCAGAGGAAGATGTTCCGTCGCGCGATCCGGCGATCCACGAGCGCCGCGGTATCCTCGGCCGTCGCCTCGATCCCCGCCTCCGCGGCGAAGGAGCGATACCACGCGATGAGGCGCGCGCGATCCTCCTTGCGCGCCTGCCGGAGCCTCCCGGGGACGCCTGCGACGGGTTTCGCCTCGACGCACTCGTAGAGATAGAGCTTCGGTCCCGCCTCGGCATGCACGCGCGCGCCCGCGGCGTACGCGTGCGCGAATCCGCGCGCGCTCTCCGCCGGTCCGTGTACGCCGCGCACCTGGATACCGCTCGCGGCCACATCGCGGGCAAGGGGCGCCACGCCGGCGCGCGGCAAGTCGCTGACGACGAGCATGTGGGGAAGGCCGAGAACAGAGGCGCCGCGCACCCGCTCGTTCTCCTCGATGGTGGCGAAGTAGCCTTTGGGGCGGCGCGCGGCGGCGCGCTCGGTCCAAGAATGCGCGATGCCGCTCAGCACTCCGTTCCGGACCGCTGCCCCTTCGAGGAATTGCTGCGCCCGACCCAGGAATCGCTCCGCGCTCTCATGCCGGACTACTTTCATGGGTCGTGCCGTATCTCCACATTCCCGTCGAGCCGTAACGCTCTCCCGCATCCGACAGTACTGTCACGATCGTCTTGTAACGGCCGCGCGCTGCAAGCTCGAGCGCGGCGGCCACGAAAGCCCCCGCCGATGGCCCCGCGTAGATCCCGCGGGCGGCGAGCGCGCGGCAGACATCTAACGCGCGATCGAGGGTCATCGGAATGCGCTCGTCGATCAAGTCGAGATCGAGGATCGCCGGAACGACGTCCTCTGGCGCGCCGAGCGGCTTGAGGCCCTCGATGCCGGGGAAAGTCTCCGGGATCGCCGCCGCGACGTAAAGCGCCGGATTCGACCGGCGCAGCCTGCGCGCCACGCCGGTGAGCGTGCCGCCCGTGCCGACGCCGCCAACGAACGCGTCCGGCACCGCGCCCGTCGCCGCGAGCGCGTCGCGCTCGATCTCGGCGCCCGTCCACGATTCGTGCGCGCGCCAATTCTCGGGATTCGAGTACTGGTCGCAGTGCCAGTAGCGCGCCGGGTTCTCGCGCGCGAGGCGGGCCGCTTCGCGGAGCGCGAAGTCGTAGCCCTCGAGCGGGTCCGTGAGGATCAGCTCCGCTCCGTGCGCGGCGATCCGATCGAGCCGCTCGCGAGAGGCGTTGGCGGGAACGACGAGCGTGATCGGTACGCCGAGCGCCGCGCCGTAGAGCGCGTAGGCGATGCCCGCGTTGCCGGAGGTGGAGTCGAGGAGGCGTCTCCCGCCGGCGAGCTGCCCGCCGGCGATCGCGGCCCTGAGCATGTTTGCGACCGGCCGATCCTTGATGGACCCGCCGGGATTCGATCCTTCGAGCTTGCCGAACAGGCGCGTGCCGCGGCTCAGCTCCGGGAAGCCATCGATCTCGACGAACGGGGTATTCCCGATGGCGCCCAAGAGCGCACGCGCGGAGGCGTTCGCTCGTCCGTGCACGGACATCTCATCCGGCCTGCAAGCGCGCCGCGCCCCCCGCGACCGCGGGGATGATCGACACGATCGCTCCTTCCGGGAGCGCCGAATCCAAGCCGCCGAGCGCGCGGACATCATCCTCGCCGACGAAGACGTTTACGAAGCTGCGCAAGCTTCCGCTCGGTTCGAGCACGCGCTCGATGAGCCCGCCGTGTTGCCTCCCCAGGCTCGCGAGCGCTTCGCGCACGGTGCTCGCTTCCACGGCGACTTCGCTGGCGCCGCTTGCGTACGCGCGGAGCGGCGCGGGAATCCTCACGCGCGCCTTGCTCACGTCTCGATCCCTTCCGCTTGGAAGCCCCCCTCGCGCGCGCGCCACGCTCGCATCTCCGTCGCGCGCCCGCCATCTACCGTGATGATCAAGTAGGAGTACTCCGGCCAGGCGCCGCGACGATCCGTTTCCGAGGGGATCGGCGGGTGGTCGGGGTGCGAGTGCCAGATTCCGACGACGTCGAGCCCCGCCGCGCGCGCATCGGTGTCGGCGCGCAGGAAGTCGCTGGGATCGAGATCGTAGCGGTCTGCGGCGTGCTCTTTGTCCCGGTTGCGCGCCTTCCTCACGTGCAGTACCTCCACTCGCGCACCCATCGTGCGACCGATCAAGAGCCCGCAGGCCTCGGCCGGGTAGCCAGCCTCCGCCCAAAGGCGCAACTCGGCGCGCAGTTCCGGGGGCAAGTGGAGGTACGCAATTCCCTTGTTTTCGTGTTCGATTCGCAAGCTCGCGTGAACCCTTCGTCAAGAATCGATCAGCCGGAAAACACAAGAGGCCGGGTTTTCACCCGGCCTCTTCGCGCCCCGCCTCACGATTTCGAACTGTGTTCAGACGGGGGGAAGCGGCCGGGCATGGCAAAACGCCATACACGTGAAGCGAAAACAAAAGTCTCGCCGGCCGCAAGTTCCGTACATCGTAGTTTCCTAGTTCAAGCGTACTGCTCCCCAAACCCGAGCGCCCGCGCCGCGCGCGCTGCCGCCCACCATGGGAGCAACCGCCAAGTGTACGACCGAAGCGGATGCTGTCAACTCCGGGGTTCGGCGCCGCGCGCGCGCTTCGCAGCCGACCGCAGCCGGGCGAGGTTTTGAGATGGGCCTAAGTCCGCGCGCCGGTATGCTCTCCACGCCAAGCGCGGCAGGAAAGGGAACGGCAATGAACGAGACAGCTTCGCGCGGGAGCGCCGGCATCCGGCGGGTCGCCGTGATCGCCGGCGGGCGCACCGCGTTCGTGAAAGCGGGGACCGCGTTCAAGGAGAAGCGTCCTCTCGATCTCGCGGTGCACGCGGTGCGCAGCCTGCTCGAGCGAAGCCGCGTGGACGCGGGACTCGTGCAGTCGATCGCCTTCGGCGTGGTCGTGCCGGAGCCCGGGCGCCCGAACCTTGCGCGCGAGATCGTGTTCGAAGCGGAGCTCCCCGGCGCGATCGAGGCGCAGACGATCTCGTCCTATTGCATCACGGGACTTCGCACCGTCACCGCCATCGCCGAGGCGATCGCTTGCGGGCGCATCGACTGCGGGATCGCGGGCGGCGTGGAAGTTCTCTCGCGCGCGGACAAGGACACCTTCCGCGAACCGACGACGCGGCTCTCGATGGGAGAGCACATGGAGATCACCCGCAAGGCTTGGAGCGTGCCGCGGGCGTTGCAAGACGAAATCGCGCTCGCCAGCCACCGGAATGCCGTGCGCGGCCGAGCGAACCTCGCGCAGGAGATCTACCCGCTCGATGGAGCGGCGCAGGATTCGGGGCCGCGCGGCGACACTTCGCTCGAGGCATTGGCCGCACTGAAGCCCGTGTTCGCGGCGGATGGCACTGTGACCGCCGGCAACGCGTCGCCGGTCACCGACGGCGCGTCCGCCGTCCTGCTCATGAGCGCAGAGCGGGCTCGCGCCGAGGGGCGAACGCCGCTCGCGTACATTCGAGCCGCGGAGTATGGCGCGATCGCGATCGAGGACGGCTTGCTCATGGCCCCCGGGATCGTCGTCCCCCGCCTCCTCGAGCGCACGGGGATCGCGCTCGCCCAGATCGATCGCATCGAGATCCACGAAGCGTTCGCGGCGCAAGTCATCGCCAACGTCTGGGCTTGGGAGCGCGGCTGGAAGGCGCAACCGACGGGGAGCATCGATTGGAGTCGCATCAACACGAACGGCGGCTCGATCGCGCTAGGCCATCCCTGGTCCGCGACCGGCGGGCGCTTGGTCACGACGCTCGCGAACGAGCTGGCCCGCGGCGGGCATCGATTCGGCCTGATCAGCGCCTGCGCCGCCGGCGCGATGGCGGGTGCATTGCTGCTCGAGCGCGACGCGAAGTAGCGCGCCGGCGCAGCCCGCTCGGTCCGCGCGGCGGCGCGCATTTGGCTCGCAAGGGATTACGCCGCGGACTAGAGTCTCCTCGTCATCGAGCGGCCGCTCCCTGGCCGCGGCCGCGACGCCCGACGGAGGCGCATGTCGACCATCTTGGATATCCAGGCGCTCACGAAGATCTACGGCGACTTTCGCGCCGTCGATGATCTCACGCTCGCGGTCGCCAGCGGGGAGATCTTCGCGCTCCTCGGTCCCAACGGCGCGGGCAAGACGACGACGATCCGAATGCTCATGGGGATCCTCGCACCGACCTCGGGCCACGCGCGCATCGCGAATCTCGATTGTTTCCGCGAACGCGCGAAGGTCATGCTCCACGTCGGCTATCTCCCCGACGAACCCGTCTTCTACGACTATCTGCGCGGCTCCGAATTGCTCCGCTTCGTGGGCGAGATGCACCTCTTGACGGCGGGCGAAACCAAGCTCCGCGCCCAACCGCTCATCGAGAAATTCCAGCTCGATGACGACCTCGAGGAATTCGCCGTGAATTACTCGAAGGGGATGAAGAAGAAGCTCGCGCTGATCTGCGCGTTGCTCCACGCTCCGCGCGTGCTGATCCTCGACGAGCCCACGAACGGCCTCGACCCGTTCGCCACTCGCGCGCTCCACGAGTTGGTGCGCGAGCAAGCGTCCTCCGGCGTCGCGGTGTTCTACAGCACCCACTTGCTCGATCAGGCGGAGCGCCTCTGCCACCGGGTCGGCATCGTGAGAGCCGGCGCGCTCGCCGCCCTTGGACCCATTGACGAGCTGCGAGCGAACCTCAGCGTGAAAGGCTCGCTCGAGGACATCTTCTTTCAAGTCGCGGGCAAGAGAGACTCGGACGGAATACCCCCCAGCGGAGCGGCTTTGTGACGAGCGAGCGCGGACCGAGCGCGCGCCGCACGATCTACCTGCTCTGCCGTCTCGCCGGCCGCCGCATGCTGAATCGCGCCTCCTTGCCGTTCCTGCGCCGGCGCCGCGGCAACGCCGCCCAAGGGCCGAAGCGCGGCGCTACGCGCTCGAAGAATCGCGCGAGCGTACTGCTCTTGTTCGCGTTCGCCGTGTTCCTGATCCAGAGCGGGATCTTCGCCGGCAACGTGATCGAGAAGATGGTGGCGCTCGCGCAGGGAGTCGATTCGCGGACCACGGTGACCCGTGGGCCGCGTACGTACACGATCCGGAGCGAAGAGAGGTTTCTCGAGCCGCGCCGGCTGCCTCCCGAGAGCTGTCGCGACGAGTATCGGCGCGCGCTCTCTCTGTTCTTCACGCTGCTCTTTACCGCGCTCTTGGCATTTGCGCTCAGCGGGTCGAATCGCGAATTCGGCCAGGTCGAATGGAGCCTCGAGTGGCTGTTCACGCAGCCGATCTCCAGCGCCACGCTCTTCTTCGCCAAATTGGCGGAATACACGTTCGCGAGCCCCTTCTGCTGGGTGACGTGCCTTCCCTTCTTCGCCATGACCTACGCGAGCGGCGAAGCGGGGATCCATACCATTCCGCTCGCGGTCGCGATGACGATCTACATCGCGCTCCTGATCGCCGCGATTCGACTTGTCGCGGAGGCGGCGCTGCGCCGCGTCTTCACGCTCGGCGGCCTCAAGAACGTCCAGGCGCTTGGCACGGTTCTGGGTATCCTTTGTTTCTACACGGTCCTCTATCTCGGGCTCGGGACGAGCGCTCCGAAGTGGTTCGGCCATGCGTTCCAGTCGCTGCCCGCCGCCTTCGAGCTGCTCCCCTGGAATTTGCCGCTCGCATTCGCCACGCCGGGAGCAAGCGCAGCTCCGGTGATCGCCTGGATCGCCGCCGCCGGCATCCTCGCGGCTTGCGCTTCCGTGGCGACTTGCGCCTTCCTCGTGCGCGGCGGTCTCATCACCGCGTCCGGAAGCTTCCAAGGAAGACGCGGAGTGGCGTCGGATCTGGGGGCCCGCCGAGGCTACTTTCGCGGCATCATCGCCAAGGAGCTGCTCATGCTCCTCCGCGATCGCAACCTGTTCGTCCAACTCTTCGTAGTGCCGGTCCTCGTCATGGGGTTTCAGGTCGTGATCCGGCCAGAAGTATTGGAGGGTGCCGCCAGCGACCATAGGAACGCGGCGATGTTCGCGTTCGGGATCGGGGCCTACGTGCTCATGGCGGGCGCCTTTTCGATACTGACGGTCGAAGGGCGCGGACTCTGGCTCCTCTACAGCTTTCCCCGCCGCTTGTCGGATTTACTGCTCGAGAAAGCGGCGCTCTGGTCCACGTTCAGCGCGCTCTACGTCGTCGCCCTCCTCGCCTGGTTCGCGGCGCGCAGCCACGATTCGCGCGGTGCTTTCATCGCGAGCGCGATCATGGCGCTCTCGGGGATCCTGATCTACGCTTTCATCGCCGCGGGCCTCGGCATCCTCGGCGCGGAGCCGCTCTCGACCGAGCCTCGCAAGCGACTCAAGCCCGCGTACGTCTACCTCTACATGTTCCTCGCATCGATGTTCAGCTTCGGCATCTACTCGGAAGACTGGTGGCCGAAGCTCGTGCTCGTGATCCTATGCGCGCTCCTCGCCTTCGCGATCTGGCAGAAGGTGCGGGACCAGATCCCGTATCTGCTCGACCCGACCGCATCGCCGCCCCCGATGATCTCGACCAGCGACGGGCTCATCCTCGGGCTCATGTTCTTCGTGGTGCACGGTCTGTGCATCATGCTCATGGCAATGATCGCGGACGCACGCGGGAGCACGAGGTTCCAGCCGCAATGGGAGCACGTCATCGTCGCCTACGTGGCGGCCGGTCTCGTGACCGCAACCGCGTCGCTCGCGAATTTCCTGCGCCGCAAGGTCCCGCACCTCGGCGTCCAGCTCGGCCTGCAGCGCGATCCCAGGAATAGTTCGTCGTCACTTCGCGTCGTCATGGTGTCTCTCGCCTCCGGCGCTCTAGCTGTCGCCGTACTCGTCGGCTACGTCTACATCCTCGACTCCATGCCTTTCTTCAAAGACCAGATCGATGAGCGCAAGATGGAGCTGATGCCGTTCAAGAGCCTTACGGACGTCCAATGGTACGCACTCCTCGCCGTCGTGGCCGCGCCGATCTTCGAAGAGTACATCTTCCGCGCGGTGCTCTTCCGCGGACTCCGCCGCACGTTGCCGTTCGGTTTGGCGGCGCTCGCCAGCGCCGCCATCTTCGCGATCTGCCATCCGCCGATCTCCGCGGTGCCGGTCTTCTGCGTCGGGCTCGCCACCGCGTTCTGCTTCGAGCGTACCGGCCTTCTCATCGGACCGATCCTCGTGCACACGTTCTACAACGTATCGGTGCTGTTCCTGGACACGTTGAACATTTGAACTCGCGGCGGCGAAGCGGGCGTCAGCGCGGCGCGCGCACGCACGCGATGCAGGCGCGTACGACGTCCGCGGCGGTTGGAGACTCCGCGCGCTCCACGAACGAGGATTGCCCCGCGCGCAGCGCCTGCTCCGTCGTCGGCCCGATCGCGACGGCGGCGATTTGGCGCAGCGCGAGGCGGAGGCGCGTGGGCGCCGAATCGAAGAAGTGCCGCACCGCGGATGGGCTCGCGAACGTGAGGATGTCGAGGCCTTGCCCAAGGAACTCGCGCTCGAGCAAGGACGGATCGAGGCGCGGGTTCCGGTGCTGCACGGTCACGACCGCGCGCAGCGCGATCCCGCCCGCGCCTGCGACGGCGTCCTCGAGCGCGGACAGCCCGCGCGCCGCGGTCGGGTGCAGCACGAACGGCCGCGGGTCTCGTGCGAGCAGCTCGCGCGCGAGCCCCTCGCCGGTTGGAGGCTGCGCTTCGAAAGTCACGGAAAAACCGCATTCCCGCGCGGCGCTCGCGGTCGCCGGCCCCACCACCGCGACGCGCGCGCGCGCGAGGAGCGCTGGGGTGTCCCCCGCTTCGTCGAGGATCGCGCGAAAGCTCTCGACCGCTTGCGCGCTCGTGAAAGCGAGCCAAGGCGCTTTCTCCGCCGCCGCTTCGCGTGCCGCGGCGACCGCCTCCCGGCGCTCCGCCAAGGCGGGAAGCTGCATCACGAATACGGGATAGAGGATCACGTCGGCGCCGGCGGCGGCGAGCGCCGCGATCCATTCCTCGGATCGCGCGCGCGGCCGCGTGAGCACGATGCGCCGGCGCCAGAGCGGCAGCGCTCCGCTTCCATCGGCCGCCGCGCTCATCGGGCTCCCCGCTCGCACGCGGCGAGGATCTCGCCGCCGCCGGCGTGGAGGATCTTCTCGGCGAGCGCCGCACCGGCGGCGGCGGGGTCCGCCGCGGGCCCCTCATCGCCCATTCGCAGCACGCGCGATCCATCCGCGAGCGCGACCATCGCGAGGATGCTCATGTGCGCGCCGGCGACGCGGGCGATCGCGCCGACCGGCATGTGGCATCCGGCGCCGAGCCGCGCGAGCAGCGCGCGTTCCGCCGTAACTGACGCGCGCGAAGGCGGATCATCGATCCCTGCGACGACTCGCAGAATCTCGCCGTCCGCGCCATCATCTCCCGCGCGCGTCTCGAGCCCGAGCGCCCCCTGGCCGGGCGCGGGCGTCATCTCGGTGGGGCCGAAGATGCCGCGAATCACGTCAGTGCGAGCGGTTCGGCGCAGCCCCGCTTCCGCGAGGATCAAGCCGGCGCCGCCGCGCTCCTGGTACTTCGCGAGGCGGGTGTCGATGTTGCCGCGAATCCCGCACACCTCAAGCGCGGGAAAACGCGCGCGGAGCTGCGCCGCGCGCCGGAGCGATCCCGTCATCACGCGCGCGCCGGGGGGTAGATCCAAGGGATCGGGGTAATCCGCCGAGATCCATGCATCCCAGGGGGATTCGCGCGCCGGAATCGCCGCGAGCACGAGTCCCGGCGAGAGCAACGTGGGCAAGTCTTTCAGGGAGTGTACGGCGAGATCGATCTCACCCGCGGCGAGCGCTTGCTCCAGTTCCTTCGTAAACGCCCCCGTTCCATCGCGTTCGTGGAGCGGCGTCGCGGCATCCTGATCGCCGCCGGTGCGAACGAGCACCTCTTCGATCTCGAAGCGAGGAGCGGCGGCACGGAGCCGCGCGGCGACCCAACGGCACTGGGCCAACGCAAGGCCGCTGCCGCGCGTTCCCAGCCGGATCTTCACGAGTCCGCCGTTTCGGACCGCCGCCGCCGGCGCGCCTCGCAGGCGCGCCGCCCGCCGCTTCGTTCGTTCCGCTTCATGAACCTGGCCGCTCCTCCTCTTGGCGCGGATGAGGGATCTCCTTCGTGAGCACCTCGTGGACGACGCGCACCAAGTCGCGGTCGCGGAGCGCGCGATGGCGGCGCAGGTTCTCCGACGGCAGGTGGAGGAGGCGATTCACGAGCCGGCGCGTGGTGCGCTCGAGCGCGGCGAACGCCGCCGGTTCCAGATCGCCGCGCACGCGCTCCAGCTCCTCCGCGCGGATCGCCTCGAAGCGCTCGCGCAATCCCAGGATCGTCGGCTCGATCGCCAAGCTCGACATCCATTCCGAAAAGCCCTCGCACTCCTCCTCCACGATCTCCTCGGCCCGCGGCAGCTCGCGGCGCCGCTGCTCCTGGCTCTCGCCGACGATCTGCGCGAGATCGTCCAAGTTGTGGAGGAACACGAGGTCGAGTGCGCCGCACCGAGGATCGAAGTCGCGCGGCAGAGCGAGATCGATGATGAGGAGCGGCCGTTCGCCGCCGCGCCGCGCGCGCACGCGCCGCATGTGATCGAAGCCGACGATGAAGTGCGGCGCCGCCGTGGTGGAGATCACGAGGTCCGCTTCGATGAGCGCGTCGCTCAGTTCGTCGAAGCTCCGCACGCGGCCGCCGAATCGCGCCGCCACCTGCTCCGCCTCTTCGCGCGTCCGATTCATGATGGTGAGCGCGCCGTGCGGAACTCCGGTGAGGTTCTCCATCGTGAGGAGGCCGATCTCTCCCGCGCCGATCACGAGAATGCGAAGCTCCGCGAGCGATCCGAAGACCTTGCGCGCAAGCTCGAGCGCGGCGTAGCTCGCGGAGACCGGGCCCTCTCCGAGCGCGGTCTCCGTCCGCACGCGCTTCCCGACCCTGAGAGCGCGCTCCCAGAGCCGGTGCAGGATGCGCCCGGAGGTCCCGGCCTCGCGGGCACGCCGCCCGGCGTCCTTCAATTGCGAGAGGACCTGGCTCTCGCCGAGAAGCTGGCTCTCGAGGCCCGCTGCGACGCGGAAGAGGTGGCGGATGGCGCCGATGCCGCGCGCAGTCTCGTAGTTGCGGGGATGCTCCTCCGGCCGGAAGCCGCGCCTCGCCTCCAAGATCGCGAGGAGGGGCTTCGAGCGATCCCCGTCGCGCGCCGGCGTCGCTCCCACCGCGGCGGCATCCTCGCCGATCGCGTAGGCCGCGAAGATCTCCGTGCGGTTGCACGTCGACACGAGCACCACTTCATCGACGGCGCCCGCTTCCCTGAGCGCGGTCATCGCCTGCGCCGCCTCCTCCGCCCCGAACACGAGGCGCTCGCGCGCGGCCAGATCGGCGCAGCGGTGGTTGACGCTCAGGCACACGACCTCGTGCTCCACGAGCGGCGCATCATCCATGGAACGCCTCGTTCAGGATGGTCGCAAGATGCAGCGCCGCCGCCAAACCGGCGCCTGCGACCGAAGAAACCGCGAGCCGCTTCGCGCCGAGGTCGAACCACCGCCACGCGCCCAGCACCGCGCCGAACGCGAGCCATACGGCCGAGGCCTCCGCAAACTCGCGCGCGACCGCTTCCGGAACTCCGGCCTCGCTCCCCCACATCGCGATCGCCCCCGCGGCAAGCGCGGCACCGAGCGCCATGAACGCCGCCACCGCCGCATGGTGGTTCTGGCTCGCGAGCGTCGCGAGCGGAGGCGCCTTGCGAAAGAAGAGGCCGAATCTGCCGCGCTTGATCGCGCCGTAGAGGAAGAGATAGAGGATCCCGTAGATGCAAGACACCGCCACGGCGGAGTAGCCGACGATGAGCGCGACGAGGAACACCGACGGCATCGCTCCCAGGCGCGCGGCGGCCGCCGCGGAGTCGCCGCGCGGCATGAACACGCTTGCCGCGAATTGCAGCAGGAACGCCAACGTGATCACGAAGATGCCGGTGCGCTGATCGCCGATGCGGATCTCGATCAGGAGATAGGTCACCGCGATGGAGAGCGCGACGAGCGAGACGAACTCCCAGCGGCTCGCGAGCGGGCAAGCGCCGAGCTGCAGGCCGCGCAGCAACATGGAGACGAAGTGGAGCCCGACGGTGGCGGCGAGGAGCGGGCGCGCGATGCGCGCGACGCCGCTCGGCGTGCCGGCGAAGAGCCGGCCGTAGCCGCTGATCAAGAGCGTGTAGAGGACCGGCAGGAGGAGCAGGCTGGCCGCGAACGCGATCTGCAAGTCACCATCCTATTCCAGGGCGGCGACGATCTCCGGCTCCAGACCCGGGAATCCCTGCAAGTAGGCGCGCCGTTCCGCGCGCAAGCGCTCGACCATCGTCTGGTATTCGGCGCTCCGTCCCTGCTCGAGATACAAGCGCCGCGGGTCGAGCACTTGCCAATCGGCGCGGTCGATACCTGGGACCGAGCGCGCGATGAACGATCCGAAGTCGGGGTCCTTCTCCCAATCGATGGTGCCTTCCGCGATGCCTTTTACGATGGCGCTCGAATGGGGGATCCGCACCTTGAAGCTGCGCGAGTCGCCATCGGGACCGCCGACGCGCCCCGTATTCATCAGGTACACCTCGAGGGCGTGCTTTCGGAGCATGTCGATGAAGCGGTTCCCCTGCAGCGCGTGGGTGAGCGGAAAGAAC
>JAKEFC010000143.1 GCA_022616235.1 Planctomycetota bacterium
ACATCAAGGCGCTGTAAGTTGGCGCGGCACAACATCCGCCGCTCCGCGAAGGGGCCAAAAATCGCCAAGATTTCACCCAAACTGCGCAACCTGGGCTAGCCGACTCCGATGAAGCGCTGCGCCTTGGCCTCCGAGACGGCGTGACCTATCGATTGCGCGGGGCGGCGCTGGTCGCGTTGGGACGGTACAAGCCCGCACTCAAGGACTTGAGGCGCGTGGCTACGACGCACGGCGATGACGCCGAAGCCTACTTCCTGCGCGGATTGGCCCGTGCCGGCCTTGGACAGCTCTGGCGCGCCACGAGAGAGTTCTCATTGTCCATCGCCGATAACCCATTCTCGGCGAAGGCATACTTTCAACGAGGCCTCGTGTATCAACGCCGCGGCCGCTACACGCGAGCGGATCTCGATTTCGCAAAGGCGCGCCAGCTCGATCCGCGCGTCAGCCAGGAGTCGCGGTAACACGCTCTTGGGACAACTCCGTAATTGCCAGATCGCCTCGCGAATCTGCCGAGGCCGAATAGACTAGCGATTCCTACCAATGCGACTTCCTTGCTTCTCGCTTCCCGTAAGCGGCAAGTGGACCGCTCCCACTTGAACTCGATCGCGGCGGGAAGCCGGTCCCTGTGCTCCAAGAGAACACGCTTGGCACCGCGGCGTTTCGGGCCAGGACGTATCCGAGGCTTGCGACAGTAGCGCGGAGAAGGGCAAGCGGCACGATCCTTGCGCTGAGAGCGCGACAAACTGCTCGGGAGGGGCGGAGCACGGTGCTCTGACTCGAACGTGGTGAATGGATTCGAAGGATTGGAGGAGTCATGCGGATTCGCACTCTTAGCCTGGCCATGTTTCTTGTAGCGATCATTGCTTCGTTGGCCCTCGCGGCGCGGCTCCCTGGCCCGATCGTCTATACAGGCGTCGTCGATGCCGGCGCATCTGCTCGATTCCTACAGCCAATGGCGGCCGGCGAATCGACTAAGATGGACCTCGAAACCGCAAGCAGAGCGCGTCTCGAACTCTATCTGGTCGATCCCAACGGAGCCGTAGTCGCCCACGGCGTCCGGAATGGCTTGCACGTCAATTTGCGCTACAGCGCGCAAGAGGCAGGTCAGTATAGCGTCTTCGTTCGGAATCCCAGCACGATGCCCACGCCATTCAGATTGACCATCTATTAACGGCTCGCCTGCGTTCGCAATTTGACTTCCTCGGCGCTTCGTGGCTGCGGCCACAAAGCGCCGAGGCCTTTTCATGCGACCGCGAAATGCGCAAGCATCCGACGTATGCGGCGTTCGCCGTACCGCAATTTCGCTATATCGCGCGGCAGTGCAATGAAAAGCGCGCTCTCGAAACTCGATCAACCCCCGCTGATCGCTTGATGAATTCGCAACTCGTCGCCGGCCGCGAGAGCAGTGCTCCGGACTCGGGCGCGCAGCACGCTTTCGCCGTTCACGAGGCAGAGAACGTGCGGACGCAGCTCTCCCGATTCGAGCATCAGGTGGTGGCGTAGCACGGGTACCTGAGCGAACGCGGATTCCAACGCTTCCGAGATGTTGCTCCCGCGCACTTCGAGCCGGTCGCGTCCCACCACCGGCTTCAAGACGGAAGGTAGAAGGAGCAGAACGGTGGGAGTCTCGACCGCCATCACACGACCGCCGCGCTCACCGAATACACGGGCGGCAGATACTCGGCCGCCGCGACCCAGCTCGCGCCTTCATCGGCGCTCGCGAACACTTGGCCGCCGCCGGTTCCGAAGTAGACTCCGCAGGGGTCGCACGCATCCGACGCCATCGCCTGCCGGAGCACGCTCACGTAGGCGTGCTCTTGCGGCAGCCCTTTCGTCATTGCTCGCCACCCGCGTCCACCCTTCTCGGATCGGTACACGCGGATCGCGCCGTCGGTCGCGCGAAACGAGTAGTCCTTGGGCTCCAGCGGTACGACGTAGCAGGCGTCGGGGTCGTTGCCGTTGAGGGCGAGGCCGAAGCCGAAGTCGTAGGGCAGCCCTTTGTCGATGCGCTTCCAGGAATCGCCGTAGTCGTCCGAACGGTAGACGCCGACGTGATTCTGCTGATAGAGGACACCCGGCGCCGCCGGGTGCGCGAGCAGTTTGTGCACTCAGGTGCCGACCTCCGATTTCTTCGGAGCGCCGACGTAGGACGCCACTTCCGCGTTGATCGGTTTCCAGGTCTTCGCTCCATCATCGGTGCGGAACGAGCCGGCGGCGGAGATCGCGACGTACATGCGATTCGAATCGCGCGGATCGATCTGGATGCTGTGGAGGCTCTGCCCGCCTGCGCCCGGGGACCATTCCTTTCGCGTCGGATGCTTGTTGATGCCGTCGACCGGTTGCCAGCTCTTGCCGAGGTCCTCGCTGCGGAAGAGCCCCGCCGGCGCGGTCCCTGCGTAGAGTACCTTCTTGTCCTTCGCCGGACCCGGCGCGACGATCCAGAGGCGCTTCGCCTTGTCGAGTCCATACTTCTCCGAGAACTTCTTCGCCTTCGGGTTCAGATCCGGCACCGCCGGCGCCTTTTGTGCCGCATCGATCTTGCGGCCGGCGACATCCCCGGAGAAGGCGTTGCTCCCGAACGTGAAACTCTCCGCCGCGGCGTGCAGGCGCGGCGTGCCGCGCGTGTCGATGAACGAGTGGTGGACGATCCAGCCCTTGAGAAACGGGCCGCGCGTCTTCCATTTGCGGCGGCTCTTGTCGGACTCGAGGAAGAACAAACCGCGCTTCGTGCCGACAGTGAGCATGACCTTGTCCGCCATGTCGCTAGTCTCTTTCCGCTTCGCTAGGTTCAAGATCCGGATGGCAATCGTAAAGTCTCGGTAAAGCCCCGAGGGAGCGTCCGCCGCCCCGGCAAAGGGCGGAGAGTCTGAAGGATGGGAACGCCTGCCGCAAGCGTGCGATGCTCTCGAAATGCCGTGCGCTACGGCGAGGTTGGGCGGAGAACGTCCAGCACCACCGGCAGGTGCCGCTCGCGCGGGGCGCGGCGGAACGCTGCCTACCAGGGAATCCGGTACGTGGGATCGAGTCGATCGAGTTCCGCCTCCTCGGGATCGGACTTCTGCGACCCGCCCGCGTCGATGCCGTCTTGGCCGGCGGAGTAGAGAATCTTTTTTGCGCGCGAGTAGCGAAACGGCTTCCCATCGGCAGGATCGCGCGGGATCCGTGTCAGGAATTCTGGCACAAGTCGATCGATGGCACCCGGAAGCTCGCCGTAGACGGAGCGGTAGCGACGGAGGGCGATCAATAGGCAGACGGCGGCGAGCGACGCCTCGGCCCGGTCACGGTCTCTGAGGATCTTCTGTGGCAACCACGTGTAATCCGCTGCGAAGAGTTCCTCGCCCCGGAACAGTTTCACCAGTGATTCCTGAACGACACTCGCCGGGACCTTCGGCGCTTCCAGATTGCGATCCGCCGCCGGATTGGCGGCTTCATCAATGGCAATACGCACAGATTCTGCGCAAATTCGTTTAGTTCGATTCGGCTTGAGCGCCGCATGCCAGTTCGGTGACAACCAAGGCATGCCGCTCAGGCTGCGCTTCCGCAAACCCGTGCCGTCGACGTAGGCGGCGAACAGGGAATACTCCACGCGACAAGCAGCAAGAAAGGGATCGACTCTTGAAGAAGCGCCTTGATCAAGGCCGGCGCACCATGCGGCGAGGGACGGCCATCTTCCGGCGGCGCCTCGTCGCAGAGGAGCACGAGCGCCGCGCTCCCGAGGGCGAGCACGCAGCCAAGGAAGAACAGTCGCCAC
>JAKEFC010000144.1 GCA_022616235.1 Planctomycetota bacterium
TGAACGACGCGCAAGCGGAAGTGGACACCTGCAAGATCGAGCATCTCGTGTCCAGCGAAACCGCGCGCCTCGCGACGCGCTTGCTCCGCTTCCTGGGAGCGGGAGGCGCGGACGCGCAGCGCTTCCTGACCTCGCTGTCCCGCTTCACGACCCCGTGTTCGCGCGATCCGAAGCGCTGCCCGCTCCTCTGCGAAGACCGCTGCATCGAGGAGTTTCTGAGCGAGCCCGATCCGATTCCGCACGCGAAAGGTTGATGTCCATGGCCAAGGAAGAGTTTCTGCGCGGCCTCAACGAGCTGTTCGCCGAGGAGTTGGAGGCGGGGATCCGCTACCTGCACCTCGCGGTCACCGTCACGGGGCTCGATCGTTTGCTCGTGAGGAAGGTATTACTCGAGAACATGAACGAGACGCTGGAGCATGCACAGGTCGTCGCCGACAAGATCCTGCAGCTCGGCGGCGTGCCGAAGCTCGAGTTGAAGTTGCACCTCGCCCCGGAGAAGACCAATGCGAAGGAAGCGATCCGCACCGCGCTCGCGTTCGAGACCGCAGCGCTCGATGCGTACCGCGATCTCCTGGAGAAGGTCGGCAACAAGGACGTCGCGCTCGAGGAATTCCTGCGCGCCCAAGTGGCGCTCGAATCTCAACATGTAGCGGAGCTGGAGCTATTGCTCGAAGGCTGAGCGAAATCGTCGAGGCCCTTGCAAACTCCATGAAACTAGGGGATCCTCGCGCGCGGGGATCCCCAGGGTCCGATAGCGAGGTCGCATGCAATTGCGCGCAGCGAACGGCTTTCGAAAGCGTTCGAATCGTCTTCCGAAAACCTTCGTGCTCGCGGCGTCGCTCCTTGGCGTGGCGCTGCTCCGCGAACCCGTGCTCGCGGAGGATTGCGCGAATTGCTTGTCCGACGTCGCCGGCGGCAAGCTTTGCGAGAGTCACGCCGCTGCGGAGGCCGCCGCGCTCCCCGCGCTTCGGCGCAAGATCAAGAGCGGCGCGGATCGCGAGGTCCGTGTCGAGGCCTTGCGCGCGGCCGCAGCGCTGACGCATCCCCACCAGAATGCGCCGTCGAAAGACGTCATGGACGCCCTCGTGCTCGGGTTTGCAGACGAAGACGTGGAGGTTCGCGTCGCCGCCGCCCGCCTCGCAGGCAGCTCCTAACATCCGGATCTCGGCCGGAAGCGCTTGCTTGGCGCAGCGGCCGAAGCAACGACGCTGATCGGGAAGGCTTCGACCAAGATCGACAAGTACGAGAATATCGATCTCTTCCCGCCGCTCTTCGCCGACAATGAGACTTTCGTTGCATGGCTGCGCCAGGCTCGCAAGTTCTGTAAAAAGATCGAGACCCTGCAAAAGACGGTAGAGGACGAGTCGACGTTTCTCGTGGCAGCGGCGGAGGCGGCTGCGAACTATTCGTCGCCCAAATCCGTTGCCTTGACGAGAGAGGCGCTCGTGACGATCACGAAGTACTACGCGGAGAAGTCCCCCGCTTTGACGCGGCTCGCCTTGCAGCAGGGCGAGCGCGAAGATTTGCGGCTCACCATACTCGCCGCCAAATCCTATAAGAGTTACATCGATATGCGAAAGCACGCGAATCTGCTGGAGGAAGACAGCGTAATTGCGCGCAGCCTCAAGGCGAAGTACGAGAGCAAGTTCGGCGAGGAGATCTACGAGCAGCTCGAGGAATTCGCGGAAGAGCACGATATCGAAGCGCCGCCGGCATGGGATGAAAAGGCCTTCGGCGACAACTTGGATCCTTGGTTCGAAGAGCATTTCCCGCCCAAGAGATAGCTGTATCACGGCGCCGCCGCGTAGCTACCTAGGAGGAATCCCTCCCCCCGCCGCGCGGAGCGTTTCCAGTTCGCCCAGGTGCTCGCGATAGGACTTGTCCTCTGGGTCGAGTTCGGCGGCGCGCGCCATGGCGCGGATCGCATCGTCGAGCCGTTCGGCGGCGAGATACGCAGTCGCGAGGTCGTTGTGGAGGCTCGCGCGCATAGGTTCATCCGCGATCGCGCGCTCGAGTTCCGCGATCGCTTCCGCCGTGCGCTTCGCCGGCAAGTAGATCAGTGACGCGAGCCTCGCGCGTACATCCGAGTCCTTCGGATGCGTGCGCAGGTGACGCTCGTAGAGCGCGGCCGCCGCATCGAAATTGCCGATCAAGAAGTAGCGGACGACAAGTAGCTCGCGGACGCGCGTGGAATCAGGATGCTCCACGGCGATCTCTGCAAGGAAACGCGTCCCTTGGTCGTGGCGGCCGGCGAGGAAATACAACCACCCTAAGTATTCGCAGACTTCGTCGAGAGCGCCGGCGCGCAATCGTCCCGTAGCGACGACCTCTTCGAGAATGTCTATCGCGCGCTCGCGGTCGCCGAGGACGATGGCGAGCCAGGCGATCTCCATGTCGATCGACGAGTCGTGGAAGAGCCCCCAGCCTCCGCGCGAGAAACCGGAAGCACGTTCAAAGTGCTCGAGCGCGGCGCGCGCGGCGACGGTGACCTCGCCTGGGAGGCGGGGATTGGGCACCAGGACATCCGCCTTGGCGACCCTCACGCGGTCATCGAGGATGCCGGCGAGGAATCGCTCGAACGTCATCCACCCGGTGTGTGCCACGAGAAGCATCAGCACTAGAGCGCCCGCCGCAAAGATGCGGCCTGCGCCCGTGAGCTTGCCATCACGGCGAAACTGGAAGCGATGGAGGCGCGGATCGCGGCCGCGCAGCAGGTGAAGGAGCTTCCACGCGATGAAGGTCGTGCACCCCGAAATGCCGAGCGCCATCAACATCGGAATCAAGCCGTATGCCCCCCGCATCGCGAAGAAGACGCAAGCAAACAAGATGGCGAGGAGGATCTCTTCCCAAAGCCCGAGGTCATAGCGGCGCGTAACGGTGCGCGCGCCGATCCGCGGCGTGAAGAGCGCCGGCGCGGCGAATCCGTACGAGAGCGCATCGTTCGGGCACACGCTCACGCAGTCGAGGCACTTCATGCACCCCGCGCTCACGACCTTGGAGTAGACCTGGATCTCTTCGTGGACGCGCACGTTCGACGTGCAGGTGGCGGTGCAATGGCCGCATCCCTCGCAGCGGCTGAGGTCGGCGATGATTTTTCCGGCAGTGAGGCGGTCGGCGCCCGCGAAGATCGCCCCGTAGGGGCAGCCGTAGGTGCAGAAGCCTTTCGCGCCGAGGAAGTAGACCGCTGCGAAACCGCAGATCAGAAGAAACGGAATCGCGACCGGCCAGGTCGCGAAAGTCTCCCAGAAATCCTCTTTCAGTAGGTGATTCGTGAAGCCGGGAAACGCGGGCGTCGCGATGTGCGGCAGCGCGCTCGGCCAATAGGCGGCGAAGAGCGGCTGCAAGGCCACTCGCTTCACCGCCGGCCACGCGAACATGTAGAACGCAACGACGAGCGGCACCCACGCGAGCAGCCGCGAGCGGAACGGCTGCGGGCGGATACCGATCTTCTTCATGAGCGCGGCGCACAGGTCTTGCAGCGCGACCACGTGGCAGCCCCAACCGCAGAAAAACCTCCCGAATACGAAGGTCAGGAGGATCGCCGCGGCGAAGAAGATGAAGCCCGCGTTCACGTGCCCAAGCTCGATCGTGTACATCGATTCGGAAGGCTCGATCGGGGAGATCGTGCGGCCGGTCACTGCCCAATGCGCGATGTGCGCCGCGATGGCCACGTGCACGGCGATCAGAACCGCCGCGCGGCGGCGGCTGTTCTTCGACTTCCTCATCTTGGGAGGCCCGGCGGCGCGCGCTGGATCTGTGGGACGGTTTCGCGTGCCGTGGCTTCCGGTGCAGCGCGGCGCTTGTTCCGCGCGGCGGGGGGTGTCGCAGGCGCGGCCGGCGTCCCTGCCATGGCGCCCGCTTCGCCGCTTGGTGATCTCACGTTTCGTTGCGCCGGACCCAAGCGGCCTCCTTCGCGCCGGTCCTACTACAGCGCCAAGAAATACTCGTGCAGGCGGCGCACGGGAGTCAGCTCCGGGTGAAAGGTCGCGGCGAGCATGCGGCCTTCGCGCACGAGGACGGGCTCTCCTCGCAGGGTACCGAGCACCTCCACGCCCGTGCCGAGATCGTGTAGCTGCGGCGCCCGGATGAAAACGCCGTCGAACGAGTCGCCCGCCAGCGATCCCGCCAACTCGACACGCGCGAGGAAACTGTCGACTTGGCGCCCGTAGGCGTTGCGATCGACCGCGACGTCGATCAATCCGAGGCGCGGCGGGCGCTCCGCGTTCGGACGCCCGAGCAAGATCGCTCCCGCGCAGGTCCCGAACAGCGCAAGCTCGCCGCTGCGCCCTTTGCGCGCGATGGGTTCCCACATTCCATAAAGCTCGAGCAGCTTGTGGAGCGTCGTGCTCTCTCCCCCCGGCAGGACGAGATGGGTGATCCCCGCGTCGAGCTGCTCGGGGCGCCGCACTTCGACGGGCGCATAGCCGAGGTCACGGAACGCTTCCACGTGCGGCTCGACTGATCCTTGAAACGCGAGAACCGCTGGAGTCGGCTTGCGCGGGCGCGCGGCGGCCGCCGCGACGCGGCGTGTTTCCTTTGCGGCAGGTCTACCAACCACGGTGCTGCAGTTGCTCTTCCCGCGGGATGTCGTGTGCCGAGATGCCCGCCATCGGCGTGCCGATTCCGCGCGACACCTCCGCGATCTCCTTGGGGTCCTGGAAGTGCGCCGTCGCGCGCACGATCGCGCGCGCAGTGCGCGCGGGATCCTCCGACTTGAAGATCCCGGAGCCGACGAAGACCGCTTCCGCGCCGAGGCGCATGACGAGAGCGGCATCCGCGGGAGTTGCGACGCCGCCGGCGGCGAAATTCGGCACGGGGAGGCGGCCGTGCTCGGCGATGTAGCCGACCAGCTCGTAGGGCGCCCCCAGCTCCTTCGCGCGCGTCATTCGTTCCTCGATGGGGAGCACGGTGAGGTCGCGCATCTCGCGGCCGATCTCGCGGAGGTGGCGGACCGCCTCCGTCACGTCGCCGGTGCCCGCTTCTCCCTTCGTGCGGATCAGCGCCGCTCCCTCGCCGATTCGGCGGAGCGCTTCCGCCAAGCAAGTCGCGCCGCACACGAACGGGACCTTGAAGCGCTGCTTGTCGATGTGAAAGGCGTGATCTGCGGGGGTGAGAACTTCGCTCTCATCGATGAAGTCGACGCCGAGCGCTTGCAGGACTTCCGCCTCCACGAAGTGTCCGATGCGGGCCTTCGCCATCACCGGGATCGTTACCGCCTGCTGAATCTCATCGATCTTCTCGAGCGCGGCCATGCGCGCGACGCCGCCCTCGCGGCGAATGTCCGCCGGCACGCGCTCGAGCGCCATGACGGCGACCGCGCCGGCTTCTTCCGCGATGCGGGCCTGCTCGGCGGTCGTCACGTCCATGATGACGCCGCCGCGCAGCATCTCGGCGAGTCCCACCTTGAGCCGGAACTCTTCGCTCGCCTCCCAGACTCGCTTCGCGGTCATTGCCCTCTCCTCTTTTCGCGCGTTGTGTAGCAAGAATCAGTGTATCGCATGGAGCGGGCGGTCGTTCAAGGATTCTTCTCGCGCGGCAGGCACTTGGCGCGGCGCTCGGCGGCGCTTCTTGCGTTGTGTCCGGCGGCGGCGCTCTCTACAGTGCGCGCGTTCGCGCCGGGTCGAGCCGCTCCGGCGAGAATGGAGGCCCGTGGTGCGAAGTCGCCGCTCCACCGACATCATCGTCGTCTTGTCCTTGGCGCTCGGCAGCGTGCCGCTCCTCGGCGGCACAGGGTGCTCCCTCTTTCGTCCCGCGGTGCCGGAGCGCGTCCCCGTCTATCGCGCCTACGCCGAGAACGGTGCGCTCGAAGCGGGGGCGGCGAGCGTGGATGTCACTCCCGCCGAGAGCGTCTGGCTCGCGGGCTACGATGCCTTGCGCGAGAGTACCGGCGTCCACGACTCGATATGCGCGCGCGCACTGGTCCTCCGGCGCGGTGAGTTCAAGGTGGCGCTCGTCGCGCTCGACGTGATCGGCTTGCAGCGGCAGGACCTGCTCGCGTTGCATGCGCGCCTGCCGGGGTTCGATCCGCGCCACCTGATCGTTGCCGCGACTCACAACCACAGCGGCCCGGATACGCTCGGGCTGTGGGGATTTCCCCCCTTCGCCTCCGGCCAGGACTCCGACTACATGGAGCAGCTCTTCGACGGCATCGTCGCGGCGCTCGCGCAAGCGGAAGCGTCGCTCCGTCCCGCGGAGCTTGCGGCGGGCGCGGCGCTCGTCGATCCTCGCGGTTTGCACATGAACATGCGGCGGCCGGGGATCGTGGATGCGCGCGTCCCTGTGCTGCACGTGCGCGAGCGCGGCGGCGGTGCGACGATCGCGACGGTCGTTGAGCTTGGCTGCCACCCGGAGGTGCTCGGCCCGCCGAACCAGTTCCTCACGGCCGACTTTCCCCATTGGACCGTGGAGCGGCTCGAGGCGGAACTGGGGGGAATCGGGATCTACGTGTCGGGCGCGGTGGGCGGACTCGTGACCCCGGACGTCGAGAACAGCGTCATGGTGGCGGACGGCGGCACGTTCGAGGAGGCGGAGCGCGTAGGCACGCGCCTCGCGAACCACGCGATCGAGGTCGTGCAAGATCTCCGCGCGTACGATGCCGAGCCGCCGATCGAAGTCCGCCACGCGCCGATCTACGTGCGCAACGCGAATTGGATCTACGACCTCGCGCTCTGGATGGATCTCCTGGAGCGAGACTATTACGGGCGCGGCTACTTGCTCAGCGAAGTGAATCTCTGGCAGGTGGGGGCGCTGCGCATCGCGACTTTTCCCGGCGAGATCACGCCCGATCAGTGGCTGCGCCTCGCGGAGCAGCTCGGCGACGGACCGGCGATGCCGATCGGCCTCGCGAACGACGAACTGGGCTACCTGCTGCCCTCCGCCGACTATGCGATGCCGATCTACCGCTACGAGCGCACGCTCTGCATCGGAGCGCACTCGGGGGATGCCGTCACGCGGCCGCTATGCGATCTCTTCCTCGTGGCGCCGCTCCCGCCGCAAGAAGGCGCCGTGCTCCAGGATCACACGCAGATCGCGGAGTAGGTGGCGGGCCGTGCAGGCGGCGAACTGCAAACGCGGAGAGGACTTCTCGTGGACAAGGATTCGGAAGCCGTCGTGCGCCGATTCGTGGACGCGATCAACGCGCACGATCCGAACGGACTCGCGGCGCTGATGACTGAAGACCATGGATTCGTCGACGCAAGGGACAAACTCGTGCGCGGCCGCGAAGCGATGCGAGAGGGATGGGCGGCGTATTTCTCGTGGTTCCCCGACTATCGGATCGAGGTCGACGGGCTCATCGCCCGCGGCAACGAAGCCGCGCTCTTCGGGCATGCGAGTGGCACGTTTTCCGGCAAGCCCAGCGGCGGGGCGCCGCGGAGCTGGCGGGCCTCTGCGGCGTGGCGTGCTCTGGTCCGCGGCGCCCAAGTCGCCGAGTGGCGGGTCTATTGCGACGTCGAGCCGATGCTCCGCAGCATGGGCCAGGATCGTTTCGACTCCGTCTAGCAGATCCGCAATGCGTCCATTGTGGCGATGCTGCCGCAAAGGTGTCGGGGCTCTAGCGTGCCCCGGAATTGACGTGGCTTTGTTGTTGGCCCCTGGTGTCGCGGCTCCGGCGTGCTCCGCGATCGGCGCGGCTCTCGCGTTAGCCCTGGTGTCGAGGCTCCGCCTCGACACCGAGCCTCCGCGGCTCCGCCGCATCTCTGCTACA
>JAKEFC010000145.1 GCA_022616235.1 Planctomycetota bacterium
AAGAAAATGTAGTGTCGACAATTGCCCCGAGAGGCCGCCAGCCGCTCTGGGTTGGGCGCTGGGCCATCTTTGGAGGCCAAACTGCGCAACCTGGGCTAGCGACCGTTCGTACTCTCGAAGCTCCAGGAAGGCGCGTGCCCGGACATGGTGCGCTTCCGCCTCTCCGGGATCGAGCGCGATCAGTCGCGTTGCGGCCTTGATGGCGAGATCGAATTGACCGCGGTTCACGGCGTCGAAGGCGGTGGTCAGTAGCTCGTCGGCGTTGCCGGCATCGGGCGATTTTAACGGTACGCCGTCACCGACGTCTTCGAGATCCGGTTCGCGTCGTCGTTGAGGCGTTCGAGCATCGGGCAACCATTCCCCTGGATCCTGCCGGTACAAGTCGCGCAACACGGAATGCAACTCGCTGTGCTGTTGTCGCATGGCCTTGGGGAGTTCGAAGAAACACTCGGTGGCGACCGCGAAGAATTCGGCCTTGTTCCAGGTGCCGTATTGGTCCAGAAGAGTTTTCTCTCGCCGTTTCGCGCTGCCTACGAGTCGACGAAACTCCGCGTCGACGACGCGCTCCCAGGAGTCTCGTTTTTCGGACCCGGCCAGGAACGGCACCCCGTCCGCGTAGCGATCGAGCATGTCGAAATAGTGCGCAAGTTCGTGCAACACGAGGTTGCGACCGTTGCCGCCGGCACGACCGCACGCCAGTATCTCTTCCCACGACAATACGACGGTCCCATGTGCCCACATTTCGCCGTAAGTTCGTAATGCCTCGGGGATGACTTCGCCCTCCTTGGCAATCAAGTGCGGATTGCTGTACGTGCCAGGATAGAGGACGACGGTCCGCAGCGCGTCGTAGTAATAAGGTCTGTCGAAGCCAAGGACCAAGAGGGAAGCTTGGGCCGCGACCGTCACTTTCATTTCGTCGGTCACGACGAAGCCCGCGCCTCGCACCCATGTCTTCTCGGCAAGAAGGACTCGCACGACGTCCTGAACCCGGACTTGCTGCTCAGGTGCCAGAAACCTGTAGTGCCGAACGTTTTGCGCCAATCGATTCTGCCATTCGGTGGGGAACGGTTGAGCGAGCAACTGCCGGCGACGTCGGTTCTTGGCCCAGTGTGTCAGTATCATTACCCCCTGCACTTCTCCAAGTCCCGTTGGCCGTCTGTCCATGGCCCACGGCTCGGTGCAACGCCGCGTCGAGGTTCCCGAGGAAACGAGATATGATCCGCACTGCAAAGTTCGCGGCCTCGGGCGCGTTGCCGTGAACTCTCGAGACATTTCGAAAGTAGAACAAGATGCCGCTGCTTTCGCTCGTTCGCCATCGATTCTTCCTTTGCTTCGCAGCCTCGATCATGGCGAGCGGCTGCTCCGCCGCCCCGGCCACGCCCTCGATCCCGGGAGTGCGTGATGCGGGCGGACCGATCCTGCTCCTCGACCTCGAGGGTCGATCGATCGATTTTCGGGAATTGAGTTCCGGTGGAATCGCAGTGGCAATCTTCGCGCGCTCCGACTGCCCGATCTCCAATCGACATGCCCCCGACGTACGCGAGATCTACGAGAGATTTCATGCGCGCGGCGTGAAATTCTTCTTGATCTACGTCGACCCGAGCGAGAACCCGAAAGCGATTCGGGAGCATCTCGCTGAATACGGATATCCTTGTCAGGCGCTGCGCGATCCTGAGCACCGACTAGTCGCCCATGTCGGTGCGACAGTTACTCCCGAAGCGGCCGTATTCAATGGGAGTCGAAGAGCCGTCTATCGCGGCCGAATCAACGACCGCTTCGCCGACCTGGGTGAAGCGCGCACGGTAGTAACGACGCACGACCTCTCGAACGCGCTTGAAGCCGTCCTAGGAGGTGAGCGCGTCGCGGTGCCAGTTACGAATGCCGTCGGCTGCCTGATCGTGGACTTGCGGCAATGAATTCGCAACTCGTGGGTTTCGCGCTCGTCTGGGTCGCAATTGCCGGCTGCCAGTCCGGACGCGAGAGCAGACACGCTCCGAGCGCAACCGGCGAAGTCACATTCAGCGAGCACGTCGCTCCGCTTGTCTTCGCAAACTGCTCCTACTGCCACCGCCCGGGGGAAGCGGCTCCTTTCAGCTTACTGAGCTATGACGACGTCCGGCGGCGTGCCCGGCAGATCGCGAGAGTGACCCGATCGCGCTTCATGCCCCCGTGGCGTCCGGAGCAAGGAGGCGTCGAGCTTGCCGGCGACAGGCGGCTTTCTGATGAGCAGATCCGAATCTTCGAGGAGTGGGCCGCTGCAGGCGCGCCGCCCGGCGATCTCTCGGATGCTCCCGAGGTACCGCGATTTGCGGAGGGGTGGCAACTGGGAACGCCGGACTTGGCGCTCGAGAGTCCCGCTTTCCAGCTCGCCGCCGCCGGCAGCGATCGATTTCGCACTTTCGTAATTCCCATCGCGTTGGATGCGCCGCGCTGGATTTGCACCGTCGAGCTTCGCCCGGAGAATCCGCGCGTCACGCATCACGCGCGATTGGGAATCGACCGCTCGCACGAGTCCGCGCGGCGCGACGCCGCAGATGCGGAGCCGGGATACGACGGCGTAACATGGGGGCAAGATCCGAACGGCCAGATCATCACTTGGGCCCCCGGCATGATCGCGCGCCACGCGACCCCGGGCACGGCCTGGCGCCTGCACCCCCAGACCGACCTCGTGCTCCTCGCTCACCTACAGCCCTCGGGAAAGCCGGAGACGGTGCGATTTCGAATCGGGCTCCACTTTGCCGCGGAACCCCCCGCGGCGCGGCCCTTGATCCTGCGCATTGGAAGTCGCGACATCGACATTCCCGCGGGCGATGCGAACCACGTCGTGACCGACGAGTTCGTCGTCCCCGTGGATGTCGCGGCGCATTCCATCTTTCCCCACGCCCATTCGCTGTGCCGCACGGTGAGCGTGGACGCCGAACTGCCCGGCGGGGCTCGCCTCCCTCTGCTCCGGATCGAGGACTTCGACGAGAAGTGGCACGACAACTATCGCTTTACATCGCCGGTTCACTTGCCGCGCGGCACGAAGTTACTGACTCGGCATTCATACGACAACTCGGAGCGCAATTTGCGGAATCGGCACAAGCCTCCGCGCCGCGTCGTGATCGGCTCCAATTCCGGCGATGAGATGGCGGACGTGTACTTGCAAGTCACAGCCGTGCGCCCCGACCAGTATGCGGCGCTCCTCGAGGACTTCGAACGCTACGAGCGCGAGTCGAAATTGCTCGGTCTCCGGAAGACGATCGAGGTCTATCGCGACGACCCCTTGCTCTACGAGGAACTGGCGATCTGTTGCCTCTCCATGGGCGAGTGGAAGTCGGCGATCGAAGCGTTGGAGACCCGCTTGACCTTGCGCGCCCCCGAGGTTCACACTGAATCGCTCCTCGGGATGGCATATCTCGCGGGCGGCGACCGCGTGCGAGCTGAGGAGTCGCTCCGCCGGGCGCTGGAGATGGATGCGACCTATCCGTTGGCATGGCTCGGCCTGGGGAAGACGCTCGGCGCCGGGAATGACGCCGCGGGGGCCGAGCATGCTTATCGCCGCGCGCTCGAGTTCGCCCCTGCGCTCACCGATTCCCACGTGAATCTCGCGGGAATCTTACTTGCGCGCGGTCAAGCGGAGGAGGCCGCGTCACTGTGCGAAGCGGCACTCCAACTTTCTCCGGAGATGCCGAACATTCTGCTCAAACTGGCGGAGATCCGAACGAAGCAGGGCGGCTTCGACGAGAGCCTGAGGGTGTTGGAAGCCGCGCACGCGCTGGCGCCGTACACGCATCCGCCGAAGGCGCTGCTCGCAATTTTCTGCATTCGAAACGGCGAGGCGGAACTAGCAAGGAAGTACTTGCTCGATGCCCGCTTGGAGACCCCTGACCATCCGGTGCCGGCGCTTCTCCTCGGGCAGATCGCGCTCGCGGAGCGGCGGGTGGAGGAGGCGCGCGCCAATCTCGACGCGGCGGCGTCCGCAGGGCAGCCGGACACCTGGCCCGCAAGTCATCGCCGGCGATTCTGCGTGCAGCTTTACTCCGAGAGATTCAAGCTGGCGCAAGCAATCGGGGACACGAGCCTTGCGCGTGAATCGTTGCAAGAGTGGATCCGGTGGGACCCCGACAACGCGGAGCTGCGCAAGCAAGTCGAGCAACACAAGGACGAGGAGACACCTGTACCGTGAAGCAAGTATTCACGAGCAACGGCGCGTGGAGAGCCAAGGTTGTCGCACTCTGCACCCTTGGAGTTGCGCTTGGACTTTGGATCTACTTCTCCTGGAGCGCTCGGCCGTGAGTATGACGAGGTTTGGAAAGGCGATGATCCAAGCCAGGAGAGCGCGGGAGAGTTCTATGGCTATTTGGGGCCTGTGGGTCTCTCGGCGCTGTTCGTCAGGATAACTCTCGATACGAACAGAATCGGCGGCTGGAATTTGGGCTGATCCCTCGGCACGCGAGTCATGCATTCCGCGACATCGAGGCGGCGCGATCGGAGCCGAGAATTGCGACCAGCTCAGCAACCTCAGCCGGCCTTGCGGGCCGGCCAACCGAAGTGCTTCCGAGCGACTGCTGCAATTGCTCGCGTGCCGCATTCGCCTTTCAATGCGCTCATCTTCGTCGCCAAGATGCGCCCATGAAGAGACGAGGTGGAGGCCAATCTCGTGACTACGCCACGGCGGCACGATACCAGCGGTGGCGCTCCGATTCGCGAATAGGAAGAGATTTCGGTAGACTATGCGCATGAACACGGCCGTGCGGTGGCTCGCCATCGTTCTGATCGCCCAGCACGCGGGCTACATGACGTACGACGGGACTCGCGCGCTCGTCGCCGGCGACTACTTGCGGCCGACTTCGGGCGAGTACGCCGGACAGCTTGGGCCTTGGACGCATTTGGCGGAAGCGATCGGCATCGATCCGATGTCGACGCTGATGAAATCGATCTTTCTGGTACTCGGGCTCGCGGGTCTGGCGGCAGGCTCCTATTTCATCGCCAGGCCGCGCGCCGGCTTCAAGGCAGTGCTCGTATTCTCGGTCGCAACCCTTTGGAATCTCATGTTTGGAACGATGTCGAGTGTCCTGCAAATCGTCCTGCTCTTGCTTTGGAATCGCCTCGACCGCGCGAAACAGGGCTAGGACTAACGGCGACTGCCTTGCAGGATCGATTCCCCGTCCCGGGCGATCACGCCTGGCGCCGAGTCATTTGGAAAGAGCAGGCATCCGGCCGCGTTCAGTCCATCAACCAGACCAGCACTTTTGCAGGATCGGCCGCGACAATCACGATCACCGCGGTCCAGACCAACGCGGGTAGTAGCGGCAAGGTTTTCCGCGGAACATCGCCCAAGTACACGCGATCCCAGAGCCAAACCGCGGCCGCGACGAGGTATGCAGCGACCGTCGGGATTGCCAGCCAAAGCGCTACCTCAATCAGGATTATCGCCACGGCGCGATGAACTTCGTCGAGTTGGACTGCCGAATCGGGATGGTTGTAACTTGGCCAGTAGCCGATTTGAATTCTCGCGTAGACAAAGACCGCGTAAGCATGAGCAATTGCGAGTACGAGGACGGCCGCCGCCGTGTAGAGGGCAATGCGGAATTTCTTGAAGGGTTGCGACTCCTGACCGCCATCGGCACCTAGCAACGTACTTTGCAATTTACGCTCCCACCAAAGGGCACGATTTCCGTGAGCAGCCGACGATTCCTTCGAAGGAGATTTGCGGGCGATTGCGGGCGTGCGCGCGACGAGATCTTCCGCGGACATCGTAGCGAAATTCGCGGCGCGCGCGTAGTTCCTCCGCTGCGGCACCCGCAAAGAATCCCGGGCGCGTCCGGGGAAAACGGGCGAATTGGCCACGGAGATGATCCGCACTGCCAGTTCCAAGGCTCGCCTCGATACGGAGTTGGGGGGACCCTGCAAGATTGGTCCGGAAGTTGCCTCGGATCCGCTAGAGGCGCAGCATATGAAATCACTTCGAGTGCGTGCCGCCATTCTGGCCACGCTGCTACTAGCCATTGGTGCGGTGCTATTCATCGTCGTCGAGCGCGAGGAGGTCCCGCCTCCGCTTTCCACCGCGTTCGCTTTCCTCTGCGACCCGGCCAGGGTCGAGGCGCGCTATCAGAGCTGGGTATCCCGGCACGAGCGCGCGGGCGGGGATCAGAAAGTCGTGATTCCGCTCTCCTGGTCGAAGGCCTATTCCAGGGATTTCACGCGAACAAAGGGCGTGGCGAAGCTGGACTTGATCGAAGGGTCCGTGACCATCGAGACGAGCGGCCAAGGGGATTCCAACCTGGACGCTTGGCTGGTCGAAAACACGCCCGGTCCGAAGTAAGCCTCCGAGAATTACCAGTCTCCTCAGCGCCTGGCACATCCTGCACTCTCCGGCCAAGGAGGTGCTTCGATGTCAGCAGGCAAGGCTTCAAGGGTGC
>JAKEFC010000013.1 GCA_022616235.1 Planctomycetota bacterium
AGCCTGTCGTAAAACGCCTTATTCGAGATGCTGACTCCCGACGTCTCTTCGTAGAGCAGCGAGAACTGCGTGAGCGAGTTCACGGCGTCGGAGCCTAGCCCCCTAACGAACGTGACCAGCAAATCGAGCGGTTCGACCTTGCGGTTGCGACGGCAGAACTTGGTTTCCTCGGCAAGAATCTGGAGTTCGTCGCGGTCAAAAACCCGTCGCAGTACAGAGACGGTGCGGGTAAACTGTTCGGACAACATTTTGGCCTCCGTCCTTTCGCAAATTGGGCCGGAGGCTTTTTTATTTCAAAACCCGCGAAATTTCAGGCTCGAAAACAGGCGATTGTCGTAACCGATGATGCAGATGAGACTTACACCATCAAACCTATGGGCGGGAGCCTCGACACGAGGGATCGATGTCGTGCATGGCTCGTGATGGGGCAGACTCGAGACTGCTACTTCGTCCCGGGTGTCGGGAATTCAACGTACCGCGGCAACGCGGCGTCGCCGTGGTCGCGGAGGCGCGCGTAGCGCGCGTCCTTCGCCGATAGGATGGGTTCGGCGAGAGGCCAGCGAATCGCGAGGTCGTCGTCGTTCCATACCACGCCGCCCTCATCGTCCGGGTGATACAGCTCCGTACACTTGTAGATAACATCCGCGCACTCCGACACCACTTGGAAACCGTGCGCGTATCCGGGCGGGACATAGATCTGCCGGTGGTTCTCGTCGCTGAGCGTTACGCCGAACCATTGGCCGTAGCGCGGCGACCCGCGCCGGATGTCGGCGACCACGTCGAAGATCTCTCCACGCACGACGTAGACCAGCTTTCCCTGCGGATGGCGGAGCTGGAAGTGCAACCCGCGGAGCGTCCCGCGCAAAGACCGAGAGAGATTGTCCTGAACGAAAGCCCGAGGGAAGCCGGCGCCGCCGTATCGGTCCGCGTGATGCGTCTCGAGAAAGAACCCGCGCGCATCACCGAACACGTTCGGCGAGACGAGGAGCACGCCATCGAACGGTGTTTTCTCGGTTTCCATCGCATGCTCCTTCGCACTTCGCGAGGCCGTGGCGCTCGGCCGGCGTCAACCGCCCTGGGAGCCGCCGCCAGCGGGCGGCGCCGGATCGAAGAACGGCCCGCCGCCGCGGCGCTCCTGCTCGAGAATGGCGAGAAGGTAGCGGCCATAACTGCTCTTCGCGAGAGGCGCGGCGAGACGGCTCAGGCGCTCGCCGTCGATGAAACCCATGCGATAGGCGATCTCTTCGGGGCAGGCGATCTTCAGCCCCTGGCGCTGCTCGACCGTCTCGACGAAGTTCGCCGCCTGCAACAGCGATTCCGGCGTTCCCGTGTCGAGCCATGCGAATCCGCGCCCCATCAACTCCACGCGAAGCTGGCGCTTACGCAGATAGACGTTGTTTACATCGGTGATCTCCAGCTCGCCGCGCGCGGAAGGCTTTATGGAGCCCGCGACATCGGCGGCATGGCGGTCATAGAAGTAGATGCCGGTCACCGCGTAGTTCGACTTCGGGCGCTCAGGCTTCTCCACGATACTCACCGCGCGGCGCGCCTCATCCAGCTCGATGACGCCGTAACGCTCCGGGTCCTTGACCCAATAGCCGAACACGGTCGCGCCCTCCACGTGCCCGGCGGCGCGCCGCAGCATCTCGACGAGACCGTGCCCGTAGAAGATGTTGTCCCCCAGGATCAAACAGCACCCCTCGCCCGCGACGAAGTCGCGCCCGAGGATCAGCGCTTGCGCGAGCCCTTCCGGGCGCGGCTGCACGACGTAGGAGATGGCGACGCCGAAGCGCGAACCGTCCCCCAATAGCTCTTTGAAGATGCTCTGATCGCTCGGCGTGGTGATCACGAGGATGTCGCGAATCCCGGCCAGCATCAGCGTGCTCAGGGGGTAGTAGATCATCGGCTTGTCGTAGATCGGCAGGAGCTGCTTCGAGAATCCGTGCGTGAGGGGATGGAGGCGCGTACCGGATCCGCCGGCCAAGATGATTCCCTTGCGAATCAATTACATTCCTCCATCGTCGTTCGTGTGAGCCAACGCCACGAGGCTGCTACGAGTCCCACTTGGATGGGAGCAGCCACGCCGGCGCTTCCTTCTTGAAGCGGTTCAGCACGATCCCTGCCAGCTCGACGCGCGACTTCCGCACGAATTCGACGGCCTGCTCCGCCGCTGCGAGGCGCGAACGATTGGCGCGCAGGACCAGCACCGCCTTCGTGGCGTGCGGCAGCACGTGGCGCGCGACCGCGCTTTCGAGGAGCGGCGGCGCGTCGATCACGATGATACGAAACCGCTGCGCGAGCGTCTCGATCACATCGACCGCCGCGATCGCTGGGAGTGCCGAGCCGCGCCGCCGCTCCGTGTTGAAAGCGGCGAGGACGTGGAGCGGCGAGTTGCCGACGCGGCGCACCGCATCGTCGAACGAAGCGACTTTTGCCGCTAGCTCTTCGGCGGAGGGTCCCGAGGCGAGTCCGAACAGGGTCGCGGCGCGGAGCGTGCCAACGCCCAGCTCGAAAAGGACAGTCGGAAGTTTGAGATGGCGCGCGAGCCCGCTCGCCGTGCAAGCGGCGACCGTGGTCGTGCCGACGCCGCCCTCCACTCCCGCGACCATGATGGTCACGGGCGCTCCGCTCTCGAAGTCATGCGTCGCCAAGGAAGCCCAGAGCTGGTCCATGACGAGCCTTAGCGGCGCGAGCACCTCGTCCGCGAGGCGCGCGCTTCGGCGCTCTTTGTTCTTCATGAAACGCGTAAAAAAGCCCATCGCCAGTCGCAGAGGCGCGCTGGCGGCTAGCTGCGCGCGGCTCTCTGCCACGGTCTCGATTCCGCGATCACCGCTAATACCTTCGTCCCGAGCTTCGCTTCGATATCCTCCGGACGCCGCACGGTTCGATTCGCGAGGTTGCGGAGGAAGGCGACCGAGGCCCCAAAAGCAAATCCGAGAAACGTGAACGCCATGACGAACTTCATCCGATTCGGACCCGACTTCCTCGTCGGGAGGTTGGCGGGCTGGATGGTACGCAGATTCGTCTCGTTTAGCGTGTCCAATGACTTCTTCGTTCGAAGGTCGTGCAGTCCCGGATACATCTGCTTGACCACTGCCCGCTTCGCCTCGCTGTCGTAGGCGAGCAACGCGAGCATCGGCTCGCACTCCTGGAGCCGCTGGAGCTTCCTGTCGGTCGCG
Organism: Planctomycetota bacterium; assembly: GCA_022616235.1. GTDB lineage: Bacteria > Planctomycetota > UBA8108 > UBA1146 > JAKEFC01 > JAKEFC01. Next base: position 3,180 of record JAKEFC010000013.1, read on the forward strand.
ATCAGCGTTTCCTGCTTTTCCTGCAAAGATGCGGTCAGGTGCGCCTGCTCCGCCTGCAGATCGTCGATCTTCTGCTGGATTCGCACTCGCGCGGGATTCACGACCTCGCGCTCGCCGCCGCCGGTCACGATGAGCGGCTTGATCGTGCGCAGCCGCTCTTCGAGATTCTTGATGAACTCGTCTTTGTTGCGGATCATCGGGGAGTCTTCGGAGTATTGCGCGCGCAGCTCTCCGCGCGCGATGCGAAGCTCCGTGAGCGTCTGATCGAGGCTGGTCCATTCGGGATTCGCCCCCTCGGTGAGCGGTAGCTGCTCGGTAATCGTCTCGGGGTACTTCTCCAGTCGCGATCGGTACTCCTTCAGCTCGGCTTCGAGGCCCGCAAGCCGGTGCTTGGCGCTTTCGATCTCCTGCGCGCACTGCTCGAAGCTGGTCGCCAGGATGGTTCGCTGCGTCGGCAGATCATAAAGGCTGCACTCCGCCTTGTAGTCGTTGAGCGCCATGTCGGCGGCTTCCGACTCATCGCTCGCTTCGCGGAAAGTGCGTTCATAGAACTCGAGCTTCGGATCGGTCGAGAACACGTTTTGGTGCGCCTGATTGAACTGTACGAGAAAGGCCGCCACGACGTCGTGCGCGACCTTGGGATCGTGCGTTCCGTAGGATACGGAGATCACCTGAGATGCGGCTTCCGGACGGATCGCTGTCGCGATCTCGAGCACGCGCGCGGCGATCTCCAACTTGGTCTCCCCCGAAGCGCCCTCAACGGTTTGGCCTTTCCTGCCGAACCACCAGCTCTGGAATCTATGCTGAATCCTCGTCAGCCACGACGCGGAGCGAGGGTAGACGACCAGCGGATCGTACGGTGCCAGGATGCGCTCCGGCCCGACCGCATCGGCGACGCTCCGGTACACCGAGGGCACGGTGAGGATTTGCAGCTCGTTCTGTAATTCCTCGAACGCGACTTGCATCGCCGCGCCCGCGCTCGCTCCGGCGTTTTCCAGCGTCACTCTCTCGCGCGCCCCGAGCTGCACCAAGATCTTCCCGGTGGAGCGGAAGTCGTTGGGGAGGGTGAGGCCGTAGAAGATGCCGAAGAAGCCCCCGAACACCGTGATGGCGGCCACCAGGTAGCGGCTCCGCAAGAGCGGCAAGATCATTGACTCGACGAACGTGCGCTCGCGTCCGCCGTTCTCTCGCATCAGTTCCTGGAGCAGTTGGGCGTCTTTGTCCATGAGGCCTCCCCTTGCCACTTTCTAGGGCGTGATCGCGGGAACCGGCGGCGCGATCGGCAGCATCTGGCGGATGTACTTGTCCATCCAAATGTTGACGTCGTCGATCGTCGTGTTCGGCACCATTACCAAGTCGCCAGGGAGCAGGTAAACGCGTTCGGGCCCCTCCCAGAAGTCCTCGCTCGCGTCGATGCTCCAGACCGCCATGCGCTTCTCGCTGGCGAGCCAACGCACGAGGCGTACCTCTTCGAGGTCGGCGCTCTCTTTTCTATAGCCCCCCACACCGGCGATCGCGTCGATCAAGGTCATGCCCCCCGCGCCGTAGGGGACGGGGCCAGGCTCTCTGACCTCCCCGATCACGTGCACCACCCGCGCCGCGGGCTCCGAGACGCTGATCGTCAACTGCGGGTTCTGCAGGCCTTCGAGCTTCGAGTACAGCGCCGACAGGCGCTTGTCGAGCTCGGCGATCGTGATTCCCGCGGCTGGCTGCTCGTCCACGATCAGGAAGCTCGCCTTGCCGTTGGGGCCGATCCGCACGCTGTGGTCGTACTGGGTGAGTTGGGCGAAGCGCACCTCCAACTGGTCTCCGACGACGAGTAGATCCGGCGCCGAAACGTAGGTCCTGTTGATTTCCGGCGCGATCTCCTGAAGGGGAATGCCATCCGAGGCGCAGCCGCAGACGAAGATGAAGACCAGGCCAGCGGCAAATGGACGCTTGGCGCACCTAAAGCGGCGTGAATTCTGTCTTTGCGACGGCAGCTCCATGGGCACCATGACCTTCTCGCCGGGAGGTGGGAAAGGGCGCGCTTGGCGGCGCCACTCGCGGTCCGATTCGAGGGCTCCCCGCCGCCGCCCGATCGAGCTGGGATACAGAAGATTGCCCGAGTCTACATTACGCGCGTGTACCACGGAAACCATCCGAGCTAGGCACGAGAGCTTGAAGTTTCCGGCTCTTTCGCCGCCACGCCGAAGTGGAGTCGGGAAGCCGAGATGGGCGCCGGCGCCGGCTAGCCCCGCACGTACTTCGGCGAATGCTACTGCGGGCGCCGCGTCGAAGCCGCCCGAGCGCCTCGGAAGGGTAGGCTAAAGAAGTTCTAAGTGAAGACAAGGAAAAGCTTTTCAGTCGGTGTCGCTTTACGTTGACAGCGGGAAAGAAGAAACGCAGAATTCGCCTCCTTCCGAGTAGGGTCTGACCAGCAATTTAGCCTTTCCGCGGTACACTTTGAGCTTGGCTTTTGTCTAGCTCATACCGCTCGGGCCGTCCGGCTTTTTGACAATTCGCCTCTGCTTTGGACGGCAGTTCGGATTCGGCACTCTGGGCGCCCAACCCGGGAGTACAACTCGGTTCGTCAGCGCGCTCGGCGCGCGTGCGGCTTTCGTCGTGCTGCGACCAGCAGGCGCACTGACACGCTGCATTGCAACTCTTGAGCCCTTCCAGAAGAAAGGCTTTGGGCACGGAAAGTTCTTGGTGCGGTTGGCAGCGGGCGCATGCGGTCGGGCCCGATTTCTGCTGGCTCGCAGATGAGCGATGCAAAAGCCCAGTCATGCCCTGTTTTGGTGGAGGGTCGGGCTTTGTCGCCGCTCTCCGTTGTGCGCATGCGCGCCGCGGTTGAGTGACGTGGAAGCTTGAGAACGGGACGCGGAACTGCTTTGCTCATGGAACGCGCACTAACGATCCACAAATATCTCCGCTCCCCGCTGCCGAGAGGCGCGACGACTACGGCGTCGCGGCCGCGCGCAAATCCGCGCAGGGCCCTAGGCGCCATCTTGGTCGTCGCCGCACTCACGATCCTAGGGGTTACAACTTTGCTGCAGTTCGCGGGAGGCGGCGCCGGAGGCAACGCCGGCGAGCGCTCCTATGGGCCGTACCTCCCTGCCGTGCTCTTCCTCTCCGTGGTTGGGTTGATCCAAACGACGCGCTCCCTCCGTTCGCGTCCGGATCGCCGCGGCCACGAGCTTGTCATCGTCGGTAAGAACCGGCGCACATCAGCATACTTGGAGGCGATGGAGCGGTATCAAGCCCCCGGCGTGAAGGTCGTGGGGCTCCTCGACTGCGACGCATACCCCGGCTCGGAGAGCTACCAGCGCGCGCGCGCGCAATGCGATGCCATGCTGGTCCGGAACCGCATTCCTCACCTTGGGACGCATCGGGAGTTGACCTCAGTGCTCAAGGCGAAGCCGGTCGACGAAGTATTGATCACGCTGCCGATCAAGTCCTTCTACGACGAGATCGGAGAATGCCTCAAAGTTTGCCAAGAAGCCGGGATTCCCGTGAGCCTGTCTACGGACTTCTTCGGCTTGCAGTCGCGCCCCGACCTCATGAGCTGGGGCGCGTCCGATTCCCGGCTCACTTACTGCCGCGCGCCCATCACGCGCACGCAAACGATCCTGAAGCGCGGCTTGGACATCGCCGGCGCTTCGATCGCGATCGCGATCTTCGCCGTGCCCATGGCGCTGATCGCGCTCGCGATCAAACTCTCCTCGCGCGGCCCCGTGTTCTTCGTGCAAGAGCGCATCGGCCAGAGCCTGAAGCCGTTCAAGCTGCGCAAGTTTCGCACGATGATCGCGAACGCCGAGCAGCTTCGAGAGTCGCTTTGCCACCTGAACGAGCAGGACGGGCCGGTCTTCAAGATTCGGCGCGATCCCCGCGTCACGTGGTGCGGGAGGCTCTTGCGCAAGTTCAGCTTGGATGAGCTTCCGCAGTTGTTCAATGTGCTCGTCGGCGAGATGAGCCTCGTGGGGCCGAGGCCCCCGATCCGATCCGAGGTCGAGGAGTACGAGTGGTGGCAGCGCCGCCGCTTGAGCAGGAAGCCGGGCCTGACGTGCTACTGGCAGGTGGAGGGGCGCAACCGCGTGAGCTTCGAGGAATGGATGCGCCTCGATCTCAAGTACATCGATGACTGGTCGTTGTGGACGGACATCAAGCTGCTCCTGCGTACGGTACCGGCGATCCTTCGCGGATCCGGAGTGTAGTCGCCACGCCGCTCCGGTGCGCTACGCCGCGATCGAGAAACCCCAGCGCCCAGATACGCGTTAAAATCGTTGACTGGGCTCGTGCCCCCGGCGCGCGCCACGATGTGCCGTTAGGAGCGTGAGCTTGGCGGATCGCGACGAGGCAATCGACCTGCACGGCCTGGACATCGCCGTGATCGGCATGGCGGCGCGACTGCCGCGCGCGCGCACGGTCGGCGAGTTCTGGCGCAATCTGCGGGACGGCGTCGAGGCCGTCGCGTTTCACACCGAAGAGCAGCTTCGCGCGAACGGCGCCACGGAAGCGATGCTCCGCCACCCCGACTTCGTAAACGCCGACAATCTGCTCGAAGACGTGGAGCAGTTCGACGCGGGCTTCTTCCAGTTCTCCCCCATGGATGCCGCGATCATGGACCCGCAGCACCGCCACTTCCTGGAGGTGTGCTGGGAGGCGCTAGAGAACGCGGGACACACTCCCGAGTCGTGCGGCGGCTCGATCGGCGTCTTCGGCGGCTCGGGGATGAACGCGTACATGCCGTTCAACCTCTTCACCAATCCAGCGATCATGAATTCCATCGGGTTGTTCCTGGTCCGCCACACGGGCAACGACAAGGACTTCCTGACGACGCGCGTCTCCTACTGCCTGAATCTCAAGGGACCGAGCGTCAACGTGCAGACCGCGTGCTCGACGTCGCTCGTGGCGATCCACCTCGCCGCGCAGAGCCTCCTCAGCCACGAGTGCGAGCTGGCGCTCGCGGGCGGCGTCACGATCATCGTCCCGCACGGACAAGGCTATATCTACAAGGAGGGCGAGGTGCTCTCGCCGGATGGGCGCTGCCGCGCGTTCGACGCGCGCTCCAAGGGCACCGCGTTCGGGAGCGGCGCCGGAGTCGTCGTCCTCCGCCGCCTCGCCGATGCGATCGCCGCCGGCGACCACATCCACGCTGTGATCCGCGGCTCCGCGGTCAACAACGACGGCTCCATGAAGGTGGGCTATCTCGCGCCGAGCGTCGACGGCCAAGCGAACGCCATCGCGGAAGCGATCGCGGTGGCGGGGGTCGACCCCGATACCATCACCTATGTCGAGGCGCACGGCACCGGGACGCCGGTGGGGGACCCGATCGAGATCGCGGCGCTCACGAAAGCGTTTCGCGCCGGGACCGACCGCAAGGGCTTCTGTCACATCGGTTCCTTGAAGACGAACATCGGCCACCTCGACACCGCCGCCGGCGTCGCCGGATTCATCAAGGTGGTCGAAGCGCTGAAGCATCGCGAGATCCCGCCGAGCCTCAACTTCGAGGTGCCGAACCCAGCGATCGACTTCGCGAGCAGCCCGTTCGTCGTGAACTCGAAGCTGCGGCCTTGGGAGGTCCCGAAGGGGATGCCGCGCCGCGCCGGGCTCAGCTCCCTCGGCGTCGGCGGCACGAACGCACACGTGATCATCGAGGAGGCGCCGCCGGCGCGCGCTTCGAGTCCCGCGCGTCCTTGGAAACTGCTCGTGCTCTCGGCGCGCTCGCGCGCGGCGCTCGAGAAGGGCACCGCGCGTCTCGGTGAGCACTTGGAGGCCAACTCCGGCATCGAGCTGGGGGACGTCGCCTACACGCTCATGGTCGGGAGGCGGGCGATGGCCGCGCGCCGCGCCATCGTGGCGAGCGACGCGGCGGATGCCGCGGCGGTGTTGAAGTCGGGCGACGCGAAGCGCTGCTTCACGCGCAGCCAGACGCTCAAGGATCCGATGCCGGCATTCATGTTCCCGGGGGGCGGCGCCGCGTACCCCGGCATGGGACGCGATCTTTACGAGCGCGAGAAGCCGTATCGCGAGGCCGTCGACCAGTGCGCTTCGATCCTCAGGCCGCTCATCGGCTCCGACATCCGCGACCTGCTTTACCCCGCGCCGGAGCGAATGGAAGACGCGAGCAAGCGCTTCGGAGGCGCCATGCAGCTCACCGCGCTCTTCGTCACGGAGTACGCGCTCGCGAAGCTCCTGATGTCGTGGGGGATCGCCCCCGCCGCCATGATCGGCCACAGCCTCGGCGAGTACCCCGCGGCTTGCCTCGCCGGCGTCTTCACGCTCGCGGATGTGCTCGCGCTGGTCGTGATGCGCGGCAATCTGCTCGAGCGCGTGGAGCGCGGCGGCATGCTCAGCGTCAACATGGCCGCGGAGGAACTCGCGGCGATCATGCCGAAGGAGCTTTCGATCGCGGCGGTGAACGCGCCGGCGTTGTGCGCCGCTTCCGGGCGCGCTCCGGCGATCGAGGAGCTGGAGCGCCTGCTCGCCGCGCGCGGCGTCGAGTTCCGCCGCATCCACATCTCGATCGCGGGCCACTCGCCGCTCATCGATCCGATCCTGGGCGACTTCGAAGCTTGCCTGCGCCGGCTCGTGCTCAGTCCGCCCCAGCTTCCATACGTCTCCTGCCTGAACGGAGGGTGGGTGCAGGGGGACGAAGTCACGTCCCCCGAATACTGGGTGAATCACCTGCGCCGGACGGTGCAGTTCTCGCGCGGCATCTCGACGATGCTCGCGCGAAAGGATTTCCTCCTCATCGAAGTCGGTCCGGGGAACACGCTCGCGACGCTCGCGCGCATGCACGGGGAGGCGGGGAGCGGCCGCCCGATCCTGCAGGCGATCCGCCACCACGACGAGCACGTCGATGACCAGCGCTTCCTGCTCGGGATGCTGGGGCAGTACTGGATCGCGGGAGGCTCATTCGACGCGGAGAAGCTCCACGCCGCCGAGCGGCGCGTGCGGGTGCCGCTCCCGACCTATCCCTTCGAGCACCAGCGCTTCTGGATCGAGCCGGGCAAGTCGCACTTCGCGGAGGCGGCGGCGGCGGGAGCCGGCGGCGCTGGCGCGGCGCCGGCGCTCGCGCGCATCGCGCGCACCGATGATTGGTTCTCGCGGCCGGTGTGGCGGAAGTCGGAGCGCGGCGCGGCGGGCACCGCCGGTGCGGCGCCCCCGGAGAAGGAGCGGTGGCTCGTCTTCCTCGATGGCGCTGGGGTCGGGCGCCGCTTGGCCGGCGAGCTTGCGCGGGCAGGGCACGAAGTCGTGCTCGTTGCCGAAGGCGATGCGTACTACAGGCTCGGCGACCGCGAATACGTGATCGTCGCCGAGGACAAAGCGAGCTACGAGAGCTTGGTCGAGGATCTCGTGGCATCGGGGCGCTGCCCGAATCGCATCTTGCACCTCTGGCTCGTCACCGCGAAGGAGTCCTTTCGCCCCGGCTCGAGCTTCTTCCATCGGAATCAAGAGCGCGGCTTCTACAGCCTCCTCTATCTCTGCCAGTCGCTCGGATACGAGCAACTGAAGGAGGGTACTCGCCTCTACGTCGTCACGAACGGCGTGCAGCAAGTCGGCGCCGAAGCAGTGCCCTATCCGGAGAAAGCCACGGCGCTCGGACCAGTCAAAGTGATTCCGCGCGAATATCCGGGAGTCACGTGCCAGGCGATCGACGTCGATCTCGCCGCGATCGACGCCACCATCGCGCCGCTCGCGGAGAGCTTCCGCGTGCCGATCGCGGCCGGCGACGAGATCGCGGCGTATCGCGGCGCGGAGCGCTTCGCGCTCGCCTACGAGCCGCTCGCCGTGCCCGAGGCCGCGGCGCGCGCGAAACCGCTTCGCGACCGCGGCACCTACTTGATCACGGGAGGGCTGGGCGGCATCGGTTACTCCATCGCGGAGCACATGGCGAAGGAAGCGCGCGTGCGGCTCGTCCTCGCGGGCAGGTCCGCGCTGCCGCCGCGCGGGGAGTGGGACGCCTACTTGCGGAGCCACGCTCCGTCCGACCGCGCGAGCGCGGCGATCCGCCGCGTGCGGCGCCTCGAGCAGCTCGGCGCGGAAGTGCTCGTTGGCGCCGCGGATGTCGCCAACATCGAAGAGATGAAGCGGGTGCTCGACGACGCGCATCGGCGCTTCGGCGCGATCCACGGCGCGGTCCACGCGGCCGGAACGATCGCCGATGGCGTGATCCAGGAGAAGACGCACGCGGACGTCGAGCGGATCTTCACGCCGAAAGTGCACGGGACGCAGCTCTTGTACTCGCTCCTCGCAGGCGACGAGCTGGATTTCTTCGTCCTCTTCTCGTCGACGAGCACGGCGCTCGGCTACGCCGGCCAAGTGGACTACGTCGCCGCGAACTGGTTTCTGAACGCGTTCGCGCAGAGCCGCTCGCGGGAGCAGAAGCCTTACGTCGTGGCCGTGAACTGGGGGATCTGGCAAGAGGTCGGAATGGCGGCCGCGATCTCGCACCGCATGGGGTCCGGCGCGGCGGCAGCGGGCGGGGCGCAGGACGCCGAGCCGGTCGCGCACCCGCTCTTGCACACTTGCGTGGAGCGGAGCGACGAGCGCGTCGTCTACCACGCGGAGTATTCCCCGCGCGCGCTCTGGATCCTCGACCAGCACAGGATCAAGGATGGCCGCGCGGTCGTGCCCGGCACCGGCTACCTCGAGATCGCGCGCGCGGCGATGGAAACGGCGCGGAACGGCACTGGCGGCGGCGACGGCGGCGGCGACGGCGGCGGCGGTGGCGGCGCGCCCGCGGAGTCCGCTGGCAAGCGCCGCATCCTCGAAGTCGGCGACCTCGTGTTCCTCTCGCCGCTAGAGGTCGAGGACGACGGTAGCCGCGAGGTGCGCGTGACCCTCGAGCGCTCGGGGGATGCCTACACCTTCGCGGTCGCGAGCCGCATCCTCTCTGGGAGCGGCGCGGGCGCCGGAGGCGCCGGGCGATGGGAAGAGCACGCGGAGGGGCGCGTCCTCGAGCGCGACCAGGATGGCGGCGTGAAGCTGGACCTCGCCGAGATCAAAGCTCGCTTCGCGGCGGCCAAGGTAGTGGAAGACAGGGGCGGCATTCGCACGGGGCAGGAGCAACACCTGCGTTTCGGCGAGCGCTGGCGGAACCTGAAGCGGGTCGTCTACGGCCAAAGGGAAGCCCTCGCGCTCCTCGAGCTGCCGCGCGAATTCGCGAACGAGTTGGAAGAGTACGCGCTCCACCCGGCGCTCCTCGATCTCGCGACCGGCTTCGCGCTCCCGCTCATCGACGGCTACTCGCCGGAGCGAACGCTCTACGTGCCCTTCTCTTACGGCAAAGTGCGCGTGCACGCGCCGCTCACTCGCCGCATCTACAGCCACATCAAGGGGCGCCCCGAGAATCACGCGAGCCGCGAGGTCGCGCTCTTCGACGCCGTGATCGCGGATGAGACGGGACGAGTCCTCGTCGAGGTGGAGAACTTCACGGTAAAGAAGCTCGGCTCCGCGGAAGGGTTCGCGGCGGCGGGTTCGCCCGCGGCGCGGCGAGGGGCGCGCACCACGACGCACGCCGCGGCGACGGGCACGCTGTCGGATGAGGAGCGGCTCTTCCTCGACACGCTCGCGCTCGGCATCCGCCCCGAAGAGGGGAGCGCGCTCCTCGAGCGCGTCCTCGGCGCGCGCCCGGGTCCGCAAGTGATCATCTCATCGATCGAGGTTGCGGCGCTCCGCGCCCAATCCGACGCGATTCGCCACGTGCCCGCCGCGGACGGCGCGCGTTTCGCGCGGCCGGAACTGGAGAGCGCGTACGTGGAGCCGCGGAACGAGATCGAGCGCACGCTCGTCGGCTTCTGGCAGGAGCTGCTCGGGGTCGAGCGCATCGGGATAAAGGACAGCTTCTTCGATCTCGGCGGCTACTCGCTGCTCGCGGTGCGGCTCTTCGGGCGCATCAAGAAGTCCTTCAACGTCGACTACCCGATCTCGATGCTGTTCGAGGCGCCGTCGATCGAGCAGCTCGCAGCGCTCATCCGCGAAGAGGTAGGCGGCAGCGAAGTCGAGGCCGCCGGCGCGGAAGAGGGCGCGGCGCCGCGCAAGAAGCAAACGCGGCGCTTCAAGCACCTCGTGCAGATCCAGGCCGGCGACCCGGCCAAGAAACCGCCCTTCTTCCTCGTGGCGGGGATGTTCGGCAACATCATGAACCTCCGCCACCTCGCCGGACACATAGGCGACGATCAGCCCTACTTCGGCGTGCAGGCGAAGGGACTCCTCGGCGACGAGCCGCCGCACAACCGCTTCGAGGACATGGCGCGCGATTACATCGCGGAGATCCGCATGTTGCAGCCGCACGGGCCGTATTTCCTCGGCGGCTTCTCCGGCGGCGGACTGACCGCGTACGAGATCATGCGGCAGCTCCGGGAAGCAGGGGAGGCAGTCGCGCTCCTCGCGATGCTCGATACGCCGGCGGAGCGCTTCCCGTACAAGCTCACGAGATGGGACCGCGTCCGCATCCATTGGTGGCGGCTGCGGAAGGGGAAGGCCGCTTACATCAAGAATTGGGCACGCGATCGCTTCGGGTGGGAACTCGCGCGCCTCCGTCGGAAGCGGCACGCGGAGGAGAACACGCTGCACCCTGCCGAGTATCGCTCCGAAGTGATCGGGAACGCCTTCGTCGAAGCGGTCGACGCGTACCGCCCGGCGCCCTACGCGGGCAAGCTCACGCTCTTTCGGCCGCGCCTCGATGCGGCGTACGAACTGGGCGGCGGCCGCGTCGCCAACGAATCGCGCGAGTTCGTCGATCACCACAACTTCTGGAAGCGCTACGTCACGGGCGAGGTCGAGGTCCACGAAGTTCCCGGCGACCACGACAGCATGGTCCTCGAGCCGAACGTGCGCGTCCTCGGCTCCCAGCTCCGCGCCTGCCTCGAGCGCGCCCAAGCCGCCCCGCGCGCCGCCGCCGCCCCGCCGCCCTCGGCCCCAATCACCCCCGCGCCGCAAACCTCCGCCGCCACTACTGCCACCGCCGCCGCAATCAGTACGGACGGACAGCACGTACTCTGATGTGCGCCGCGAAACACAGCAATGCGTACAGGCGTCGATTTGCTTCAGCTCCCGGTTCGAGAGCTGCGCGCCATTCACTCCGTGGCATGTCGCGAATAAACCACGCGAGTTCGAAGCGAATGTGCTCGCAGCTTGTTGCCATCGTTACCTCTCCTCGTGTAACTTCTCATGGCACGTGGCATTCGTTAATGGCCTGACACGCAAGGTGATTCCCATGCTCCAGCAGTTCATTGGAGACCCGCTTCGGCCGGTCGTAGCCACATGCGACACGACGCGGATGGCGGCCGGCGAGCCCGGCTTGCCGCGACAGTTCCGATGGCGCGAACAAACGGTCGAGGTGCTCGAACTCGTTCGTTCTTGGCGAGAGACTGGGGCGTGCCGGTCCGGCGGCAGCGATCGCTACCTGCGCAAGCATTGGTACGAGATTACTACCACGCTCGGAACGATGACGATCTACTTCGAGCGGCAGGCTCGCGGCGGGCCCAAGTCCGCTCGTTGGTGGTTGTATAGCGTCCGAGCAGCGAATGACGCCTGCCGGCTGA
>JAKEFC010000146.1 GCA_022616235.1 Planctomycetota bacterium
GCGGCGTGGAGCTTGCCTGCCTCGCGGAGATCGCCGCCGATAACATGCGCGGGCTCGCTCAGGCGATGCTCCGCGAAGGGGAAGCACTCGGGCCGCTCGCGTGCGCGGGCACGGGCGCGGCGGACGCGGCTCTGGCTCCAACCGCGGCGGTGCAGGATGCTTGAGCGTGCGGCGGCCACGATCGCGAACGGCGCTTGGGCCGCGCGCTGCCTCCCCGCCGCGGCCGCGTTCCGGCGGGCGCTCCGCGATCCCGAGGCCGCGCAGGCGCGCTTGCTCGCGCGACTCCTCCGCGCGAACTCCGGCTCCGACTATGGGCGCCGCCACGGATTCGCCGGGATCCGCTCCGCGCGCGACTTCCAGGACGCCGTCCCGATCGCCGGCTACGACGATCTCGAGCCCTGGATCGCCCGCGCCCTCGGCGGCGAGCCGCGCGTCCTCACGGAGGAGCCGGTCCTCCTCTTCGAGAAGACGAGCGGCTCCTCCGCGCCCGCGAAATACATCCCCTATACTGCGGCGCTGCTCCGCGAATTCCGGCGCGCGGTGCGCGCCTGGATGGCGGATCTCTTCGCGCACGCGCCCGGCGCGGCCGCCGGGCAGGCGTATTGGACGATCACTCCCGCGGGGCGCGCGCCGGAGCGTTCCTCGGGCGGCATACCCATCGGACTCGCGAGCGACCGCGGCTACTTCGATCCGCTCGAGAGTTTTCTCCTCCGCAGGATTCTGGCCGTGCCGGAGCGGGCCGCGGCAGCGGCGAGCGTCGATGAGTGCTTGCAGGCGACCGCCGAACACCTCGCGCGGTGCCGATCGCTCGCGCTCATCTCGGTGTGGAACCCGAGCTTCCTCACGCTCCTCTGCGAGCGTCTCGCGGAAGACCCCGTGCGACTCTGGCCGCGCCTGCGCGTGATCAGTTGCTGGGCGGACGCGCACGCGCGCGGCGCGCTCCCCGCACTGCGCGCGCTCTTCCCGCACGCGGAGATCCAAGGCAAGGGGTTGCTCGCGACGGAAGGAGTCGTGTCGATTCCGCTCGCCGGCGCCGGCGCCGCCGGCTGCGCGCTCGCGGTCACCTCCCACTTCTTCGAGTTCCTGGAGCCGGACGGAAACGATTCCGGCGGAGGCGCGCGGCCGCGGCTCGCGCACGAGTTGGAAACGGGGAAGGAATACTCGGTGCTGCTCACGACCGGCGGCGGCCTCTGGCGCTACCGGCTTGGCGACCGCGTGCGCGTCACGGGATTCATCCGCCGCACGCCGCTCCTCGAGTTCCTCGGCCGCGACGACGGCGTCTCGGATCTCTGCGGCGAGAAGCTGCACGCCGCGTTCGCGGGGCGCGTGCTCGCGGAGTTGTGTCCCGCGCCCTTCGCGATGCTCGCCCCGTCGCGAAACGGCCGCGATCGCTACACGCTCTACGTGGAAGGTGCGCACGTGACGAGCGGCGCGCTCGATGCGAAGCTACGCGCGAATCCGCACTACGACTACGCAAGGAATCTCGGCCAGCTCGCCGAGCCGGCGATCTTCCGCATCCGACACGGTGCACAAGCCGCGTATCTCCGGCGCCTCGCCTCCCTCGGGCAGCGGATCGGCGGCGTGAAACCCGCACCGCTCCACAAGCTCGACGGCTGGGAGTCGTGGTTCGAGGAGGAGCGGCCGCGCGAGGAAGTCGGAGCTGGCGCCGCCGTGCCGCTCCGCGCGGATAGCTTCGCGCGCTTTCGGATCGATGTCGCGGGCGGCGAGGACGATGGCGCGCTCCGGGCGCTCCTTCGCCGGAATCCGATGGGGCGGCGGATCCGCGTCGCGTTCGAGCGCGAGCCGCGCTACTTCGATGCCGCGCGCGTCCAGGGGGGCTTCCATCAGACGATCGTCGGGCGCGACCTGCTGCGCGGGGGCCGCATCATCGGCTGCGGCACGCGCTCGGTCGCGAACGCATTCGTAAATGGCGTCGCGGAGCCGCTCGGGTACTTGAGCGACCTCCGCCTCGATTCGGCCTATCGCGGCGGCACGCTCGTCGCGCGCGGCTATCGCTTTTTTCGCGAGCTGCACGGCGATGGCCGCACCCGCCTCTACGCGACCGTGATCTTCGGCGACAACCGCGCCGCGCTCGACACCATCGCGGCGGGGCGAGCCCAGCGCGCGGGGCTCCCCCGCTATCGCGACCTCGGCGCGATCCACGCGCCGGGGATCCGCATCGGCCGCCGCCGCCCGCCCCTCGAGTGCAATGCGGTGATCGACCGCGCCGCTCGCGCCGATCTGCCGGAGATCCTCGCCTGCCTGAATCGCAACAACCGCCGGAAGCAATTCGCGCCGGTGCATCGCGCGGAGGAATTCGCGGACGGCGGCCGCTGGCTCGACTTTCGCATCGAGGACTTCCACGTGGCGCGCCGCGGCGGGGAGATCGCCGGCGTCCTCGGCCGCTGGGACCAGCGGCGCTTCAAGCAGACGCGCATCGCGGGCTACGGCGCCGCGCTCGCCGCGCTCTACCCGCTCTTCGGACTCCCGCGCCCCGGCGATTGCCTGCGCTCGGCCTACGCGAGCTTCGCCGCGGTCGACGGCGACGACGTGGCGCTCTTCCGCGCGCTCCTACGCGCGCTCTACAACGACTGCGTGGAGCGGGAGGATCGCTACCTCATCATCGCTCTCCACGAACGCGATTCGCTCCGCGCGGCGCTCTGCGACTACTCGCACAGGCCGTTCACCGCGCGCCTCTACTCGGTCGCCTTCGAGGATGGCGAAGAGGCGCGCCGGAAGCTCGACGACAGGGTCCCCTACATCGAGGCGGCGACCCTGTGACCGCGCCGGCGAGCGGCGGCAAGATCGGCGCGGGCGCCAAGTCACTCTGGCGCGATCCGCGCATCCCCTTCGCCGTACTGCTCACCCTCTACGCGATCCTCGGCTGCACGCTCCTCCGCTTCAACCGGAGCCCGGGTCAGATCCTGCTCACGGTGGCGAGTGCGTGCCTCCTCGACATGGCGCTCCATTGGCTGCTCCGCAAGCGCGAGCTACTCTTTCCGATCAGCGCCTACATCACGGGGCTCTCACTCGCGCTCCTCCTCAACTACTCGCACAACTATTATCTCTTGTTCGTGCCCGTGTACTTCGCCATCGGCTCGAAGTACCTCCTCACCTTCGAGGGGCGCCACGTCTTCAACCCTTCGCTCTTCGGCATCGCGCTCTCTTTGATCGCGGGCGGCGATCTGATCACCTCCGCGCCCGCGTATCAGTGGGGCGGCACCTGGGCGATGTCGGCGTTCCTGGTCGCGACGGCGCTGTCGCTCTTCGTCTTTCGCATCGGCCGCGGCGCGCTCATCGTCTCCTTCCTCGGGTTCTACATCTTGCAGACGCTGCTCCGCGCCTGGTGGATGCGCTGGTATCTCCCCCCCGAGGCGCTGCTCCTCGGCACGCTCACCTCCGCGCCGTTCTTCCTCTTTGTCTTCTACATGATCACCGACCCGAAGACCTCCCCCGCGAGCCCGCGGGCGCAGGTCTGGCTCGCCTTCGCGCTCGTTGCCGTCGATCTCTTCTTCCACCGCATGACCAGCCTCTACACGTTCTTCTACGCCGCCTTCGTCGTGACCGCCGCGCGTTTCTTGTATCTGCACGCGCTGCGTCTCTGGACGGCGAGGATGCGCGTGTCGTGGAGTGGTGCGCGGCGGCCGCTCCGCGCGGGGGCTTTGCTCGCGAGCCTGGGGCTCGCGATGCTCGGCACATACCGCTTCGCGATCGCGCCGCGCGACGCCGGCGTGCCGCTCGCGTTCCGGCTGGAGCGAGTGCTTCCGGAGCGGTCGGGGCTCGGCTCGACGCCGAGCGCCGAGGTGCTCGAGCTGGTCGATGCGCGCGCGCGCCACGTCGCGAAGTGGCTCCTCTCCGCCGGGGACGCGGCGGCGGCCGCCGACTTCGACGGAGACGGGCGCCTCGATCTCTTCCTCACCCACCCCGTGCACCGCGCCGAGGACAGAAATGCGCTCTACCGAAACCTGGGCGGTCTCCGCTTCGAGCGCGTCCATCTGCCGGCGCTCGCCCCCATGAGCCGAGACCCCCGGTCGCACGGCCTCGCGTCCTGCCCCATCTTCGCGGACTACGACGGCGACGGCGATCAAGATCTGTTCCTCGCCGTCGGCTACGGGAAGTGCGTTCTCCTCGCGAACATGCTCGCGGAGACCGGCCGTGCGACTTTCGTCGATCGGACGCGCGATGCGGGGATCGACGAGCACTCGGTGAGCATCGCGGCGACCTTCGCCGACTTCGACTGCGACGGGCGGCTCGACCTCTTCATCGCGAACGCGCTGGCGCCCTATCTCGAGTGCTACGAGCCGCCGCGGCCGCTCAATCTCTTTCGGCTGGGCGAGCCGGCATTCCCCGGCGACCGGCGCATGCTCTCCTTCATGCACTCGAGTTGGGACGACGCAAAGAACGGCGGCCCAAACGTCCTCTACCGCAACGCCGGCGGGGGCCGCTTTGCGCGCCTGGATGCGCGCGCGCTCGGCATGCCGGAGACGCACTGGAGCCTCGCGGTCGCCGCGACCGACCTCAACAACGACGGCTGGACCGATCTCTACGTCGCCAACGACTTCGGCCCGGATGACCTCTACCTGAACGAGGCCGGTAGGCGCTTCCGCGCCGTGCGCGGCGGGATCGTGAGCAGCATCGGGCGCGACACCTACAAAGGGATGAACGCATCGGCCGGCGACCTCGACCGGAACGGATTCCAGGACATCTACGTCTCCAACGTCCACGTGCCGCTGCAAGCGGAGGGGAGCCTCCTCTGGATGAACTATCCGCGCCGCGGCGACGGCTTCGTTCCGGAGTTCCGCGACGAAGCCTGGCAGCGAGGCGTCCTCAACGAGCACTACTTCGGCTGGGGAGGCGCGATCGGCGACGTGGACTTGGATGGCTGGCTCGACATCTTCCAAGTGAACGGCATGTCGGACGCCACCCTCGATGGACGCTTCGCGGAGTGCAGGAGCTACTGGTACGTGAACGAGAAGCTGATGCGCTCCGGGCCGGAGATCCACACCTATGCCGACATGTGGGGGGACCTCCGCGGCTACTGCATCAACTGCTCCGACCGGAACCGCCTCTACCTGAGCCGCGGGGACCGGAGCCGATTGCAGTTTGTCGATGTCGCCCCCGCGCTCGGCTGGGGGGAGGAGACGTGCGCGCGCGGCACGCTGCTCGCCGACTTCGACGACGACGGAGACCTCGACGTGCTCGTCACGCGCCAGCTCGCGCCCGCGGCGCTCTTCGAGAACGTGCGCGATTTCACGGGCGGCGGCGAAGGAGGTGGCGGGCCGCCCGCGTGGATCGGGTTTTCGCTTCGGGGGGATGGGAAGACGTGCAACCGCGACGCCGCCGGGAGCAGGGTCCGAGTCCTTTACGAAGAAGCCGGCGAGCGCGCCGAGCAGATGCGCGAGGTCATGATCACGAACGCCTTCGCCGCGCAGGGGGATCGCCGCGTGCTCTTCGGCCTCGGCGCACACCGCGCCCCGGTCGAGGTGCGGGTGGCGTGGCACGGCGCGCCGGAGCGGGAGATCTGCTACGGGCAACTCGATCCCGGGCGCTATCACGCGATCGAGCAGGGATCGACACCGCCCGGACGCACGCTCGCGGAAGCGGCGATCGGCAAGGCCGAGGGGAGGAGTCCATGACCGCGCGGACCCGGGGGTTCGGGCCGCTCCGAGCACGCGCCGATCTGCGCGCGCTCGGGTTCATCCTCGCGCTTGCCGCGCTCTTTTCACTCCAATGGAGCGGCGCGGTCCGATCTTTGGCGCTCCTCGCGGCGACCTATCTCCTCGCGTTCGTGGCTTGCATCGTCAAGCACAATCACATCCACATCGAGACCTTCGGCGGCGACCGCTGGAACCGAGGCTTCTCGCTGCTCCTCAGCCTGCTCACCGGCACGCCGACCACGGGCATCATCACCGCGCACAACGAACGCCACCACGGCCGAAACAATACCGAGCAGGACTTCGTGCGCTGCTCGATCGCGTGCTTCCGCTGGAACTGGCTGAATCTGCTCGCGTTCCCATTCCTGTCGGTCCGCGCGATGTCCCGCGAGAAGCCGAGCGATCTCCGGCGCTGGCGGCGTTCGCGGCCGGCGCTCTTTCGCCAGGCGCTCATCGAGCGCGGCGCGACCTACGCCGCCGCCGCACTGCTCCTCGCGCTCGATTGGCGGGCGACCCTGATCTACCTCATCGCGCCATGGCTGGTTGCCCAGTGGGCGCTCCTCGCGATCAATCTCTTGCAGCACCAGGGGTGCGATCCGGAGTCTTCTCACGATCACTCCCGGAACATCACCGGCCGCTTCGTCAACTGGCTCCTCCTCAATAACGGCTACCACACCGCGCACCACCTGCGGCCGGAGCTGCACTGGTCGTTGTTGCCCGCGTTCCATCGCGCCCACGTGGAGCCGCGCATCCGCGCGGAGCTGAACGCCCGCTCCTTGGCGGTCGCGACCTGCCGGCAGTTCTTCCGGAGGTGCGGATGAGCGCGCGCGAGATCGCCCGCGAGCTGGGCGGCGTTTCGATCGACTTCTCGAAGCGCTTCGCGCCGGAGCGCTTCCTGCCGCTTGCGTACGCACCCATCTACGGCAATTTGAGCGACGGCGAGCGGCTGCGCTACAACCAGCTCCACGGCCTCTACGTGAACGAGCAGATCGCGTTCTTCGAGACCGTGCTCGCGCGAAACGTGCTCTTGCCGTTGATTCGACGAACGTTGCCGGAAGATCTGCGCGACGCCTTGCGCCGATTCGTCGCCGAAGAGGATACCCACACGGAGATGTTCCGGCAGCTCAACCGCCGTGCCGCTCCGCACCTCTTCGGCGCGCGCGATGCGCGCTTCATTCGCGCCGGGAGGCCGCTCCGATGCGCGCTCGCGCGCGCGGCGCGGCATGCACGCACTCTGCCGCTCTTCATCTGGATGATGCTGATTCAGGAGGAGAAAGCGGCGGAATACGCGCGCGACCTGATCCGCGACTCCGCGGACGTGGAGCCGAGCTTCCTCCGAGTGCACCGCCGCCACCTCGCGGATGAGATGGACCACATCCAATGGGACGAGCTGCTCCTCGATCGCTTGTGGGAGAGGCTGTCGCCGCGCCTTAGGCGCTGGAACGCGCGCCTGCTCGCGTGGCTGCTCGGTGAGTTCTTCCTTCTCCCCAAGCGCGGAGGTTGGCGCGTGATCGAAGAGTGGGTGCGGGAATTTCCCGCGCGGCGGCCGCTCCTCCCGGAGATCCGGCGCCAACTCGCGGCGCTCGGCGACGAGCCCCGCTATCTCGCGGCGGTGTATTCGCGGGAGCTGTCGCCGCGCGCGTACGCCCGCTTCGATCGCTGCCCGGAATTCCGGATCCTCGAAAAGGCGCGCGTCAACTACCGGCCGCTGGAGACGCCCGCCCTATGAGTGCCGCAATCTACCCGATCCCCGCCCGCCTGAATCTCGCGATCGCCGCGGTGCAGGTCCTGCTCCTCGTGGCGATCATCTGGGGCGCGGGGCAAGCGGCGGCGTGGTGGTCGGTGGCGCTGCTCGCGCTCGCATACGGGATCGTCATGAACTCCGGCTACGCGATCCTGCACGAGGCCGAGCACAACCTGCTCCATCCGCATCCGATCGTGAATCAGATCGGCGGCGCGGTCCTGGCGCTCTTCTTCCCGGCGCCGTTCCACCTGCTCCGCCAGGGCCACCTCGGCCACCACTTGCGGAACCGCTCCGACGATGAGGCGTTCGACTTCTATTTCGAGGGGGACAACCCGGTATGGAAGTGGCTCCAGCTCTACGGGATCCTCACGGGGCTCTTCTGGGTGGCGATCGTGCTCGGGAACGTGCTCGCGCTCCTGAACCCCGCGTGGCTGACGAGCCGACATCTCAGCTTCGACCGCCCCACCGATGCGCTCCGGCAGACCTTGAATCCAAAGTACAACTACTTGATCCGCATCGAAGCGGCGGCGCTCATTGCCCTGCACGGATCCCTCATGGCGGCGTTCGGCGTGCCGCCCCTCCGCTATGCCGCCGTCCTCTTCGGCTTCGGCGCGATCTGGTCGGCGCTCCAGTACGTACACCACTTCGGCACGGTGCGCGATGTTCGCCGCGGCGCGCGGAACCTGCGCACGTTCGCGCCGCTCGACGTCATCTGGCTGAACCACAACTGGCATCGAAACCACCACGAGCATCCGACGATCCCGTGGATCCATTTGCCGCGGATCGATGCCGGCGAGCGCGGTAGGCGCGGCAGCCTCGTGCTCGCCTACCTGAAGATGTGGCGCGGACCCCGCTTCACGACCGACCGAGTGGAGAACCGATTTGCCGGCAAGCTCATCCGCTGACGCGGTCGCGGAGCCGCTCGCGGGGCGCGCCGCCGCGCTCCCTTTTCCGCGGCGGGCGCTGCTGCTCGCGCTGAACTTCCTGCCGCTCGCGCACGCGGCCGCGCTCGCGCTCTTTGTCGGGCTCCCCTACGCAGATTGGGGCTGGAAGCTGGCCGCGACGGCGGCGGGACTCTATCTGCTCCCGCCGATCCTGGGGCGCGCGGTGCTGCTCTTGCTTCCGATCCGGGAGCGGCGCATCGCGGCGGGGTCGCGCGACTTCTTCGCCTGGTGGACGCTCTTTCAATTGCAGAGCGTGTTTTGCCGCTTCCCCGCGCTGGAGGAGTTGCTGCGACTCGTGCCCGGCGCGTATTCGCTGTGGCTTCGCCTCTGGGGCGCGCGCATCGGCCGCCTCACGTATTGGGCGGCGGGTATGCGGATCCTCGACCGGCCCTTCCTCGTAATCGGCGACGACGTCGTCTTCGGCGCGGGAGTGCGCCTCAATCCGCACGTGCTCGTCAAGGAAAGTCAGGGCCAGATGCAAGTGCTCCTCGCGCCGGTGCGGATCGGCGATCGCGCGCTCGTCGGCGGCTACTCGACGCTGACCGCCGGCACGGAGGTCGCCGCGGACGAAGCCTTGCGAGCGTTCACGATCTCGCCGCCGTACTCCCGCTGGGAGAATGGGCGGCGCTCGAAATCGGATGGCGCGAGCGATGCGGACGGCGCGGAAGCCGGCCGCGATCGCGCCGGGACCACGGAACAGGGGGACCCATGAAGAAGCGGCTCGTGACATGGATGCTGTGCGGCGTAATGGCGCCGGCGTCGCTCCTCGCCCAGGCGGGAGAGGCCGGCGCGCCGGACCAAGCGATCCACGACGAATTGCGCGCCCTGCGCGAGCAGCTCGTCGCGGCGCTCAACGCCGGGGACATCGACAAGGCGATCGCCTGCTGCCATCCCGAGGTCGTGATCACATGGCAGAACGCCGAGGTCGGACGGGGCCACAAGGGAGTCAAGGACGCAATCGACAAGCTGATGACGGGGCCGAATCCCCTCGTGAAGAGCTACAAGCCAGAAGTGACGGTGGACGAGACGGCGAAGCTCTTCGGCGGCGACACGGCAGTCGCCGCGGGGAAATCCATCGACCGCTACGAACTGACAAACGGAACGAAGCTCGAGCTTTACGATCGCTGGACCGCGGTCGTTGTGAATCAGGCGGGAAAGTGGCAGATCGCAGCGCTGCACGTCTCCGCGAACGCGTTCGACAACCCGGTCCTCGCCAAGGCGAAGTCGGTCGCATACTGGACCGGCGGCGGCGGCCTCGCCGCGGGGCTCTTACTCGGCCTCCTGCTCGGCCGCCGACGGACGTAGCCGCGGCGACGCGGCGACGAAGGCCGGCGCCGCGAGGAGCGCGCCGTCAGTGGCACTGCAGGATCGCCCACGCCTTGTCGAAGGCGCGTTGCTCCAGATCCTGGCGGCGCATCCAGCGTGCCGCCAACCCCGCCGCTCGCATAGCGGTTGACATGGATTGCCACCTCTATTTTCCAACTGACGTCTGCCCGGACGGGTGCTTTTGTCCTGAAAATGTGCAGCGAACATTGCTCCTCACTTATGCTAACATATCTAATGGCGTTGAACTCCAGATACAAATCCCGATTCCATGCCAAGCTGGAGGCTAATCATGAAGAGCACGTCATTGAAGTTAGTTGCGATCTTGTGACTTTGCGGATTCGCCTAGCGCGATTGCCCGCCAAGACCCTGCAAGGCGGTGTAGTTGTTGTTTGGTGGCCTTGCGTCAGTCGTAGCCAGTTCGCTTTTTTGCGCGGATTGTCCGACTAAGGAGGAGCATTGACTCGAGGCGCTTGGCTCAGCCTCTTGATAGTGTTGCCAATAGTTGCCTTGGCAATTCTCCATTGGGCTGTAACTCCGTGGACAATCTGGTATAGACCATGCTCTGTTATTGAGGATCGATCTGGAAACTACACGCTGATTTTGGGGAAGCAGCACTCACTGATTCCCGGGCCACGAGCATTAACAGTCTCGCTCAGCCGGGACGAGTGGCAACAACACGTCAAAGCCGGACTGCCCCGGCTTTGGTCGTTAGGCGGAATACATGACGGTCCCTTTCTGATTCTCAATGCGCAGGGAAACCGTCCGGCCAACCCGTCGCTGTTTCCGCGTACCGAGTGATGTGCCTCTCCCTGGAGTCGCGAGCAGCTCCGCAAACTGCTACACTCGTTGGGGGCTGTTGCAGAAGCAAGATCCAAGGCGGGAAGGCTTGGACGGTAATGCTCCGAGAATTACCTGCGGCTGCCGGGCGGCCAACAGCCGACCGTTCCGCCAGCGCGTAGGCGGCAATGGATGGTGGTTAGGCGGTAAGCCTCCGAGAATCACCAGTCTCCGCAGCGCCTGGCACATCCTGCACTCTCCGGCCAAGGAGGTGCATCGATGTCAGCACACAAGGTTGCGAAGGTGCGCGCCAGAAAGCGCAGGGGTCGTCGCGTACCCCCTACCTATTCACGATATTTCTGCCCGCCCCCATCAATCCTCTTCACCGCCTCCAACAAATCCGCTTCAGGCACCTGCCGATAGTGCTCCAGCACGGTCTGAATCGACCTATGCCCTGTCAAAGCCATCGCCGTCTCCATGCTCACGCCGTTGTCGCGCAACCTGTTGAGATACACGCGGCGGCAGTCATGGAACGTGAAGCCTCGCAGGCCAGCTCGCCGCACCGCGCTCTGAAAGCTCTTCCGGATTGAGCTCGTTGCACGCAAACCAAAGATGCTCGCGTCGGGACGGCAACGCGCAACAGCGTCCTCACCCTGCCTTAGAGTCTCGCGATACTCCGCCAGCTCCTTGAGCACGCGTGCAGGTATCGGCGCCTCGTAATCCGTGGCTGTCTTCACAAACTCGCCCGGCACGCGCCATCTCTTTGCCGCAAAGTCGATGTCCCGCCACCGCAACGAAAGCAGCGTGCGGCGCCTAAAGCCGCAATAGAGCGCGGTCAAGACAAGGTAGTAGAGGTACGGCTGCACTCGCGCCTTCTGCGCGAACTTCCGCTTCTCGTCTGTGGAAGCGCCGCCGCGGCGTCCTCCGATGTTTCGCTTCGCCTCGACAATAGTAGAGGGACTTTCCCTGCACGCGTTCAGGAGCCGCGTCTCTTCCTCAAGAGCCAGCGTGCGAATCCGCCGCTTCATCGCGCCCGGCATCGGCTTGATTGCCCTCGCCGGCGATCGCTCGATCCAGCCCTCGTCGATTGCGAAGCTGAAGAGCGCCTTCAGCCAGGTGAGGTCGTTGTTCAGGGTGTAGACGGCAATGGGCTTGCCCGTCAAAGCCCCCGGAACAGCTCCTACTTTTCGGAGCTGCAGATACCGACGCACATCGCTGGCGGTAATATTCGCAATTACCCGGTTGCCGAAATAAGGAAGCCAGAAGCTTTCCCGATGACGCAAGTCGCCGAAGTGTTTTTGCGAGACCATGCCCTGCTTGCTCTCGAGCCAGAGCGCAAAGACTTCGGAGAAGTGCTTGGTCTCAATCGGCAGCCTTGAAGGCCGTGAGCGTTCTTGAGCGCGCTCGAGCTGTTGATCCTGAACCCAGGCCAGGGCTGCCTGGCGCGTCTTGCAGCCCGTAGATAGCCACGTATCCTTGCCGCCGCCGCGGTAGACCCGGACGAAGTAGGTGGACGTGGGCTTGCCCCGTGGCGTCAGCCTGCGAATCGTTCCGTACCGCACCATCCGAGCCTCGAAACCGAGGGAGCGTTAGTCGGGAGTTAGTCGGAACTCGAGCATGTTCGAGCATTTCCGAGCGTCGATGAGCGAGTCGTAACTCGTGCTCCCATCGAGACATATGTAGCTCCTGTCGGCACTTAC
>JAKEFC010000014.1 GCA_022616235.1 Planctomycetota bacterium
CCTAGGCCTTAAGCAAGTGCCTTTGGCCTGATGCACGGAACCGTCTGTCGACAAACCACTCGAAAAACCCTGGATCTCGTCGAGCAGGACACTTTTGAACTACGTGAGTCCTGAAATCAAAAGGGAAGTCCGAGCGTGGAGCATGAAAACACAGAGCCGGCAGCGGCGCAATCGGGAAGTTCGGAATCGCGCGCGTCGCATCGCGCATCGATTCCGTGGAATTCACAGGGAAGTCCAACCGCGGCAGATGTTGCCCCCGCGCGATGCTCGCTACGATGATGCCGTCCGCAAGCAGAGATGGAATCTCGCCAATGGTGAGTGGGACCAGGACGGTTGGGATGGCGCCAAGGCGTGCCGCCCAGCAGTCGCCGATTGCGGCCGCCCAGGTGGAGTGGAATCACGTAGGAGCAAGGTGGGTGAGATCCTCGGCCGCGTCGCCGGAAACCAGCGAGCGCGCAAGCGCGACGCAGAGCAGCGACAGCCCGAGGAGCGATGGGCGCGAGGATCGACTCACTCCCCCGCTCGGACTTCTCCGGCGTCCTTCTTCTTCGCGAGCAGGTCCTTCCAGCGGGCGATCTCCTTCTTCGCATCGAAGGACGCGAACAGCTCGGGGAGGAACTCGGCGAAGCTCTTCCCGCTCGCGCGGAACGCCGGCAACTTCTCCACGAAGTGCAGATAGAGCGGATTTCGATTGTAGCAGGCGACGTTTTCGTGCAGTGGCACCTCGAGGTCGAGGTAGCCCATGCAGTCGGCCACCCATTCGGGCGCCGTCTCCGTAGCATGCGCCCCTTGCATCCAGTCGAGCTGCAAAGCCTGGCCCATCTCGGCGAGTGATTTGGCGAGCAAGTGCTGCTGCTTCCGGACGCTGTCGTTGAGCAGCGCGTGGCAAAGCTCGTGGCGGACCACGCGCACGTAATTGGCCTCGAAGTAGTCGACCTCGGACTTCTCCGCGCCGGGGCGCATCGCGGTGAAGTGCAGCTTGATCAGATAGCGCCTCTCCCAGGGGGAGTAGATCGTATTGCCCAAGATGCCGAAGTTCCCGAGGAGGTTCACGCACAGGCTGACCGGCGCATCGATCGGGACCTTTAGGAAAGCGTAGGTTTCTTGAGCGATCGTCTCCGCCCGCACGCGGTAGTGCTCGAGCGCCTGCACGTGCGCCTGCTTCATGTGACGCTCCCAGAGATCGTGCAGCGTCGCCCGCTCGTAGAATTCGGCCATCAGCTTCGCGGGCGGTAGTTCCACGGGCGGCAGACCCGCGAGCGACAGCTCGCACCGTGCCTGCTCGGACGGCTCCAGGCTGGAGAGCGGGGGAGCGTCGAACGCCGGCGGCTGGCCGTAGCCCATGCTCGCGGAGATCAGCAGCCCGTTCTTGACGTAGAGGTCGCACTCCGGCAGGAAAGATTCGTAGGCTTGACGGTGGCGCTTTCGCATCTCCTCGGGCAGCTCCCGCGCGGCGAGGTGCTTCTCGAGCATCTCTTCCTCGGGGAAGCGTGCTCCGGCAAGTTCCTGGGGATCGCGATCGCCGATCCAGTGCAGCCACGCGATGAGCGTGTAGTGCCGTTCATCCGCCTCGAACTGGAGCGTCAGGGGCGGGAGCGTCGCAGCAGGCTTCGCATCCTTCGGCGCGGCGTGATCCTCGGCCGCCAACACGCAAGAACCCACGCAGATGGCGGCCGCGACGCTCGCCAGAAGCGACTTACGAATTGGATTGGGCGAGAGAGCCATGCTTCGTGAGTCTCGCGCAGGATGTTTCGCGAGGCAATACTCCGCTGATCTGCGGAGTTGCACCTGCGGCTCGCAGCTCGGAGTTTTCGCCGACGGGGATGGGACCAGCAAAGTGGGGATGGCGCCAAGGTGGGACGCCCGGAAGTGGCCGATTGCAGCGGCCGGAGCGGCGTGGAGCAGCGGGGCGGCGTGGAACAGTGCGCGCCGAGCCTGCGGAACTACTTCGGCAATTCGTACTTCAACGTGCGCAGCTCGGCGCCATCGAATAGCCACAGCTCGCCGCCTGCGGCGGGGAAGTGCGGGAAGAACATCCGCTCCTTCGCGTTCGCGGCGCGCGGAATCGGCTCGAAGTAGCGCGCCGTGCGGGTCGATGTGTCCACGAGGACGACGCCGCCTTGGTAATTGGCGCACGCGAAGAAGCGGCCGTCGAACGCGGATTCGAATGCATGGAAGCGGCTCGGCAATTCCCACCCGCCGATCGGATTTCCTGCCGCGTCGTACCAACTAAGGTAGCAGAGCCCGAGTCCATCGTGACCCAAGATGGCGAGCGAGCCATTCGGTGCTACGGCGACGGTCGTGATGTCCTCGAACCAGCGGTTTCGCTCGGAGCGCCGGATGCTTGCTAGAGCGCTGCCGTTCTCGGCTACGAGTCGTACCGCGTCGATTACCTCGACCCAGATCCGATCGTCCCCGAGGCGGAAGTGCCAAGCCTCCCCGATTCCTCCGAGCCCGTATGGCATCGTCCGGACTTCAAGCGACTGCCCTGATTCATCGAAGCGAAAGTAGGAGGTGCTCGGTTTGCGGTCGTAGTTCTTCCTCCCAACGTGCACCTGCAAAGATCGATCGATCGCGATCTGGCGGGGATCGTCCTCGCGCCCGAATTCTTCGTGCGGGAGCATCCAACGATGCTTCGCCGTCCCCGCCTCGTCGTAGATGTGCACCGATCGCTGCGTCTCGGAAAGTACATGGCACCATCCGCGGCTGTCGTAAGCGACTTCGCGAATTCCCCGCGGGCTCGTACGCGTCTTGCCACACTTCAAGACCTTGGCCTCGATGCCGTTCGCATCGAGCGCGATCAAGGATCGTGCGTCCGACACCCAGATCGTGCCCTTACTGTCGCAGGCCATGCGCCCCGCGAATTCGATCTCGCGGCCATCCTTGTACTTTGGATTCCATGCGTGCAACAGCTTACCGCTCTCGTCGACGTGAAGGATCGGCTCTGGCGCGTTGAAGTCTAAGAGCAGAAACCCTTCCACGCCGTGCGAGGCGATTCCGGCGAGGTAGTTCGGCTTCCTGCCCACAGATTCATCGAGGTCGATCGTCTTCGCGAGAGCACCCGTACCATCGAAGAATTGGAGCTTGTTGGAGATATTGATGAGTGCGACGACTTCGCCGGTCCGCGCACGGACGATGCCCTCGGGACTAGAACCCAGAACGGCATTTCCATAGGCGTTGTGCTGCGCCCACTTGCGGCGCCCCTCCGCATCGAAGCCTGCCAACTCGTCTCGAATCGTGAATTCCATCGATTGCGAAGTGACCACCCAGAACTCTCCGCTCGCACTCGCCAGCGCGTGTTCGACATGCGCCGCGGCAAACTGCTCGATGGGTTGTGCGGCGCCGCGTTCGAGGTCGGCGATCCAGGCCTTCGCCGATGGGGTCTTCCAATCGCCCGCCGCGAGGACGAGCCAGCGGTCACCGTCGATCCACGCAGCGTGAGTGCCTCGCGGCTCCTCGAGTTCGAGCAATTCAAGCGGCAGTTCCTTGTCGATCGTGCCGGCCGGAGTCACGCGAATGAGTGCGCGCGGAGCATCGCCGCCGGCGCGCCTGCCGATGAAACCAAAGCGGTCGTCGCCATCGATGACGAAGTCGCCGATTGAATCCAAGTCGTCCTCCGCCTCATCGGCATCCGTCTGGAACCGCACTTCACCGATGAGACGGAGTTCGACGGCGTCGAGGGGCGCTCCCGCGAATACGCCCCGATGACTTGCGGGCGCCGGCGCAGAAGGCTCGCAAGTCGGCACTGGGCCGTTCGCGATCGATTCCTGCACCGTCCAGGCTTTCCCAGCGCGAGTGACTTTGTACGTGCGAACCGCGCCCGTCTTCTTCTCGACAAAAGCAAAACTCCCCTCGTCGCTGCTCGGGCTGGCGTCCCAGGAGCCGTATGGCAACTCCAAGCTCCAGACGCAGGCGCCTTCCAGGTCGAAGAGCGATATTTTCCTGCCCTTCTGGTGAGAATTGGTGACGTGCCAGAACGATTGACTCAAGAGCAAGTCCAGCCCCGGAACCGCAAACAGGGGCCGCGAGAAAATCACCATCGAGTCTGGCGGAAAATCGAGCTTGTCGTCCGGTCGAAATCGCGCTCGCTCGCTGCCCGTCGCGCAGTCGAACACCCACCATTCCGCATACTCCTCTTGCCGATCGTTGCGCACGCGCGAGCACTCCATACCGAATACGACATACGGAGATTGACGAGACAACGAGATGCCATGGCACGCGGGCAGACCATCCGAGGCGCAGACCCAGTCACGACGTGCCTGCTCATGCGCTTCGATGCGCCGCTCGGACCCATCCGGCGCGAGGAGCACCAAGAGACAATTGCCAGTCGAGAAGCGCCCACTCAGGTACGCCCATCCGGCGACGGAGCCATCATCGGCGACCGCCACATCGTGGAGGGTGTAGTGGCGAGTGCTCTTCCAGACCTCACGCTCGCCCTCGAGCATCCGGTAGTGAGCATCACCTTTACCCAATGGATTGGTGGGATCCACGAATAGGCGAAACTTACCGGAAGCGGAAGCGTGCCACTCCGGCTGGCAAGTGACCTGAGGGTAGGCGACTCTTGCGTGCAAGACGCTGCACGTGACGAGCAACGACCATGCCCCGACCAGTAAGAAGAGCACCCGGGGGGTCTTCATCATGTTTCGTACTTGTCCCTCCGGAGTCGAGCGCTTCAAGACTACGTGCTCCGGGCTTCGAGTGATGGCGTGTCGTCGAGCATTGTAGTCCGCAACCGCCTACGTGCGACCGCGAGATCGGAATTGTGGCCGGCGGAGATGGAAAGCCGGCGTGGCAACGCGGGCGATTGATGCGGGCGCAATTCCGAAAGTACCGATCGAGGAGAGGCTTACGCTACTTGAACCAGGGGATTCGCTCTTCGTACTTGAAGTAGAGCATTCCGAGGAGGCGCATTTGGACGGTCATCAGGTAGAGCGATGCGAAGCCGCTGATGGCCGCGCCGACGTAGGGCACGCGGGGATCGATCACGGCGAGGAAGGTCCAGCTCACGCACAAAGTCGCGCCGAGGATGCCGCAGATCCCAATGTAGGGCGCCGGTGCGGCGGCAACGCCTGGCAGGACCGCGTCGGGCCACGCACCGAGGATCGAGCCGTGTAGAGCGACCGAGAGCAGCGCCATCGGGAAGTAGATGGCACCGGCGAGGCCGAGTAGTGCGCAAGCGGCGATGCCCAGTGGAGTCGACCCGAGAACTCCGAGCGCGACTCCTGCTGGCCCGAAACAGAGCGCGGCGATGAACATGAACTGCAGAAACGACAGGAAGATACTGTCATAGAAAGTGGCGAATTCCGGCCAGTCCGGCATGTTCGCTTCTCCACCGGAGGAGCTGTTCAACACCTTGAAACAATAGGATACGAAGTATCCCGCGCCAGTCACCATGGCGAAAACGAACAAGAACGGCGACAGCGCGAGCACCCTCAAGACTGCGAAGAAGATAACGCCGCCGATGAGGAGCGCGATGCCGCTTCCCCCGAGCGGATAGGCGAAGCTGCCGCACACGATCTCACCGAAGCTTGCCGGAATCTTCGGCCCGCTCTGGACGAGGCTCCGGCAAAACCCGCAGCAGATGGGACAAGAGTCTTTCGCCGCGCGGTCCGCGGCCGCAGAAGTCATGCACGGCTCGCAGAAGGCCTTGCCGCACTCGCTGCAGCGCCATTTGGCGGCGACGCGCGCGTGCGCGTGGCAGAACGATTGCTGAGTTGTTCGCGATCGCAGCGGAGCCGCAACTGTGCTCATCGGTTCTCTTCAAACCCTTCGATAGTCATCGGCGATCGTCGCCTCGCCCGCCGCCGACCTGTTGCCAGTCCACACTTCAATACCAGAACTATTGAAATATAACGCACTTCCGACCACGCGACGAATTCCTGCTTCTCTCGTGGCGCCGAAAAGATGCGAGCCTCGAGCGCACCGCGCGACCTTAGGACCCCGCCGCGGCTCCAACGACCGTTCCGGCCGGTGACGCGGCGCGCGAGGCGCGCCGCCTGGCATGGCCGCCTCGCTCCTTGTGAAACGGGAGGGTAGCCTCGGGGAACTCATCATCAGGGGAGACGAGAGGTGGCGCGGGCAGTGGACTCGAAGGCGATGACGATCGAAGAGCTGCTCGCGCACGCCGGATGGGTGCGGGGGCTTGCGCGGGAACTCGTGTCGGACGCGCACTTGGCGGAGGACGTCGTGCAGCAGACCTGGCTCGCCGCAATGGAGCGGCCGCCCGTGGTGCGGGGCGCGGAGGTCACGTGGCTGAAGCGTGTGGTGCGCAACATCGCCGCACGCGTACACCGATCGCGGAGCGTGCGAGAGCGGTGCGAGCCGCAGGGCGCAATGCGCGAAGCGCTCCCCGAGGAAGACGCGACGGTCGAGTGGCTGGAATTGCAACAGAAGCTCATCCGGCACGTGTTGCAACTCGACGAGCCGTACCGCTCGACGGTGCTGCACCGATTCTTCCTGGATCTGACGCCGACCGAGATCGCCGCGCGGAAGGGGATCCCGGCCGGGACGGTGCGCACGCACCTCCACCGCGCGCTCGAGCAGCTCCGCGCGAGCCTCGACCGCGAGAGCGGCGGGCGGCGCGCGGAGTGGCGAGGCGCGTTGTTCCCGCTCTTCGAGGGGCTGCCGC
>JAKEFC010000147.1 GCA_022616235.1 Planctomycetota bacterium
CGCAGCTCGAGCGGCAGCGGCACGAACGGCTCCACGTACGCGCGGTAGAAGCCGAGCACCTTGCCCGGCCCCGCCGCCGGGTCCGCCGGCACGATCACGCCATCGAAAAGGAGCCCCACCATGCCGACGCGGATGCTGCTCGCCCCCGCGTAAACCGCCATGAGCACGACCGCGAACACGATGCGGCGCCAATGCGGGCGCGCGAAAGCGAGCACGCGCAGGAACGCGCGCCATGCTCCGTGCTCGCGTGGAGTCGTCGTGGATCCGTCACCGGCGGTCATGCTCGCCGCGGATCATCCACATCGCGGGGAGAATTGCCACTGCGGAAAGGAGCACGACGCCCGCGCCGAGCAGCCAGCTCGCCGCCGCGCGCCCCACGAGCGCGGGCGCGGTGAGCTGCGCGAGCGCGATGGAGAGAACGAGCCACGCGAGCGCCGCGCGCCGCGTGCCGCGCGCGGCGAGGATCGACTCCACGACGAGGAGCAGCGCCGGCAGGAGGAGTACGAAGTGCGCCTTCCGCGAGTAGGGAGAGATGAGGAGCATCGCCGCGAGGGTCCAGGCGATCGTCCAGCGGAGATCGCGCCCGCGCGCGGCGAGGAGCGCGCCGAATCCCATTAGGACCGCGCAGGCGCGGTAGATCCACTCCGCCTGCGCCGCGCTCAGAGACGCGACGTTGAGCGTGACGCGCTCGCCGTCGTGCGCGGTCGCGTCGGAATCGGTGAGATAGCGATGGATGAATGGACGGAGCGACTGCCCCGGAAGATACCCGCGCGCCGGGTCGTCCTCGCGCGCCGCGGGAGCGCCGCGCACCGCTTCGGAGTTCGCGAGGAAGCCGCGCCATGCCGCCGCGACGCCGCCGGGCAGCGCCGCGGAGGCAGCGAGCAGGATGAGCGCGGCGCAGGCGCATTGGGCCCACGCCGCCCGCTGGCGGCGCGCCGCGACGAGCCCTCCCGCGATGTAGAGCGGCGCGAGCTTCACCGTCGAGACGAGCGCGAGCAGAGCGCCGCCGCGGAGCGAAGCGCCGCGCTCGATGAGCGGGATGGCGCCGGCGATCCCGGCGAGCAAGTAGATGTTCGTATTCCCGGTCGCGAGATCCGACTCGGCGAAGCGATAGACGAGGAGCGGCGAGAGCGCGATGAGCGCGCGGCGCGTCCAGGGAGCGAGACGCGCGCGCGCGAGGAAGATCGCGGCTGCAGCGTGGAGGAGCGCCGCCTTGCCGAGCGCCCAGAGGACCCCGGCCGCGGTCGCCGGCAGGAGCGCGAGCGGCGCGAGCAAGACGGCGCAGGGCGGCGGATACATGTACGCGTCCCCCGGGCCGTAGAGGGTCTCGCCGGCGAGCACGCGCGCGGCCGCCGCATGGAGGATCGTGAAGTCGTTGCCGCCGTGAAGCTCGCGCGCGGCCTTCGCCACGAGCACCGCCCACACGGAGGCGGCGAGCGCCCACGGCCAGTGCGCGCGTAGCGCCTGGGGATTTCGCGCTGCACTCCGCCGGCCGCTCGCGCTCCGCGCGGGATCGCTCACGCGCGATCCCCGGCCGCGCTCTCCCGCTCGCGGCCGTGCTCCAACTCCCAGACCTTCGCCTGCTCCACGAATACGTAAGTAGAGAGGAGCGCCGCCGCGAGGAATCCCGGCATTCCATCGAGGAAACCGCGCGCTTTCACGTAACGGTTCCAGAACATCGACCCGGAGGCGGCGAGCCAGCGCAGCCGCCGCGCCGGGAGCTGCGCGCGATTGCGGAGGCCGCCCTTGCCGTGAGCGCGGATCAGGGGCGCATCCGCCGTCGTGTAGCGGTTCATCTTCACGAGGAAGTCGTGCAGGCACGGGTGCGCGAAATGCACGATCGCTCCCGCGAGATCTCCGATTTCTCCCTGCACGATCGGCGTCGAATGCGCGCGATCCTCCGGGTAGGCGAGCAGCCCCGCGCGATAGACGCGCAAGTGGCGGTCGCGCCAGCCGCCGTGGCGGAGCCAGCGCCCGAAGACGTAATGATGAAATGGAACGCGATAGGCGACCGCGGCGTTCGGAACGGGTGCGGATGCCGCGGCGGCGTGCTGGAGCAATTCGTCGCGGAGCGCGAGGGTCACGCGTTCATCGAGGTCGAGATCGAGGATCCAACCGTTGTCAACTTCTTGGAGCGCGCGATTCTTGGCGGCGTGGATGAGCGGCCGCGGGCTCGCGGCGAGCGGAATCACCTCGGCTCCGCCGCGCCGGAGGATCTCCGGGGTGCCATCGACGGAGCCGCTGTCGGCGACCACGACGCGGTCTGCCCACTCCAGGTGCTCCAGCCACGCGGCCGCTTGCTCCGCCTCGTTGCAGGCGGCGGCGATGACTGTGATCTTTTCGCGCGCGGGCATGGCGTTGCCTCCGGGCGCCGGCGCGCGCGGCAGGCTGTGCGCGCGCGGTCGGCGGCGTCGCATCTGAGCGGAAGGACTCGGCAGGACAATGGAAAATCCCCGGTTGCGGACCGGAGATCGAGGGCTACAATGGGCCTTTGTACTGCAAAATCGACGGTTTGATCTGCGGTATCCGGAGGGCGCTTCGGATCGCCGCATGGGCAAAAAGCGCGTAGAAGACATAGCGAACTCGGGCTGCTGCCGGCTGCAAAGCTGCGTGCCGGCGATGTGAGCCATCTGGGTCTGAACGCCTGCCGGGAAACTGGGTAGGCACGTCATGACCGCGTTCCGGGCCGTGCTCCGGGCCTCGAAGCAGGAGCCGCGGCCGGAGTTCCTTTCGGGGGGGGACGATCGGAGGCCAGGCGGCGCGATTGCATCCGAATGCGACGCATCCGCCAAGCGACTTTGATCTCGGACGCACAGCGAGCCTGAGCAGCCGGGATGCGCCCCAAGCCGAGCGCACACAGGACTGCTCCACGGGTTCAGCAGGGTTTCAACAGAGAAGCCTCAGGGATGGATGACGGCGGAGAGGAAGGGCGTTCCCCCCCAGTCGTGTGTTGAAGGAGGATTGGAAACGTTTACAGCCCAAATCACTCTTTCGGGGAACTAAGACTTCCTCTCCCTTTTTTCTCTCCTCGGCTTCGAAATCCCAACCTGCGCGCGCGCGGCCGCACTTCGGCCGCCGCGCCGCCTGCGTTCCTCCACACAAAAAATCTCGAGACTCTGCCCGCGTCATGCTGAAGCGAAACCAGTCGCGTCATGCGGCGAGGTTGCCTTGTCGCATCGGAGAGGATGGGGCCCATGAAGGGGGTTGCGAAATCTGCGTTGCCTCTTGCCGCGGCGACCGCCGCGATCGTCGCCGTTTGGTTGCCAAATGCTCACGCACAGGACTTCACCCTCACTGCGAGCAGCCCCACGGCGCTCTACGATCCTGCGACGGGCGAGGCGGAGTTCTCCGTGACCGTGACTTTGGACGAAGATGTTGCCGCCGGTTTCTATCCCACTGAGATCTATGGGTTTTCGCTGGGCTTGGCGCACGACGGCGCCGTGCTCGCCGTGCTCGAATTCGCGTTGGGCACGGGATTGCAGGCATTGAACGATGGCGACGGTCCGGACTTTTGCTTCTCGGACTTAGATCCAGACGATGGTGCCGACGGCATCTGGGTGTCTGCGATCATGAGTGGCACGGGAAGCGAGTACCTCACCTGCGGCGAGCCGACCGAACTCTTGGTCTTCGATTACGAAGCAGTGCCGGCGGCCTTGCTCGGCAACGAGAGCGGCACCACGACCCAGCTTTCGTGGAGCAGCACGCTCGGCGAGCCTGACATCGAAACCAGCATTACTGACGACGCGTCGGAATACTTTCCTGCGCTCGAGAACGGAACCGTGTCCCTTGCTCCGCTCGGCGGCGGATTCTTGCGCGGAGACGCGGACGGAAGCGGGGTGTTCGCCTCGCTCCTCGACGCGGTGTTCATTCTCAACTGGCAGTTCAACGCCGGTGCCGATCCCGTGTGCTTCGATGCGGCCGACAGCGACGACAACGGCGCGGTGCAGGCCCTCGTCGATGCGTTGTACTTGCTCGCTTGGGCGTTCAGCTCCGGGCCGCCTCTGCCGGCACCGGGCCCCGTCGTTTGCGGTCCCGATCCCACCGCCGACGCGCTCGACTGCGCGGCACCGCCCGCGTGTAATTAGAGCACGTTTCAAAATGCCGCCTGCCTTCGGTCGACTGCGGCGCCGCCTGTCTTCGTCGAGCCGCCTCTACGTATTTCTCCATCAATACGCCTCGGC
>JAKEFC010000148.1 GCA_022616235.1 Planctomycetota bacterium
ACGGCCTCACCGCATCGCTCACCGCGCTCGGTTTCGAGACCGGGCGCCTGAAGACCGGCACGCCGCCGCGCCTCGCCGCGGAGTCGATCGCATGGGACAGGACCGAGGAGCAAGCCTCCGACCCGGAGCCTTGCGGGTTCAGCAACTACCTTCCGCCGCCGCGCGGCCCGTTCATTCCGTGCCACGTGACCCGCACGAACGCGCGCGTACACGACGTGATCCGCGCGAACCTCCATCGCTCGCCCATGTACAGCGGTCAGATCGAAGGGATCGGCCCGCGCTATTGCCCCTCGATCGAGGACAAGGTCGTGCGCTTCGCCGCGCGCGAATCCCACACGGTACACCTGGAGCGCGAGGGCCTCTCGACCAACTCGATCTACGTGAACGGCGTCTCGACGAGCTTGCCCGCCGACGTGCAGGAACTGGTGATCCGCGCGATTCCAGGGCTGGAGAACGCCGTGTTCCTGCGCTACGGGTACGCCGTGGAGTACGATTTCTTCCCGCCCCGCCAGATCGAGCTGACCTTCGAATCGCGCCCGCTCCCGGGGCTCTATCTCGCGGGCCAGATCTGCGGCACCTCCGGCTACGAGGAAGCAGGCGCGCAGGGTTTCCTCGCCGGCGTGAACGCCGTCCTCGCGGCGCGCGGGGAAGAGCCGTTCATCCTCGCGCGCGACGAGGCCTACATGGGCGTGCTCGCGGATGACCTCGTCCGCTGCGACCCGCGCGAGCCGTATCGGATGTTCACGGCGCGCGCGGAGTATCGTCTCACGCTGCGCTTCGACAATGCGGACCTCCGGCTCGCGGAGAAGGGGGAGCGTCTGGGGCTCGTCACGCGCGCGCAGGCGGACGACGTGCGCGCGCGCCGCGAGGCGATCGCGCGCACGCTCATGCGCTTGGAGGAGATCCGCTCCGGACCGCACCCGCTCCTCCACCATCTCCGCCGTCCAGGCGCGCGCTTCGCCGACGTCGTCGCGCTCCATCCGGACGTCGAGACATGGGGCCTCGCTCCCGATGTGCGCGAGCAGGTCGTCATTGAGGCGCGCTACGAGAAATACATCGAGCGCCAATTCGACCACGCGGAAAAGCTGCGGCGCTTGGAGGAGTGGCGCCTGCCCGCGCAGATGGACTTCCAGCGTGTCACCGGACTTCGGCGCGAAGCGGTGGAGAAGCTCACGCGCTTCCGCCCGCGCACGCTCGGGATGGCGCGGCGCATCGCCGGCATCACGCCGGCGGACCTCTCCGTCTTGATGGTCGCGCTCCGTGCCGCGGAAGCCGCGCCCGTCGCGAGCGCGGGCGCCGGACCGGGCGACGTTTCCTGACCGCGAAACTCGATCCACGAAAACGAGATCCAAGGACGATGGAGATCCCGGAACGCCTTTCGGAGCGCGTGCTCCACCAGGGGCTGCGCTTCAATTTGACGCGGGTGATCGAGCGCCTCGCCGGCGGCACGGAAGCATGCCGGGAGATCCTCCGCCACCCCGGCGCGGCAGTGATCCTGCCGATCCTCGCGGACGGCCGCGTCGTGCTCGTCGAGCAATACCGGACCACCGTCGGCGGCCCGCTCCTCGAGCTGCCGGCCGGCACGCTCGATCCCGGCGAGGAGCCCGCGGCGGCGGCGGCGCGCGAGCTGGAGGAAGAGACCGGCTATCGCGCGCGGTCGCTCCGGCATCTACTCACCTTCTATCCCGCACCCGGCGTCACCGACGAACGCATGCACCTCTTCCTCGCGACCGGCCTCGAGAGCGGCCGCCAAAAACTCGACGCCGAGGAATCCCTCGACGTGCGCTGCCTGACCCTCGATGCGCTTCGCGATCGCCTCCTCGGCGGAGAGATCGAGGATGGCAAGACCCTCCTCGCGCTCCTCTACGTCCTTGCGAGCGGGATGGCCGCCGCGTGGGCCGCGGAGGAAGGCGCGGCGCCATGAAGCCCGTCGTCGCGATCGTCGGCCGTCCCAACGTCGGCAAGTCCACGCTCCTGAATCGCCTCGCGAGGCGCCGCGTCAGCATCGTGCATCCGGAGCCGGGTGTGACCCGCGACCGCGTCGCCGTCGAGATCGACTTCGATGGGACCGCGTTCGAGCTGATCGACACCGGCGGCGTCGGGATCGTCGACCGCCAAGATCTCCACCCGAGCATCCACGCGCAGATCGATGCCGCGATCGCCACGGCACAGCTCCTCATCTTCCTGGTCGACGCGCGCGCCGGGATGCAGCCAGTCGATCGCGAGATCGCCGACCGCTTGCGCCGGCTCGAGCTTCCCGTCTTGGTCGCCGCCAACAAGAGCGAGAGCGCCGAAGGCCGGCTTGGCGCGGCCGAGTTCCATTCCCTCGGCCTCGGCGATCCGCTCCCGATCTCCGCGGAACACGGCGAAGGCCTCGATGCGCTCCGAGCCGCCGTGCTGAAAAACCTCGCCGCGGGCACCGCGTGGAAACCGCCCGCGCTCAGGATCGCCATCGTCGGACGCCGCAACGCGGGCAAGTCGACCTTCGTGAACGCGCTCCTCCGCGAGGAGCGCGTGATCGTCAGCGACACCCCCGGCACGACGCGCGACGCCGTCGACGTGCGCCTCTCGAAAGATGGCGCGGAGTTTCTGCTGATCGACACCGCCGGGATGCAGAAGCGAGCGAAAATCGCCGGCGACGTCGACTTCTACGCGCAGGTGCGCGCGATCGAGGCGATCGAGCGCTGCGACGTCGCGCTCTTCCTCATCGATGCCGCCGCCGGCGTGTCGCAGATCGAGAAGCGAATCGCTACGGAAATCGTCGACCGCTCGCGCGCCTGCGTCATCATCGTGAACAAATGGGATCTCGCCGTGGAGCGCACGACCACCGCTGAATACGAGAAATACCTCGGAAAGACGCTCGCCGGGCTGCCGTTCGCGCCCGTCGTCTTCATCTCGGCGAAGGATTCGCGCAACGTATTCGATGCGATCGGGGTCGCGCAATCGCTAGCGAAGCAAGCCCAGTCGCGCGTCGGAACCGGCGAATTGAACCGCGCGCTCGAGGATGCGCAGAGCGGGCAGCGGCCGCGGATACGGGGAAAACGAGAGCCCAAGATCCTCTACGGCACGCAGGTCTCCGTGCTGCCCCCCACGATCGTGCTCAAGGTGAACGATCCCGCGGCGTTCTCGAAGCAATACCTGCGCGCGATCGAAAACCGCCTCCGCGAGCACTTGCCCTTCAGCGAGGTCCCGATTCGAATCCTGCTCCGAAAGAGGGACTCGCACGGCCATGAATAGCTCGCAGACGAGACCTCGCCGCGTCCTCGGCATCGATCCCGGCTTGGCGAACGTCGGTTGGGGCGTGGTGGATCTCAGCGGCTCGCGGCTCCTTCTCGTGGAGCACAGCGCGATCCACAGCACGACGGCGGAGCCCCATGCCGACCGACTCCGCGAGATCTATCGGGGGCTGACGGCGGTGATCGAGCGCTTGCGGCCGGAGTCGATCGCCGTGGAGGAGGTCTTCCACGGGAAGAGCGCGAAGAGCGCGCTGCTCGCGGGGGAGGGGCGCGGCGTCTGCATCCTCGCGGGCGCGATGGCAGGAAAGCGCATTGCGGAGTATCCATCCGCCACGATCAAGATGGCGGTCACCGGCAACGGTCGCGCCGCGAAGGTCCAGGTCCAAGCGATGGTGAGTCGGCTGCTCGGATTGCCCGCGCCGCCGCGCCCGCACGACGCGGCGGATGCCCTCGCGGTCGCGATCACGCACCTCCTCCGCGGCGAGCGCCGCCTGCAAGTCGATGTCTCCGCGCGCCGCGGCCGCGTGGAACTCCTGTAGCACTCGCTCCCGTGGGGGGTTAAGGTTACGCGCTGTCTTCCCGCGGGCGATTCCCGAAGTACGGCTACGGGCGGCGACAGGATGGAGCGCATTCTAGGTGGCGAAAGAAGAAGCGATCGAAGTGCAGGCGGTGGTGAGCGAAGCGCTCCCCAACGCCTTGTTCCGAGTGAAATTGGAGAACGGGCACATCGTGCTCGCGCACATCTCCGGCAAGATGCGAAAGAACTACATTCGGATCCTGCCGGGCGACACGGTGACCGTGCATCTCTCGCCGTATGATCTCAACAAGGGCCGCATCGTCTACCGCGAGCGTTAAACCCGGAACGAGCGAGCGCCGCGCTCGTTCGCTGGCTAGACGCGCGCGCCGCAGCGCGCCGCGGTCCTCTCGCACCGGCGGCCAGGCGCCACCGCCATGTTTGCTCGCGCTCGCCCTTCTCGCGGCGCTCGCCGCCGCGCTCTTTGGCGCCGCCGCTCCACCCAAGCACGATTGGCCCCCCGAAGTCCAAAAAGCGCTGCGCTCGATCACCGCGCGCGAGTGCTTGGAGCACGTCACGGTCCTCGCCTCCGATGCTTACGAAGGCCGCGACACGGGGGAGCCGGGCGGCCGCCTCGCCGCGAAGTACGTGCAGCGCCACCTCGAGGAACTCGAGCTCGAGCCCGGCGGCGATGCGGGCACGTGGTTCCAGGGATTCCCGCTCCAGAAGCAGCCGCGGACGGGACCGCTCGAAGAGGTCAACCTGCTCGCCGCCGGCAAGAAGCCAAGAGACCCGAAAGCGAAGTCCTATCGATTCCTCGAGGATTTCGTTCCGGCCTTGGAATCGAAAGAAGGCGAAGCGCGCGGCGGCTGCTACTTGCTAGCGGCGCAGCCGTGGCTGCCCGGCGTCGCGCCGGAGATTCCCGCGGAGGCGAAGGGGCGCATCGTGATCGCTCCGGAGCCGCCGGGCGCGGACCAGAACGAGCGTACGCGCACCTTCAGTGCAACGCTCGCGAAGGCTGGAGCAACCGCGTGGCTCGTTCTGCCTACCGAGCCCGAGGCGGAGGCTCCGAAGAAAGAATCGTGGCCGGTATTCCTCGCTGAGGATGCGCCGCTCTGCACGCTCCCGGTGCTCCGCCTCTCGCGCGAAACCGCGGAGTCGCTGCTGAAGAAGGGCGGCATGACGCTCCCGCGCGCCGACAAGGGAAAGCCCGCCGCGAAGACCCCCGCGGGCCCGCTCAAGGACGTGCACGTGGAGCTTGCAGTCGCCCGCAAGGGCTTCACCTACGGGCGCGGCCGCAACATCATCTCGATCCACCGCGGCAGCGATCCCAAGCTCAAGGAGGAAGCGATCGTGATCGGCGCGCACTACGATCACATCGGCTTCGCGAAGAACCCGCAGCTCACGCGCGGCAAGCCCGGCGAGCTGCACAATGGCGCCGATGACAACGCCTCCGGCACGGCCGGAATCCTCGAAGTCGCGGAGGCGTTCGCGAGCCACAAGATCGCCACGAAGCGTACGGTGATCTTCATGTCGTTCGACGGCGAGGAGCAGGGCCTCTTGGGGTCGCGCTACTTCGTCGCGCACCCGACGTTTCCGTTGGAGAAGATCCGCTGCATGCTGAACATCGACATGATCTCTCGGAACGAGCCGCGCGCGATGTACTTCGGCAAGCTCGACCGCTTCAAGGAGCTGAACGACATCGTCGAGGGGGTCGCGCGCCGCTTCGGGATCTTCCTGAATCCAGAGGGTATGGCCCAGTACATGAATCGCTCCGACCAGGAAGCGTTCATCGCGAGGAACATTCCCGCGTGCTTCATCTTCGGCGGCATGCACTCGGAGTATCACACGGAGCGAGATGACGTGGAACTCGTGGACCCGTCGAAAATGGAAGCGATCGCGCGCCTAATGTTCCTGTTCGCCTATGAGTGCGCGAATCACGAAGGACGGTTCGGCGATTAGCACGGGGCTTTCGGCCGCTTGCGCTGCCGGCAGCGCCGCTTGGCCTGCCGCACGCGTGCCCGCCCGGCGATAGAGGCACGAGCGCCTGTTTTCCTCGAGCAATTCCCAGCCGCGAAGCGCTCCTCCAGCCTCCGTGAACCACTCGCGGAGCACGCCTCGCTGCCAAAGCTCCCCAGGACAATCGTTGACGAGGACGTGCGTGATGCCCCATTGGTCCCACGCGGCCCGCAGCTCCTCCGCCGTAGTGACCGCGGCCCAGTGCGCCTGGTAAGCGCGCACGAACTGGCGCCTCGGAATCTCGAGCAGGATCACGCGCTCGCCGATCACGAACAGCTTGTCCGCCGGGCCGAACGTGCGATTCACGGTGGCGAAGAGCGGCGCCGCGGCATCGCGCTTCTCCCAGAATTCCGCGAGGCTCTCCGTGCCGGCCACGAGCGGCATCCTCCTGAGCGCGCGCGCGCCTGCGAGTCCGACGGTCGGCAAGCTCACCGCGATGAAGAGGAGCCATGCGGCCCGCGCGCGGCGCGGACTCGCGCCGGCCCACTCGTGCCAACCGAGCGCGGCGGCGAAGTAAGCCCAGGCCGCGAGATTCAAGAAGTAGCGGGGCGGGGAGTCCTGGTTCACGCCGGGGAGCGCGAGCACGAAGAGTGCGAACAAGGCGACTAGCCCGCCCCAGAGCGCCCGCCGCCACGGCGCGAGCTGCCCGCGCAGGCGCCAGGCGAAGGGAATCCAAAGAAAGAGGAGCGGCGAGAGGGCGCTCGTCCAAGGAAACCCCGAAGCGATGCGGCGAAGCACGCTGAGGGGATACCAGCCGTCGAGAACGCGAGACTCCGGGTGCATCGTCACGACTGGCAGCACGTCGTGGGCGAAGAGGCGGTGTCGCGCCATCGCGACCGGGTCCTCGTCGCCGGGAGCGACGGCGAGCGGATTGCCGAGGGTCCATTCGTTCTTCACGAACCAGGGGAGCGCGCCCGCGACGCAGCAAGCGCCGAGGAGGAGTGCGAGATGGAGCGGCCGCGCCGAGCGGGCCAAAAGCGCTTCCCCGCACCACACGGCCGCGAGCGCCAGCGCGGAGAACACGCCCCAGTGCTTGCTCGCCGCGGCGAGCCCGAGCGCGCAAAACCCGAGCGCGAGCATGCGTCTTTCGCCGATGCGCGGCGCGAGCAGCGCGAGGCCGCAGGCGCTGAGCGCAAAGACCATGTGATCCACCATGGCGCTGCCCCATTGGACGATCCACGCCGGAGTGTAGAGCGCGAGCAGCCAGACGATGAGCCCGAGGCGCGGATGGAAATTGCGCGCGACGCGCCTCGTCGCAAGGAGGAGCGCGAGCAGCGCGGTCGCCGCGAAGATCACGCGCCCCGCGGCGTCGCAGCGCAGCCCCGCGAGCAGGTAGCCCCAGCCGATCCAGGTGTGGCTCGTGAAGAGATTGAGCAAGTTCAGGTCGTCGACGAGGAGAGGCAAGCTGCCGTGCTCCGCGGCATCGCGCGGCACGATCAGGTGAAAGGTGTCGCTGTCCCACGAAGTGTCGGGGGAGAGGAGCGCGGGAATCGCGATCAGGAGCGCGGGCAGCGCGGGGAGCCAGATCGAGCGCTTCGTGCCGCCCGCCGCACGGAAGTCGCGCCAGGCGGACCTGCCGTCGCGCATCCATCCGCGCGCCGCGAGGCAAAGCCCCGCGGCGACGATCGCCCAAGCGAATTCCGCGCGGAAGCCGCCCGCGATCCAGAGCACGCTCGCGAGCGCCGCCGCCGCGAACAAGCCGGCGAGCGGATAGGCGAGCGCACGCTCCGGATCTGCGGATGGCCGGCGGCCACACGCGGAGAGCAGCGCCCACCCCCAACCCGCGCAGGCGGCGACGAAGAGGAGCCCGAGGAGCGCGCCGAGCGCAGGCGCCATGTCAGCCGGCGCTTTCCCAGAGACGCCGGAGTCCCGGCAACACGCGGAGAATCGGCTCTTCGAAGCGCTCGAGCGAGCGCAAGTAGCCGAGGAAATACCAGCCGAGGATCGCGCAACAATAGACCGAGCCGAGGATCCAGAGTAGGCGGCGACCGCGCAGGCGCGCCTGGGGCGGCGTCTCGCGAGCGAGGGGAGCGGGCAGCGTGTCGCCGGTCATGAGATGCGATCCTCCAGTCGCGCGAGACACCCTCCGGCCGCCGCCCGAAGAAACAGTGCGCCGCTTCAAAGATGATCGGCATTCTCGGCGCGCCCATGAGCGGTAGGCCGCTCCGGCGCGCCGAATTCCGGCGTCCCGGAGGATGGCGCGGTGGGGGAGGTCGCTTATTCCGAGGGGGGGGAGTGGGCGGCGCGACCACGGATCGTCTCGACGATGTCCGCGTTCGCGAGGGTGGTGACATCCCCGAGCTTCCGCTCCTCGGAGATGTCGCGGAGCAGCCTGCGCATGATCTTCCCGGAGCGAGTCTTCGGCAGGTCCTCCGTGAAGACGATGGATGCCGGTTTCGCGACCGCGCCGATCTTGCGCGCCACGTGGTCGCGGAGCGCGGTGATCAGCGCATCATCGCCCGCGACCGCGGCCTTGAGCACCACGAAGGCGGCGATCGCTTGTCCGGTGATCGGATCCGCGCGGCCGACGACGGCGGCCTCCGCGACCGCCGGGTGCGCGACGAGCGCCGACTCGACCTCCGTCGTGGAGATGTTGTGGCCGGAGACGAGCATGACGTCATCGACGCGCCCGAGAAGCCAGTAGTAGCCGTCGAGATCGCGCTTGCAGCCATCGCCGGGAAAGTAGAGTCCCGGGAAGCGCCGCCAATAGACGTCGAGATATCGCTCCGGCGCGCCGTGGATCGTGCGGAGCATCGCGGGCCAAGGGCGCCGGATGACGAGATAGCCACCGCCGCCGAGCGGCACGGAGCGGCCGTGCTCATCGACGACGTCGGCGGCGATCCCCGGGAGCGGCCTCGTCGCGGAGCCGGGCTTCGCGGTGGTGATCCCCGGCAAGGGCGATATGAGGATCGCTCCCGTCTCCGTTTGCCACCACGTGTCGACGATCGGGCAGCGGCCGCCTCCGATCGTGGCGTGGTACCACATCCAAGCTTCCGGATTGATCGGCTCGCCGACGCTCCCGAGCAGGCGCAGGCTCGACAGGTCGCGGCGCCGCGGGTAATCGTCTCCCCATTTCATGAAGGTACGGATCGCGGTCGGCGCGGTGTAGAGGATCGTGACCCGATAGTCCGCGATCAGCTTCCACCAGCGGTCTTTGTCGGGAAAGTCGGGGGTGCCTTCGTAGATGAGGCTCGTCGCGCCGTTCGCGAGCGGGCCGTACACGACGTAGCTGTGGCCGGTGACCCAGCCGCAGTCCGCCGTGCACCAGAAGCGATCCTCCGGCTTGATGTCGAAAACGTAGCGGTGCGTCGCGGCGACTTGCGTGAGGTAGCCGCCCGTCGTATGCGCGATCCCCTTCGGTTTGCCGGCGCTCCCCGAGGTGTACAGGATGAAGAGCAGATCCTCCGCATCCATCGGCTCCGGCGCGCAGCTCGCGGCGGCTTTCGGCACGATCTCGTGGTACCAATGATCGCG
This sequence comes from Planctomycetota bacterium, assembly GCA_022616235.1. Taxonomy (GTDB): domain Bacteria; phylum Planctomycetota; class UBA8108; order UBA1146; family JAKEFC01; genus JAKEFC01. The sequence continues at coordinate 9,244 of JAKEFC010000148.1, forward strand.
CCCCGCGCGCATGCGGATTTCGTTGCCGGCGCGCCGGAGCACGATCGCGTGGCGCACGGTCGGCGCGTTCGCGAGCGCCTCGTCCACGCTCTCCTTGAGGGGCACGACGCGCCCGCGCCGCCACGCGCCATCCGCCGTGATGACGGCGACCGCGCCCGCATCGCGGATGCGCTCCCCGAGCGACTCCGCCGAGAAGCCGCCGAAGACGACGGAGTGCGGCGCGCCGATGCGGGCGCACGCAAGGAGCGCGATCGGCAGCTCGGGCACCATCCCCATGTAGATGGCGACGGTGTTCCCTTTCCTCACGCCGAGCGACTTGAGCGCGTTCGCGAGGCGGCACACTTCCGCGTGCAACTCGCGGTAGGTGAGGGTGCGCTTGTCTCCCGGCTCCCCCTCCCAGTAATAGGCGACCCGGTCGCCCGCCGTTGCGAGGTGGCGGTCGAGGCAGCTCTCGGTCACGTTCAGCTTGCCGCCCGTGAACCAGCGATAGAACGGCGCCTTCGAGTCGTCGAGCACCTGCCGCCAACGTTCCCGCCACTGGAGCCGCTCCGCCTCCGCCTCCCAGAAGCGCAAGTAATCCGCGTCCGCGCGCTCGAAGATCCCAGGCTGCGCGATCGCCGCGCGGGCGAAAGCCGTGGGCGGGGGAAACCGCCGCTCCTCGCTGAGCAGATTCTCGATCGTCTTGGCCACTTGCATCTCTCCTTCGCGGATTCCAGGACTAGTGGCTACAGGGCGCGCGCGGGATTCTAGGGACACCTGCGTGAGGGTGAAACGCGCAATCTCTGCCCGCGGGGGAGGAACACTCCCGAAGCGGCGTGCCCGCCCGGCGGCGCGGCGCGGCGGTCTGCCCTTGCGAAGCTTTTGTTTGGGGCCGGCGCCAGGTTTGCCAAAAAGTGCTTTATCTGGATATCCTGATATGCTGATATAGCTCCATGGCGAGCGACCTGCCGAAGCTCCTGAAGATGTTCGCGGACACCTGCCGCTTGCGCCTGCTCGCGCTCCTCGACGAGGAGGAACTCTCCGTTCAAGAGTTGGGCAAGATCACGGGGCTCGGCCAATCTCGAGTAAGCCGCCACCTCGCGCTCCTTCGCGAAGCGGAAGTGGTGCAGGACCGGCGTGAGGGCGCGTTCACGTACTACCGCTTCGCTCGCGAAACGAGCCACGAGGACGGCACGGACGAAGACGGTCGCACACCGGAGACGAATGGCGCGGAATTGCCGCGCGGCCTTTGGCGCCACGTGCGGGATGCCTTTCGCGCCTTGCCGGTTGCGGAGCGCGATCGCAAGGGGCTTGCGCGAATCCGGGAGGTGCGGCGCGAACGCAGCCGGCGCACGCATGACCGCTTGGCGGGCGCGTGGCGGGTCGTCGGCGAGGACCTCGAGCGCGGCACGCTGCGCGCGGAGGCGCTCGCCGCGATGGCCGCGAAGGACCTCGTCGTCGCCGATCTCGGCTGCGGCGCAGGATTCTTCGCGTCGTATCTCGCGCCGCGCGCCCGGCGCGTGATCGCCGTCGACCACTCCGACGCCATGCTGGAAGAGGCGAAGCGCGCGAGCGCCGGCGCCGGCGAGATCGAGTTCCGGCGCGGCGAATTGGACGCGCTGCCGCTCGCCGCCGGCGAATCGGACGCCGCGTTCGCGAATCTGGTGCTCCATCACGTACCGGAGTTCGCCCCTGTCGTGGGCGAGATCGGCCGCATCTTGAAGCCGGGCGGCGTCGCCGTCATCACGGAGTTCCTGCCGCACCGGGAGGAATGGATGCGGGAGGAATTGGGTGATTCTCGTCTCGGCGTGGAGCCGGACGAGCTGGCGGCCGCGTTTCGCCGCGGCCCCTTCGGCGAGGTGGAGCTGCTCCCCGTCGAGGATCGCTACCGCATGAAGAACGCCGGCGGGCGCGTGGCCCGCTTGCAGCTTTTCATGATTCGAGCCCGCCGCGCGAGGCCGGGCTCATCGAGCAGCAACGAAACCGGGGCGCCCGCGGCCAGAGCCGCGCGGCGCCCGCCCAAGAGAAGGAGCCATTGAAAGTGACCAGTACCGCCAGCAAGCCGCGTCACAAGGTGAAGGACATCTCCCTCGCGTCGTGGGGGCGAAAGGCGATCATGCTCGCCGAGAACGAGATGCCGGGGTTGATGTCGATCCGCCGCAAGTACTCGGCGGAGAAGCCGCTCAAGGGCGCGCGCATCGCGGGGTGCCTGCACATGACCGTGCAGACCGCGGTACTCATCGAGACTTTGATCGATCTGGGTGCCGACGTGCAATGGAGCAGTTGCAACATCTTCTCGACGCAAGACCATGCGGCGGCGGCGATGGCCGCCCGCGGCGTCCCCGTATTCGCGTGGAAGGGTGAGACCGCGGAGGAATACGATTGGTGCATCGAGCAGACGCTCATCTTCGCGGATGGTAACCCGCTCAACATGATCCTCGACGACGGCGGCGACCTGACCGCGATCGTGCACCAGAAATACCCGCAGTATCTCACCGGCATTCGCGGGCTCACCGAAGAGACGACCACGGGGGTCCATCGCCTCTATCGCATGCACGAGAAAGGGGAGCTGCGCGTCCCCGCCATGAACGTCAACGACTCCGTCACGAAGAGCAAGTTCGACAACCTCTACGGCTGCCGCGAGTCCCTCGTCGACGGCATCAAGCGCGCGACCGACGTGATGATCGCGGGAAAGGTCGCGGTCGTGTGCGGCTACGGAGACGTCGGCAAGGGCTGCGCGCACGCGCTCCGGAGCGCCGGCGCCCGCGTGATCATCACCGAAATCGACCCTATCATCGCGCTGCAAGCATCGATGGAGGGTTTCCAAGTGACGACGATGGAAGAAGCGGCTCCCATCGGCAAGATCTTCGTCACCGCGACCGGATGCCGCGACGTGATCAGCGGCCGCCACCTCGATGTGATGCCGAACGACGCGATCGTCTGCAACATCGGGCACTTCGACCTGGAGATCGACATCGCCTATCTGAACGGCCGCAAGGACGTGAAGAAGGAGAACATCAAACCGCAGGTGGATCGCTACACCTTCCCGAACGGCCGCAGCGTGATCGTGCTTGCCGAGGGGCGCCTCGTGAATCTCGGCTGCGCGAGCGGGCATCCCTCCTTCGTGATGTCGAATTCCTTCTGCAATCAGGTACTCGCCCAGATCGCGCTGTGGAGGGACCACAAGGAGTATCCTGTGGGCGTGCACACGCTGCCCAAGGTCCTCGATGAAGAGGTCGCGAGACTGCACCTCGCGCAGCTCGGCGTGAAACTCACGCGGTTGACGCCTGCGCAAGCGGAGTATCTCGGCGTGAGCGCGGATGGACCCTTCAAGCCGGAGCATTACCGCTACTAACGGCCGCACGCGGCAGGAACGGAGAATCGGCGTGATCACCGGAGCGCATTCGATCATCTACAGCAAGAAGCCGGAGGAGGATCGGGAGTTCTTCCGCGACGTGCTCGGGATGCCGAACGTCGATGCTGGGGACGGCTGGCTGATCTTCGGGCTGCCGCCCGCGGAGGTCGCCGTGCACCCCGCGGCGAAGAACGGCCTCCACGAGTTCTTTCTCATCTGCGCCAATGTGGAGTCCTTCGCGCGCGCGATGGCGAAGCATGGCGTTCGCTGCTCGCCGCGCCGGCGTGAGCCGTGGGGGATCCTCACGCAGATCACCCTCCCCGGCGGCGGCAAGCTCGGCGTCTACGAGCCGAAGCATCCACGGCCGAAGCCCATGAAGGCGGCGACGAAGCGCTGAGCGGAAACGGATCTCGCGCGCGGATCAGAGACGCGCGCGCTGCTCTCGGCACCAAGTGAGGAGCGCGTAGAGGGACCAGATGCGGGACCAGTAGAGCCCCGGGGCTCCCGCTTGGTAGGCGCGCCACAGCTTCTGAATTGCGCTCGAGTCGAGACCCGCTCCCGCGACGAGTGCACGGTCCGCGAACACGGCCGCGACGTCCTCCCGTAAGCGGTCCCGCGCCCACACGTCGATCGGCAGCACGAATCCCATCTTCGGCCGCGCGAAGAGCGCGCGGTCGACGCCGCGAAGCGCGATCTCCTTCAATAGGCGCTTGGAGCGGATCGGCGCGAAGCGCTCCGCCGCTTCGAGGCCGGCGAGAGACTCGATCACGCGATGATCGAGGAGCGGCACACGCAGCTCGAGCGCCACCGCCATGCTCGCGCAATCGGAGTCGCGGAGCAGCCGCTCGCCGAGGAAGAGCGCCAGCTCGAGCATCGAGACCGCGTGCCACGCCTGCGCGCCGTTCGTGCGCGCCGTAAGCTCCCGCGCCCGCTCGGGCGGGAGCCCGTACATCGTCGTCTCGGTGATCTCTTTCGCCGCGATCTCTTCGAGGAAAGAGCGGGTGTAGATCGCGTAGAAGGTCTGATAGACCGCGAGGAGATTGCCGCGCGCCGCGAGCACGTCGCCGAGCTTTCCCCAACGGGTTTGCGGCGGGACCTCGCCGAAGCGGCCGACCTTGGCGCGCGTGAGCAGCGCGGCGAAGGCACCCAACATGGGCGCTGGCAGGAAGGACAGCGCGCCGCCGGCGCGGCGCGCGCGCGGCACCTCCTCGAAGCTCTTGTAGCCGCCGAACAGCTCATCACCGCCGGTGCCGGCGAGCGCCACCGTGATCCCCGCCTCTCGCACTGCGCGGCTCACGAAGTAGGTATTGATGGCATCGAAAGACGGCTGGTCGAGCGAGCGGAGCGCGGCCGGGAGCTGGGCGCGAAACGTCTCCTGCCGGAGCAGGATCTCGTGGTGTTCGGCGCCGACGGCGGTCGCGATCGCCCGCGCCGCCTTCGATTCATCGTACGCCTCTTCCTCGAAGCTGACATTGAAGGTCTTTACGAGCCCTTGCCCCGCGCGCGCGGCGAGGGCCGTGACGGCGCTCGAGTCGACGCCGCCGGAGAGGAACACCGCGAGCGGCACGTCGCTGATCAGGTGTTGCCGCGCGGCGGTATCCAGCTCGTGCGCGACCTCGTCCACGGTGGCGCTCCCCGGCGTCGCGCGCGGCAGCTCCCAATAGCGGCGCGGCTCCAGCCGCGGCGCGCGCGGATCCACTTCGGCGAAGGAACCGGCCGGGAATTCCCGAATGCCGTCGATGATCGTTTCCGGTCCGACGACGAAGCCGTTCCATAGGTAGGTGGAGAGGCCGGCGCGGCTCAATTTGCGCGGCACGAGTTCCATCCCGAGGAGCCCGCGCACCTCCGAGGCGAAGAGGAGCGCGGGACTCTCGCCGGGCGGGCGCGCGAGGGCCCAGTAGAGCGGCTTGATCCCCACGCGATCGCGCGCGAGCAGGGCGACTCCGCGCGCGGCATCCCAGAGCACGAACGCGAACATGCCGCGCAGGCGCCCGAGCGCTTCTTCCTTCCAAGCCGCGTAGGCGCGGAGCAGCACTTCGGTGTCGGAGGTGGTGCGAAAGCGCGCGCCGCCGCGCTCCAATTCCGAGCGAATCTCTTGGAAGTTGTAGATCTCGCCGTTGTAGACGATGACGTTGCCCGTGAGCGGGTCCGCCATCGGCTGCGCGGCGCCCGCGGAGAGATCGATGATCGCGAGCCGCCGGTGCGCGAGCACCGCGCCCGGAGCGGCGGCTCCCGCCGGGACCCCGCTCCACAGGCCTTCGCCGTCGGGCCCGCGGTGCGCGAGGCACGAGTTCGCGCGCTCGACGGCGGCGCGAAGCGCCGGCGTCACGATTCCGATGGCGCCGGCGATGCCGCACACGTTGGGTCCCTCGCTTCCGTGGACGTGGGTCGCGCCGCTTCTCCATTAGAGCACGTTTCAAAATGCCGCCTGCCTTCGGTCGACTGCGGCGCCGCCTGTCTTCGTCGAGCCGCCTCTACGTATTTCTCCATCAATACGC
>JAKEFC010000149.1 GCA_022616235.1 Planctomycetota bacterium
AGCGCGTAGTTCTGCATGTTGCGCGAGCCCACCTGCAAGATGTCCGCGCACTGCGCCACTCGTTCGATGAGGCGCGTGTCGATCACCTCCGTGACGACGGGGAGTCCGGAACGCTCGCGGACCTCGGCGAGAATGCGAAGGCCCTCCTCTTCGAGCCCTTGAAACGCGTAGGGGGAAGTGCGGGGCTTGTAGGCGCCGCCGCGGAAGATCTCCGCGCCGGCGGCGGCGACCGCGCTCGCGATGCGGTGGGCGCTCTCTGCGCTCTCGATCGCGCACGGGCCGGCGATCATCACGAAGCTGCCGGCGCCGATCGCGACGCCCCCCGCGGTCACCGACGTCGGCGTGACGAGCGTACCGCGGCCGGCGCCCCACGATGCGTGCGGATACGCGGGCGTGAGAGGAACGATGCCGGCGACGCCTTCCCAATTCTCGGGGGAGAGCGTCCTCACCGGCAGGTCATCGCCCATGATCTCGAGGTAGGAGTGCTCGCCGCCGTCGACGTGCCGCACCCGCACGCCCAGCTCCTCGAGCCGCGCACGGATCCGGCTCCGCCGCGTCGCGGGCACTCCGGCCTCGAGTATCAGGACCAGCGTAACGGGTTCGATCTTCTTCACCGCACTCCTGGGCGTTGCGAACGATCCTATGAAATAACACAGAACGCGGCGCACTTGAACCGCTTCGCGCCGCGCTGCGCGGCGAGCGCGCGCGCCTTGGCCGCGCTCACTTGCGATCGAAGCGGCGCTCCAACTCCTGCCAGGAGATGAACAGCTCCGCCGGCCGGCCGTGCGGGCAATTCTGCGGATGGAACGCGCGCGCCCGCGCACGCACGAGGTCGAGCTGCGCCGCGGGCAGGAGCCGCTGCCCGGCTTTCACGGCGCGCTTGCAGGCGAGAGTCGCGAGGAGCGGCTCGCGCAGGTCCGCCCTCGCCTCCGCGCCGCTTTCGGCGCGTTCGGCGGCGTGGTCGAGGAGCGCGCCCAAGAGTTCCGCGATCGGCACGCCGTCGCCGGAGCAGCCGCTCGGGAGCGCGCGCACGAGCACCGTCTGCGCGCCGAATTCTTCGACGTCGAAGCCGATCTCGGCGAGGTGCGGCTGCGCTTCCGCGAGTGCGCTCCACTGCCCGGGGGTCAACCGGACCGTCTCCGGCACGAGGAGCGGTTGGCGGAGCGTCGCGCTCTCGCGCGCCGCGCGCAGCTCCTCGTAGATCACCTTCTCGTGCAGTGCGTGCTGATCGATGATCGTGAGCCCTGCCGCCTCTTCCACGACGAGATACGAGTCGTTCACCTGGAAGACGCGCGGCTCCGCGCCGCAGCTCTCGATCCCCGCGAGGCGCTCCGCGACGAGCACGGTGCGCGCCTCCGCGACGACGCCTGCGTTGCGCGCGAAGGCCGCGGGGGGAATCTCGGCGCGTTCAGCGCGAGACCTGCCGTGCCACGCGCCCCGCCCCTCCGCATCGCCGCGCTCCATCGTCCGCGGCGCGACAGCAGCCCCGGCGGCGAACAGCGACGGCACCGCGCCCGCGCCTTCGAGGGCGGCGCGCACCGCGCGGAACACCAGAGAGTGCACCGCGCTCTGGTCGCGGAATCGCACTTCGAGCTTGGTCGGGTGCACGTTCACGTCGACCGCCGCGGGATCGAGCGCGAGGAAGAGCGCGGCGACGGGATACTTCCCCGGAATCTGAAAGCCTCGATACGCTTCCCGCACCGCGTGCAGGACCGTGCGGTCGCTGATGAAGCGGCCGTTCAGGAACGCATGGATCGAGGCGCCGTTCGCCTTCGCGAGATCGGGGCGCCCCACCCAGCCCGCGATGTGCGCCTCGCCCCTCTCGCCCGCGAGGCCGCTCTGAGCAGCGGCCCCGCCGCCGATCTCGATCATCCGCTCCGCGCACTCCGTGCCGAGGACTTCGCGGAGGCGCTCCGCGGCCGACTGCCCGGCGGGGAAGCGAAAGAGGGTCCGCCCTTCGTGGCGAAGCGTGAACCCCGCGGCCGGCATCGCGAGCGCGAGGTGCTGGAGCACTGCCGAAACTCGCGCAAGCTCCGCGCGCGCAGAGCGCAGGAAGCGGCGCCGCGCGGGCACGCTAGCGAACAGATTTCGCACCCGGACGCGCGTACCGTGCGGGATCATCGCCGGCGCCGCGCGCGCGGCGCTGCCGTCGCGGGCGGCGACGCTCTCCCCGCAGGCCGCGCCGGGCGGCCTCGACACCAACTCCAGCTCGGCGATGCTCGCGATGCTCGCGAGCGCCTCGCCGCGAAACCCGAGCGTCGTGATCCGCGCGAGATCCTCGCTCGCGGCGAGCTTCGAGGTCGCGTGGCTCGTGACGGCGAGGAGCAGATCGTCCGCGTGGATGCCGAGCCCGTTGTCGGCGACTTGGACCAAGCGGAGTCCCCCCTCTTCGAGGTCGACCTCGACCGCCGAAGCGGCGGCGTCGAGCGCGTTCTCCACCAGCTCCTTCACTACCGACGCGGGGCGCTCGATCACCTCCCCCGCGGCGATCTGATTCACGACGTGCTCGGGGAGCTTCCGGATGCGGGGCAAGACCGCGGCGATCACGCTTGCACCGCGATTCGTACCCCCGCGCGCGCGGCCTTCATGCACGGGAGGAAGCGGCGTTCATTCATCGTATCTCTGCGCTCCTTCGACGGTGTTCTCGAGCAGCATGGCGACCGTCATCGGACCGACTCCGCCGGGCACCGGCGTGATCCAGCCGGCGTTTCTCTTTGCATCCGCGAAGGCGACGTCGCCGCAGAGCGTGCCATCGGCGCGGCGGTTGATACCGACGTCGATCACGATCGCGCCCGGCTTGATCCAGGCGCCGGCGATCATCTCCGGCTTCCCGATCGCGGCGATCAGGATGTCCGCGTTCCGCACCTCCGCCGCGAGGTCGCGCGTCTTCGAGTGGCAAATCGTGACCGTGGCGTGCTCGGCGAGGAGGAGCTGCGCGACCGGCTTCCCCACGATGTTGGAGCGCCCCACCACGACGGCGCGCATGCCGGCGATCGCAGAGCCCGTGCTGCGCAAGAGAACCATGCAGCCCTTCGGAGTACACGGCACGTAGGTCGGCGCGCCGACGGCGAGATTGCCGGCGCTCACGGGGTGAAACCCATCCGCATCCTTCGCGGGGTTGATCGAGCGCAGCATCTCCTGCTCGGCGATGTGCGCGGGAAGCGGCAGTTGGAGGAGTATGCCGTGCACGCGCCGGTCCTCGTTCAGCTTCCGGATCAGGGCCGCGACGTCGGCGCTCGACGCGGTGGCGGGGAGCGCGTGATGGAAGCTCGCGATGCCGACCTTCTTGCAGGCAAGCTCCTTGTTCTTCACGTAGACCGCGGAGGCCGGATTCTCTCCGACCAGGATCACGCCCAACCCCGGCGGATACCCCTTCCGCGCGGCGAACGCGGCAACCGCCGGTCTCAGGCGCTCTTGGCACTCGAGCGCGATCGCCTTGCCGTCGATGATCTTTGCGCCGTCAGCCACGACCGCGAGCCTCCTTGCCGCGCACCCAGCGCCCGCTCCGCCCCCCCTCTTTCTCGAGGAGCGCGATCGGCCCGATCTCCATGCCGCGATCGATCGCCTTGCACATGTCGTAGATCGTGAGGAGCGCCGCCGCCACGGTCGTGAGCGCCTCCATCTCTACGCCGGTGCGCGCGCTCGTGCGCGCTTCGACTCGCACCTCGAGCGATTCGGGCTCGTGGAACGCGAAGTCCACCTCCAGGACGTCGAGCGGCAGGGAATGGCAGAGAGGGATCAGCCGCGCGGTGTCCTTGCCGGCTTGGATGGCGGCGATGCGCGCGACGGCGAGGACGTCGCCCTTCCCGATCGCGCCGCCGCGGATCGCGTCGAGGGTCGCGGGCAGCATGCGGATCCGGCCGCTCGCGAGCGCGCGGCGACGCGTGACCGCCTTCGCGCCGACGTCCACCATGCGCGCGTTGCCGGCTTCGTCGATGTGCGTGAGGCGCGGCGCGCGGCGCGCGCGCGGGCCGGCCCCGGGGCGCCGGCTCCGATCGGGGTTCCGGCTCCGCATTCGGCGCGAATTCCGCGCGCGTTTCATGGGGCGCTCGCCGCTCGAGGCGCGGTCATTGCCGCCGCTCGGTGATGAAGCGCTCGAGCGCCTCGAAGGACTCGCGCACTTTGTTCTCGGAGAGGCGATCGAGAATCGAGGCGGCCTCGTTCACGTAGCTCACGGACGCTCTGTGCACGTCATCGAGCACGCCGTTCGTTGCGAGCATCCGCAAGACTCGCACCTGCGCCCCTTGCGCGTGCGGAGTCTTCAAGAGCCAGAGATATTCCTCCAGCTTGCCCCCTTTGATGATCTCGCGCGCGCGGATGAGGGGCAGCGTCATCTTGCCCTTCAGGATGTCCGTGCCGAGCGACTTGCCGACCACGTGTTCGTCGCCGGTCAAATCGAGGGCATCATCGGAGATCTGAAAGGCCATGCCGAGCGCCTGGCCGTATTCATCGAAGATCTGCTGCACCGTCTCGGAAGCCCCGGAGAGGCGCGCGCCGATCCGGCAGGCGATGCCGTAGAGCACTGCGGTCTTCTTCCGGATGATCTCTAGGTAAGTCGCCTCGCTCAGGTCGAACTGGAAAGCGCTCCCGACTTGCAAGAGTTCTCCCTCGCAGATCGTGTGCGTGGTCGCCGCCAGCATTCCGGAAACGCCCTGCACCTCCGTCGAGATCGTGAAGCCGCGCGAATAGATGAAATCGCCGATCAGCACCGCCGCCCGCTCGCCCCAGCGCCGGTTGACCGTCTCGACGCGGCGGCGGAGCTTTGCCTCGTCGAGCACATCGTCGTGGACCAGCGTAGCGGTGTGGATCAGTTCGATCACCGCGGCGCACTTGACGTGGTCGCGGCTGATCCTGCCCCCCACCGCACGCGCCGCGAGGAAGAGGCAGGCGGGGCGGATCTGCTTGCCGCGGTAGTGGGCGACGTGCATGAGCAGCTCGTGGAGGAAAGGCTCGGTGCTGGAGAATTCCGTGGCGAGATAGTCGTTGAGCGCCGCCATCTGCGTCTCGATCGGCTCGTAGACGCGCTCTAACTCGGGAATCACCGAGACGCGTTCGAGGTTCGCCTGCGGCGCAGCCTCGGGCTCTGCCTCGGGCTCGGGCTCGGCGCGCTGCGGAGCGGCTCGCGCCCGCGCGGCGGACTTGCTCGCTGCGGGTTCCTTCAAAGGTTCAGTCCTCCTGCGCCATCACTTCTTCGAGCGGCGAGAGCGGAAGTTCGAACGCGGAACTGACCCCCTCATGGTAGATCTTGCCGCGCCAAATATTGAGCCCTTTTGCGAGCCCCGGCTCCGCGCGCGCCACGCCCCGCACTCCGATCGCCGCGATCCTCTGCAAGAACGGGAGGGTCGCGTTCGTGAGCGCGAAGGTCGAAGTGCGCGCCACCGCCCCGGGCATGTTGGCGACACAGTAATGGATGACTCCATCCACCTCGTAGGTCGGATGGGCGTGGGTCGTGGGGTGGCAGGTCTCGACACAGCCGCCCTGATCGACGGCGACGTCGACGATGACCGACCCGGGCTGCATCTCCTTCAGATAGGAGCGCGGAATCAGCACCGGCGCGCGCGCGCCGGGAACGAGCACCGCGCCGATCACGAGGTCGGCGTGGGCGACCGCCTTGCGAATGGAGAACGGATTCGAATGCAGCGTCGTGACGTTGGCGGGCATCACCTCGTCGAGATAACGGAGGCGGTCGAGATTGATGTCGAAGATCTGAACCAGCGCGCCGAGCCCCGCCGCGACGCGCGCCGCGTTGTAGCCGACGACGCCGCCGCCGAGCACCACCACGCGCGCCGGCATCACGCCGGGCACGCCGGTGACGAGGACGCCGCGCCCGCCACGCTGGCGCTCGAGCGCGCCGGCGCCGGCGAGCACCGACATGCGCCCCGCCACCTCGCTCATCGGCGTGAGGAGCGGCAAGCGGCCCTCGCGATCGACGATCGTCTCGTAGGCGATGCAGGCGGCGCCCGTCCGCATCATGGCTTCCGTCAGCTCGCGGCTCGCGGCGAAATGGAAATACGTGAACACGAGATGGCGCGGCTTGATGCGTCGATACTCCTCCGCCAACGGCTCCTTCACCTTGACAATGATCTCGGCGCGATCGAATAGTGTGTCCGCGTCGGGAATGATCGTGGCGCCGGCGCTGCGGTACTCGTCGTCGGAGAGCCCGCTTCCCTCGCCGGCACCTGCCTGAACGAGCACGGAGTGACCATCCTTGACCAACGCGTACGCGCCGGAAGGCACCAAGGCCACTCGATTCTCTTGCTCTTTGATCTCACGGGGGACGCCGACGGTACACTGCGCCTCGCGTGGTCGCGTCTTGGTCGGGCTCATCTCGGCTGGAGCGTCTTTCACTGATCCCGCATGGCTCCCGCACGGGGCAGCCCGCATGCGTGAACTCGGCTGCGCGAACTCGTCGAGACGTCGAAGCAGGAAACCACTCTGAGAGGGCGCGAAGTCTAGTCGCGTGAGGCTGTTTTTGCAAGCAACGGCAGGCAACGAGCCCACGGGGAAGCGCCGCCGCGCCCTCGCAGTGTTCGGCGGCGTTTTCGACC
>JAKEFC010000150.1 GCA_022616235.1 Planctomycetota bacterium
CGACGAAAGCTTTGAGCCCGAGCAGCACCCACGTTGGGTAAGCGGGCTGGTTGAGCACCGGATACTTGAGCGCGTAGAGGAGTCCCGCCGCGGCGGCGAGCGCCGAGCCGAGCACGAAGGTGAGCGAGATCACGCGATTCACGTCGATCCCCATGAGCGCCGCGGTCGGGATGTTGTAGGAGACCGCGCGCATCGCGCGCCCGGTCTGCGTGCGCTGGATCAGCCATTCGAGCGCGAGCATGAGGAGGAGCGCGGTGCCGGCGCCGATCACGTCCTCCAGGCCGATCCGCACGCCGCCAAAGTCCCAAGTGCCGTGCTCGCCGGCGCCGATCAGTGCCGGCATCTTTTGCGGCTGCGTCGCGAAGACCTGCGGCAATTGCCCCACGTTCTGGAGGAACAGGGACACACCGATCGCGGTGATCAGCACGTTCAGGCGCGGGGCGCCGCGGAGCGGACGGTAGGCGAATCGCTCGATCAAGAATCCGAGGAGGCCGCAGGCGAGCATCACGCTGACGAGAATCACCGGTCCGCCCCAGAGCGGCGCCGCGCTGCCGTCGGCCCCCGCCCATCCGAAGCTCGTGGCGAGGATGAGGGAGAGCCACGCCCCGACGACGAACACGTCGCTGTGCGCAAAATTGATGAATTGCAGGATCCCGTAGACCATCGTGTAGCCGAGCGCGATCAGGGCATAGAAGCTCCCGATCGCGAGGCCCGTCGCGATGGTCTGCAAGAGGTCGACGATCACGTTCCGGGGAACTGCTGATGCCGGCGCAAGATACTGATCATTTGCCGTCGGGTTCGATCGTCGCCGCGTAGCGCCATTGCCCCTGCTTGAATTCGAGCATGACGGCCGACTTGTTCGCGTTCCTCCCGGAATCGATCGTGATCGTTCCCGTGACGCCCGCGAACTCCTTCGTCGCTGCCAATTCCTTTGCGATGTCGCGTCCCGCGAGCGATGGCGCGCGGTCCATCGCCGCAAACAACACGAGCGCGGCGTCGTAGCCGAGGGCCGCGAGCCCATCCGGCGTCTCGCCGCCAAAACGCGCCTTGTACTTCTCCACGAAGTCCTTCACCGCTGGGCGCGCTTCTTCGTGGGAATAGTGGTTCGAAAAGCAGCACCCTTCGAGGACGTTGCCTGCCGTCTCGGCGAGCTTCGAGGAGTCCCAGCCATCGGTGCCGAGGAGCGGCATCGCCAAGCCGAGCTTCCGCGCCTGGATCGCGATGTTGCCGACGTCGCTGTAGTAACCCGGAATGAAAATCACATCCGGCGCGGCAGCGCGGATGTTCGTGAGCTGCGCCCCGAAGTCGCTGTCCCCGCCGCCGTACGTCTCGCGCGCGACGATCGTGCCTCCGAGCTTCGGATAGGACTCCGTGAAGTTGGTGTTCAGCCCCGTCGAGTACGCCTGGGTCTTGTCGTAGAGGACCGCAGCCTTCTTCCATCCCCTTTGCATCGCGAACTTCGCGCACACTTCGCCTTGGAACGGGTCGATGAAGCAGACGCGAAATATCATGTCCCCGATCTTCGTCACTTCGGGATTCGTGGAGGATGGCGTCACCATCGGGATCCCGTAGCGCTGCGCCAGGCGGCCGCCCGCAAGGGATCGCGAAGAGGCGACCTCGCCGAGGAGAGCGACGACCTTGTCCTTCGTGATCAGTCGCGTCACGACCGTTGCGGCTTCCGACTGTTTGCCTTGATCGTCGTAGGTAATTACTTGGAGCGGACGCCCCTTGACGCCGCCCGCCGCGTTGCGCTCGGCGACGGCCATGAGAATGCCGTTGTCGGTGGATTTCCCGAAAGTCGCCTCGGCGCCGGAAGTGGAGGCATAGTGTCCGACGAGGATCGGATCCTTCGCCTGCGCGAAGGCAGCGATGCGGTTCGATCCAAGCGACGCACAGACAAGAATCGCTGCAAACGCGCGGAGGAGTCGTGTCTTCGGCTTAGGAGTGGTATTCCGCAGCATGGCGCCCTTTCCCGGCAATTCAGGCGTGTGGAGCGCGCGCCGTCCCGCGTGCACGAGCAAGAACCGGCACGGTCGGCAAGGGGTTACTCAGCTTCGAGCCAGCGCTCCTTCAGGAACAGATAATACAGTCGCCCCTCCGACCGGGTATAGCCCGCGCGGTGCTCCGCTTCGGTTCCCGTCCCGAAGTAGAGGTCCGCGCGGCCCGCCGAGCGGATCGCCCCGCCGGTATCTTGATCGAAGTAGATTCCAACGTGGCGCGTCAACTTGCGTTTCGTGCCTTCTTCGTCCGGGGCCTGGGCGGGGATCGGAGCGTCGGCGACCACGATGCTCCCGCGCGGAAAGACGGACTTGTCGGTCGCGATGGTATGAATCGGAGTCACGCGCGCGCCGATGCTGCCGAAGGGTCCCGGTTCCGATTCTTGGAAGAACACGTAGCACTCGTTCACATCGAGCATCTCGAGGTCTTCCGGATGCTCGCGAAAATGCCGCTTCATGCGCGCGAGCGAAAGTTCATCCTCCGGGATCGCGCCGCGCCGGATCAGCTCCTCGCCGACGCTCTGGTACTGGTGATCGGTCTTACCGGCATAGCCTACGTGCATCTCGCTGCCATCTTCGAGGGTAACCCGCGCCGATCCTTGCACGTGGACGACATAAGCTTCGAACGGGTCGGCGAGGTAGACGAGCTCGGAGCCTCTCAAGATGCCGCCGTTCTCGATCTCCGCGCGCGTGTAGTAGGGGACCACATCGCCGTCCGGAGTGCGACGCCCGCGCGGCGTGCCGTCGAGCTCGGAGACGAGGTCCGGCGGCCGTGTGTAGAGCGGATAGCAATAGCGCGCATCTTTCGCGAGACGCCCCTCGAAGATCGGCGTGTAGTATCCCGTGAAGAGGACTTCGCCGCTCTTCCCGTCCCAGCCTACGGAGCGATAGACGTCGAAGTATTCGGCGATCGCGGCGGAGAATTCCTCCGCACTCGTCGAATCCAGGAGCAAGCGGCGAAACACGGCGAGGCTATCTACTTGCGCCGCGTGAGTGATCTCGCGGTCCGGGACCCGGTACGGAAAGTGGGATTCGGAAGATGGTTTTTCGAAGTACCGCACGCTCTCATCGAGAGCGGCGATCGTGGCGGAGTTGTCCGCTTCGAATGCCCGCTCGAAGTCCGGATAATCGTTCGGATCGGGCACCAGCTCGAGGGGCAGCATCCCCGGCGGCAGCGGCCGCGCGTAGTCCTTCTTCGAGTACGGCAGATTGCAGCAGCCGCAGGCCGCGAGCAACGAAATCCCCACCGCGAACGAATGCCACCCCGCGCGCCGCGCGCAAGAAGGGCTCCGCCGAATTTCCCCCATTTCTCCGCAGTCCTCTCCGCGTTTCCCCGCCGAATCGAGCCCCATTCGGCTTCCCGTCGCGCGCGCGTGTTGCGGTCGGCATATTATCGAAACCTCGCGCCGAGGAAAGCCTAGCTCTCGCCGAAAGCCGCGCGATCCGCCGTTATTCCCCCACCGCGCGCAGCGCTCGTGCCGCGGCGCATTCCGAGATCCCACTACCGCGCGCAGCGCACTCCGAGATTCCTCAACCGCGCGTAGCGCGGTCTTGGAGTGCGGTGGCTCGACACCGCCTTGCCCCGCATTCATGCGCAGCGAGGTGCCGATCAGTTTACGTGCCGCAAGGCGAAAGGCTGCGTCAAGCCGCAGCACTCCATGCGACGCGCCCGGGGCGTTTTCTTACATTTCCCTACCGCGCGAAGCGCGGTCTTGGAGTGCGGTGGCTCGACACCGCCTTGCCCCGCGTTCATGCGCGGCGACGCGCTCGGGGCGCGCTTCGAGATTCTCCTACCGAGCGCGGCGGCGCGAACTCTAGCTCTTCGCCATGCGGCGAAGGACGGTGTGGAGGATGCCGCCGTTGCGGTAGTACTCGACTTCGATGGGGGTGTCGGCGCGGCATTGAGTCGTGAACGCGACGGTGGAGCCGTCGGGGCGGCACGCGGTGACCTGCACTTCCTGGCGCGGCTGCAGAGAGTCGCCGATCTCGATATCGAAGGTCTCGTCCCCTTTCAGGCCGAGCGACGCTGCGCTCTCCCCCGACCGGAAGCAAAGCGGCAACACTCCCATGCCGACGAGGTTGCTCCGATGGATGCGCTCGAAGCTCTGCGCGATGACGGCGCGCACGCCGAGCAGGAACGTGCCCTTCGCGGCCCAGTCGCGGCTCGAGCCCATGCCGTAATCCTTGCCGGCGATCACGACGAGCGGGATCTCGCGCTCCTGGTAGCGCATCGCCGCGTCGTAGATGCTCGCCGTCTCGCCGGAGAGGAAATCGCGCGTGACTCCCCCCTCGCTCCCCGGGACGAGCAGGTTCTTCAAGCGGATGTTCGCGAAGGTGCCGCGCGTCATCACGCGGTCGTTGCCGCGGCGCGAGCCGTAGCTGTTGAAGTTCGCGGGATCCACGCCGCGCGAGATCAGATACTGCCCCGCGGGGCTCTCCTTCTTGATCGATCCCGCCGGGCTGATGTGATCCGTCGTGACGGAATCGCCGACGAGAGCGAGGCAGCGCGCGCCGCCGATCGCTCGAATCGGCGCCGGCTCCCGCGACAGATTCGTGAAGAAAGGCGGCTCCTGGATGTAGGTGCTCTGCTCCGCCCAGCGGTAGAGCGGCCCACGCACGACGCGAATCTCCTGCCACTCCTTCGACCCCGTGAACACGTCCGCGTATTGCTCCGCGAAATGGTCGCGCTTCACCGCCTTGCCGACGAGGTCGTCGACCTCCTTCTGGCTCGGCCAGATATCGCGGAGAAAGATCCGCTTCCCCTTCGCGTCGACGCCGAGCGGCTCCTTCGTCAGGTCGATGTCGATCGTGCCGGCGATCGCGTACGCGACGACGAGCGGCGGCGAAGCGAGGTAGTTCGCCTTCACGTCGGGGCCGATGCGCCCCTCGAAGTTTCGGTTGCCGGAGAGTACCGCGACCGCGACGAGGTTGTTCGCCGCGATCGCGTCGCGGATCGCATCCGGGAGCGGTCCGGAATTGCCGATGCAGGTCGTGCAGCCGTAGCCGACGAGGAAGAAACCGAGCGCTTCCAAGTCCTCCATTAGCCCCGCGTGCTCCAGGTACTCCGTCACCACCTTCGACCCGGGCGCGAAGGAGGTCTTGACCCACGGCCGGCTGGTTAGGCCGCGATCGCGCGCTTTGCGGGCGAGGAGCCCCGCGCCGATCATCACGCTCGGGTTGCTCGTGTTCGTGCAGCTCGTGATCGCGGCGATCACGACGGATCCATCGCGCAGCTCGAACGCATCGCCGTTCTTCTGCACTTGCACCGCGGCGCCTCCCGCCGGGCGCTTATACGAGCCGGTCAGCTCGCGCTGCCATTGCGAGCGTACGTCTGCGAGATTCACGCGGTCTTGCGGGCGCCTGGGTCCCGCGAGCGACGGCACGACGGAGCCGAGGTCGAGTTCCATCTGGGCGGTGTAGCGCGCCGCGCGCGCCTCGTCGCGCCACAGCCCTTGCGCGCGGCAGTACTGCTCGACCGCCTCGACGAGCGGCGCCTCCCTTCCCGTGAAGCGCAGATACTGCAAGGTCTGCTCGTCGACGGGGAAGTACCCCATCGTGGCCCCGTATTCCGGCGCCATGTTGGCGATGGTGGCCCGGTTCGCGACCGGCATCTGGTCGAGCCCCGGCCCGAAAAACTCCACGATCTTGTCCACGACCCCCTGCGCGCGAAGCATTTGCGTCACGCGCAAGACGAGATCCGTCGCGGTCGCCCCTTCCGGCAGCCGTCCCTTCAGCCGAAAGCCGATGACCTCGGGAACCAGCATGTAGATCGGCTGGCCGAGCATCACGGCCTCCGCCTCGATGCCGCCGACTCCCCAGCCGACCACTCCGAGTCCATTGATCATCGTGGTGTGGGAGTCCGTGCCGACGAGACTGTCGGGAAAGAGCACGCCGTCCTTCTCCCAGACGACCTTCGCGAGGTATTCGAGGTTTACTTGGTGGACGATCCCCGTCGCGGGCGGAACGACGCGGAGATTCTCGAAGGCCTGCTGCCCCCACTTGAGGAATTCGTAGCGCTCGCCGTTGCGCTGGAATTCCTTCTCGCTGTTCGCCGCCAGCGCCCCGCTCGTGCCGTATACGTCCACCTGCACGGAGTGGTCGATCACGAGATCGCAGGGCACGAGCGGGCGTACGCGCGCGGGGTCGCCGCCGAGGCGCTGCATCGCGGAGCGCATCGCCGCCAAGTCGACCACGGCGGGGACACCCGTGAAGTCCTGGAGGACGACCCTCCCCGGCAGGAACGGAATCTCCGCTTGCTCCGGCTTCTTCGGATCGTAAAGCGCGAGCGTGCGCACGGCATCCTCGGTGACGGCAAAGCCATCGAGGTTTCGCAGGCACGCTTCGAGCAGCACCTTGATCGTGTAAGGCAAGGTGTCGATCTGCGCGCCCGGGATCTTCCGCAGCGCCGCGAGGGAATGGATCTTCCGCTCGCCGAGCGCGGTTTGGAGCATCGTGCCGGCCTCGAATGGATCGAGCTTCTTCGTTTCTCCCATTGCGGTAACTCCTCGTATCTCGCGCGCCGTGCCGTCCGGTCGGCTCGACAGGTTACACGAATGGGCTGGGCGCCGCCGCCGGTTTCCCGGCCGCGTACGGCACGCTTCACACTTCGTCGATGAGAACGGGGCGAAACTCCGTGTAGTCGCAGGAAGCGAGGTGATAGGCAACTCCCCCGCGTTCGCCGAACGGCGCCGGCGACCGCCGCGGCGAAACCGCGTGGAGATGCCCGAAGACGACGTGGCGAATTCGATGCGCCTCGAACAGCGCCGTCAGCTCGTTCGGTTGGAGGTCGGCGCTGCACGGAGGGTAATGAGTGATGGCGATCCGCATCGCCGCATCCATGTCCGCGGCGATCTTCTCCAGCTCCGCGAGGGCGAGCTTCAGGCGACCGACCTCGCGGCGATAGATCCCCAGGCTCTGCTCCTTTTCTACCTGCGTCGGCTTCGCCTTCTCCTTGCCGAAGGGGTTCGGCATCCATTCGATGATCTCCGCGAAGGAGACATCCGGCAGGTCCCAGAGTCGCGTGCCCGCGATCGCTACCTTGCCGACGCGAATCGCGTCTCCATCGATCGCGATCATGCTTTCCGGGAGCGCCGCCCGGACCTTCGCTTTCGAGGTCCACCAATAGTCGTGATTGCCGCGCGTCACGACCTTGATCCCGGGGAGGGCGCCAATGAAGTGGAGGTCGGGAAGCGCGCCCTCCATGCGCATCGCCCAGGACAGGTCGCCCGGCACGAGCACGAGGTCCGTCGGACCGACCGCCGCGCGCCAATGACGCTCGATCGTCTTGTGGTGTTCGCGCCAGATCGCGCCGAATGCTTCCATCCCCTTCTCGGGTGTGCCGAGCGAGAAGTGCGGGTCGGAGAGCGCGAAAATCTTCATCGCTCTAGCGTTCTCGCCGGCGGCGCACGGAGCGGCTACTCGCCTCGCTTGAATAGGTCCAAGAACCGATCCTCATACTCCTTGAAGATGCCGAGCCGATCCAACTCGTGCTTGAGCTTGAGCGCCTGAGATCGCTCCTGCTCCGCGCGGCGAAACAGCTCTTCGATGTGCTTGCGGTCCTCGGAGCTGAGCTTGCCCGGGGTTTCGGGCGCTTCATCCGCGACTTCGAAGGTGTCCGGGAACGCCTCCTCCTCGTCGGGCTCGGACTTGTCCCTCTGCGACAGCGCGCGATGCATGCGCTCCATCAGCTCGATCAGGCTCGGCTCCACCTCGCGGGCGTGCTTCTGGAGCTTGCCCAAATCTACGCGGACGTTCGCGAGCGCCATGAAGACCTCCAACACCCGCAGCGATGATTTCGGGTTGGGCACGCCCATCGCGAAGTAGGGCATTTCGCCGAGCAGGCAGATCCCTTCGAGCCCGAAATCCGCGGCGGCGGCGAGCAAGAGTCCGTTCAGCCCGCTGATCTGGCCATCGCTCAGAGGGTGGACGTCGACCTCTCGGAGCGCGACGAGGAGCTGCGGGTGATTCACCGCCGCGAACACGCGCGGCTGCGCCGAAGGAGGGATCTGGGTGCCCATCGCAGCGAAGGTGACCACCCTCTTCACGCCGAATTCGCGGGTGCGGCTGAGCAGGCGATTGCAGAATTCGAAGCTTCGATGGCTCGGCTGCGCCTCGCCGACGAAGAAGATTAGGTCGCGTCCCCCCTGCGGCGCTTTCCACGCGTAGAGGTTGCAGCTCGGCCGGCTGCCGATGCGGGCGACGCCGTCCCGAATCTCGACCTTGTCGATGTCGAAGAAGTCGGAGCTGGGAAGCTGGCCGAGCGGCCTCGGACCGAGGGACGCGGTGAGATACGTGCCCGCCGTCATGGCGACGCTCCCCATCCCCGGCCAAATCGCGACCAGCCACGGATCCTTCAACTCCAAGCTCGACGCCATTTCGTCCTGCTTCCAAACTCTTGCGGCCGACGTAACGCGGCCGCGAACACACCAATATAGTAGCCGCGCGCGCCCGGTACAGTAGTCGGTTTGGCGCGCTCGGGCGAGCGGATGCCAAGCGGCGCCGCGCCACTTGCGCGAATCGGCACCGCCGTTATTCTCCCCGCGCCACGCCGCACGACACCGCGCCGCGACAAGTCGCATCGAAATCGGTCGTCGCGCGCGCGCCGGGACGCTGGCTCGACACTCTGCACTAGACGCGAAGGAAGCCGTTTGGCTCGAAAACAAGGAGGTCGCGACGCTCTCTCGAGCGCCGTCGAGGCGAGGCTGCGCGTGCTCCTCTTCGCGATCGGCGTGCTCTGGACGATCGAGGTCGCCGACAAGCTCTTCTTCGACCAGCAGCTCAACGCCTATGGCGTTCGCCCGCGTGAGAGCGGCGTTTGGTGGCGCGCCCTCGTCGCCCCCTTCATGCACGCCGGCTTCGCCCACCTCACGGCGAACACGATTCCGTTCTTGATCCTCGGCTGGCTCACCATCGCGCGGCGCATCTGGGAGTTTTTCTTCGTGTGCCTGCTCGGCGCCGCCGGCGCGAGCGCCCTGGCCTGGACCCTCGGCGAGAGCGGGAGCGTACACATCGGAGCGAGCGGCGTGATCTTCGGCTTCCTGGGATTCCTGCTCACGCGCGCGGTCTTCGAACGAAGCGTCGTGGCGATCGTGCTCGCGCTTCTCGCCGCGGCGCTGTACGGCGGGATGCTGGAGACGATGGTGCCGAACAAGCCCGGCGTCTCTTGGGAGGGGCACCTCGGCGGCTTCGCGGCGGGGATCCTGAGCGGCTGGCTCCTCGCGCGGAAGCAGGCGCGTCCCTAACGGGGCCGCATCGTCCACGAGCTAGGCTCCTTCGAATCGCCGTTGAGGAATCTCCAGAGCTTCCAGAACTGCGACCGTGCCAGCATGACGGCAAAAATCAGTACGGAGCCCCATATCGGCACCAGGATGAGATTCATAGGGTATTCCGCCGACAAGCACACATGGACGGCAGAAACGGCCCAGAGCGCTCCCAGCTCGATCCCAACCGCCGTGATCAGCGACTTCTGGCGCGGTTCCAGCGACAAGTGCGCCACCGTCATCGCGTGGATGGCGAAGAAGAGCGCCCACAGCGGCGTGAACAAGATTCGAAGCGCGCACGTCGCGAGGGCCTCGTTGATTCTCTGTTCGGCGACGGGAGCCAGGAAAAATCCGTAGCCGGCGAAAGCGAGCACCGGCAAGAGCGCCCACAACGCTGCGCGGAGCTTGAGTCGGACGATCTGCGACGGGGAGAAAGGGAGTGCCTCGAGAGAAGACCACGTCTGCGCTTGGAACTCGGACCGGAACAGGCGCGCCGCCAAGTAGGCGATCTCGAGCCAAAGGAACACGAAACCCAACAGTTCGAAGACCAGCGGCGGAAACCCGATCGCACGGAGGCGCGTTGCGGAGCCGACGGCGCCATGACAGAACGCGGCGAGCAAGAAGTAGCCGAAGATGCGGAGGAAGAAGAAGCCCCGACCACCCGTCTCCAGATAGAAGTCCTTCCATACGATCGCGTTCTTACCCCGGATCGGCGGCCGGAGGAAGCGCCGGAGGAAGCGGGGCCCGCGCAGCTTGGCGACCGGCATCTCGTCGCGCCGCGCCGACGCGAATACCCACCAGCCGATCGCCGCGAGCAGGACGCCGATCCCGAGCGACACCGCCGCCATGAGATTGCTCGAGGAAGTTCCCGCGGTCGGCCGCAGCCTGCGAGCGATGATCTCCACGGGATTCAGGGAGGCGACCGCGCTCAGCGCCGCATCGATGAGGCCGCCCTTGTTCGCCGCGAAATTGCCGCTCCCGCCCGCGGCGATGGAGGCGGCGGTCGCGAGAATCTGCCAAATCCAACTCCCCCACAACACCGCGATGAGCACGCCCGATGCGAAGAAGCACGCGTTCAGGGGGCGGCGCACGATGACGCTCGTGAACACGCCCAGCCCCGTCACGAAGCCGAGCCATCCCGCGGTGACGAGCGCGACGTCGAGGACCTGGCGCGTGGAGATGCCCCCGAGCGCCACGGCGAGAAGCGCGACCGGAAACTGCACGGCGAGCAGGATCGACGCGCGCACGACGCGCCGCCCGCACGTCCCGAGCAAGATCGAAGCGGCGTTCAGCGAAGTGATGCGGAGCGGCGCGAGCATGCCATCTTCGCGCTCCTCGCGGAGCGCGGTCGCGAAATACCAGCAGCCGAGCAGCGTGATCCACGCCACGTTCATCATCACGACCACTTCGAAGAGGTGGAGCCCGGGCGCGCCGGTCCTCGCCGCCGCGCGCTGCGTTTCGCTCAGTCCCGCGAGGAGGCCGAGCAGCACGATGGTGCGAACGACGTAGGTGAGATTCGACCGCACGTCGGCTCGGAGCGCGCTCCCGAAGAGAGCGAAGATCGCGTGATGCTGCCCGCCGAGCATTAGCGAACCCCCGGCCCGGTCAGCTCGAGGAAGGCATCGTCGATGTGGCGGCGATCGAGTCCAAAACCGACGATGCGGCCTCCGAGCCGGAGCACCGCTTCGAGGATGCGGTTGCCATGCTCGGCCGCGCGCCGGCAGGCGATCTTGTAGTGCGTCCCGCCCTCGTGCAGCTCGACCCCGCGGACCCAGGGCAGTTCCCTGAGCCCGCCCTCGACATCCGCGTTGGGGGCCGCAAGCTCGACCAGATAGATGTCTTGGTCGCCCTGGCCATCGAGCAGCGCCGCCATCCTGCCCGAAAAGCGGGTAGCGCCGCAATCGATGATCGTGACGTCGTCGCACAGCTCCGCCACGTCGCCGAGGATGTGCGAGCTGATGAGGATCGTCTTTCCTAGGCGGCGCAGCTCGCGCAGCACGTCCATCAACTCCGAGCGCGCACGCGGGTCCAGGCCGGAGGCAGGTTCATCGAGGAGCAAGAGCTGCGGATCGTGGACGAGCACGCGGCCGAGGCTGATACGCTGCCTCATCCCCCGGCTCAGCGAGTGGATCGGGTCCTCGCGCCGCTCCGCCATGTCGATGAGCGCGAGCACCTCGCGTATCGCCTTCATCCGCGCCGCCTCGGCCAGACCGTACGCGGCGGCGAAGAAGTCGAGATACTCCCGCACCGTCAACTGCTCGTACATCCCGAAGTGGTCGGGCAGGTAGCCGATGCACCTCCGGATCCGCCGCCACCGCGCCCGCGCACCCATGCCGAGCACCTCGACGACGCCGCGCGCCGACCTGAGCACCGTGGCGAGGATTCGAAGCGTCGTCGTCTTCCCCGCCCCGTTCGGACCGACGAAGCCGTGGATCGTTTGCCGCCGGACCGAGAACGACAGGTCTCTCAGAGCGACGCGACCTCGGAAACCGAAGCTCAATCCTTCGACGCGAATCGCGAGGTCATCGAGTTCCTTCATGTGCGCCTATTCGCCATCGAAGGAGAGGAGTTGGTGGTAGACGACGGTGCCGCTCGCAAGAGTACCGCTTGGCGCGCCGGCCAATTCCGCGGCATCGCGCGAGAATACGAAGACATCGACGACCGCCGCGCCCGACGCCTGCCCGGCGAGATGGAGACGCGAGAGCAATCCGCCGCCGATTGCGTTGAATGCCAGCGCATCGCACCAACGCGCTCGGTCCTGGCCTGCCTCTCTGGGCGCATAGAGATAGGGACTGCGGAATTCCCTGCGCTCCCACTCCTCCCCCGGTCCGAACTCGACTTCGTCCCCCATTCTCTTCCCGCGATGGAGGCGCAGCCCATCCCATGCGAAGATCCCAGTCACCGATTTCGGGAATCCTTTTTCGATGGGGATGCGCATGCCGCTGATGCGGCGGCTCCGCGCCGCGCGCGGCACCGCGCCGAACATTGGCGCGCCCTCGATCAGGCCGCGCCGCAGGAATTCCCGATGCGAGTAGAGCGGCATGCGCAGCGCGAGCGTGCCGCCCTGCGCCGGGAGAATTCCTCCGCTCACGGTCTCCGTGCGATGGATCGTCGTGATGTTCGATGGAGATTCCGGAAACGAAATCGAGTAGTCGCCGGCATCCGCGGCGAAGAACTGTCCCCACTGCGTGACGTCGCGCGTGCCGGCCGGGGAGACCGCGGCGTACACGAGGGAGTCGATTTGCGCGGTAGAAGCGAAACCGCCCCTGGCGGCGAGATAGAAGATCCCGCTGAAGAGCACCACGCACCCCAGGACGAACCAGAGCGAGATCCGGTAGTCGCGGTACTTGCGGCCGATCCGCCACGCCCAGCCGGTAACTAGGAATCCGTAGATGAGAAGCAGGGCGAGGATGAGATCCCAGCGGTGCGACGGCTTCGTCAGGCTCTTCAGCTCTTGCACGATCTCGGAGTCGAGCATCGCCCGCCGAGCGGCGCCAAGGCTGCCGAAATCGCCGTCGCGCTCGCGGAAGGCGAGGACTTCATCCTCGCGCAGGTCGCGGGCGCCGTGGTAGCGCCGAAAAACGCGCCCGAAGCCGTATCGCTGTCGCTCAGGCTCCACGTTCAATGCCGCGAGCGCCCCTTCGAAGCGAGGGAATTCCTCCGTATCGTCCTGCAGGAGGAAGAGAGCGCCGCCGGTCTCGAGCCACGCGAGAAACGCCCGCTCCTGGTCCCGATCCCAGACGGGCGAATGGTCGAGGGCCACCGCGGCGAGGCCATCGAGAGCGCCGATCGCGCGCGGCATCCACGCCGCGGGGAACGCGCGCAGCGGACAACGGATACGCTCCCGCGGCGCTTCGCCCGCGAGCAACACGCAAGCGCCCGACTCCTCCGGTTTCGCGGAGTAGGCGATCGATATCTCGGAGCCATCCGGAAGCGCGAGCGTCCAATTCTCAGTGGCGTTCTGTATGTAAGGGTAGAACTGCACGACGCGCTTTGCGCCCGGCGAGATGTGTACCGGCTCCACGTGCGGCGCGCCGCGCACGGCACCACGGAACCCTTCGATCAGTTGCAGCGTGACGTCGCCCTGCTCGACGGCGGCGCTGCGATTCTCGAGGACGATCGTCAGCGGATTGAAGCAGCCCGCCCGCGGAGCGCCGTCGAAGCCCCAGGTCCATTCGCGGACCTCCAGCGCCTCGCAATACCCGCCGAGCCACGCGACGAGGACGAGCGCCGCCAGAATCCGTATCGCCGCGTGCAGACTACTTGCCTACGGCGGGGACGGGCTTCCCCTCTTCGCGCTCGCGCCATCTCTCGCGCGCGGCCGCTTGCGAGGCCTCCACGGCCTTCTTGAAATCGATGAACGGTCGGAGCGGCACTCTCGCCTGTCCGCGCATGCCGCCGTCCGCGATGCGCGCGCCCCACACCGCCGGTTCGCCGGGGCCCATAAGCGTCCCGATCTCCGCGCCTACCGCCGCCGACACCCACGAAGATACCCAGCCCAGAAAACCCGCGAAATGGAAGTCGAGGTAGAGGTCGAGATCGCTGCCGAAGGCCTTGGCCGAAGCGAGGCCGCCCATGGCGTCGCCGCGCGGCGATCCCGCGCCGACCACCATTGCATCCAGCGCCGCCGGCTCCGAAGCGGTTAGGAACCAGCCGTTGCGTACGGAGAATTCGAAGATCTTGGGGAACTTCTCGATCATTTTCCGCTGCACCTCGGGGAGGCTCGCCAGCGAGCCATACTCGCTGGTCATGCGGTGGACCGCAGTGCCCTCGAGCTTTCGTACGTCCTTGTCGACGCGCATCGTGAGGGGCATCCCCATTGCGGCGTACATCTTCCCGATTGCGCTCTCCGGAGCGAGTAGCGCTGTCATGCTGTCCATCAACGAAACCGCCGCCGCTTCGTTGGACACGGAATAGGCACCACGCAGCTCGCTGGGGGAATCCACGCCGAGGCCAAAACTGCCGAGATATTCGCCCGTGTAAATGCCGATCCACTCCTCGCAGATCCTGTCCACGTCGCTCGCGATGGTTTGCAACTCCGGCACGCCCTTCGCTTCTTCGATGAGCACACGCCAAGCGCGCGCCCACGCTGCTGGATCGAAGCGCAAGTAGTAGCTCATCGTCGCGCCCGGCGAGATCGCGTCTCGAGGCGCGTTGCGATTCTGTGGCGGCGTCGCCATCAGATCCGCCAAGACCGTGCCCGGCTTCGCCTTGACGTCGTACTCGCCCTGCCAGTGCTCGCGACCGATGGTCATGCCGAAGTCCGCCGACCGCAATTGATTGAAGATCCCAAGAAGTCCACGCAACTCCATTTCGATAATGGCGCCCGTCAACTCCGCCTGCGCCGGAGGTTGCGGCGCGTGCAGAACTTGCTGCTTCACCATCTGGCCAAAGCCGTGCAGCGCGCCTCCCACCATGGCCCCATAGGCCGCGTGCAATCCATCGACATTGAGTTGTACGTGCAGATCGTGTCGCCAGGGGTGCGCGGCAATCACGTCGCGATAGGCGCTCCCCAACGCCAGTGCGCGCTCGAGCGCAGGCGCGGTCGTGCCGACGAACCCGAGTCCGTCCTCTACACGATAGTGCTCGCAACTCTCGGCGAGGCTGGCCTCCAGCTCCTTCGCGTCGCGTGCCGGCATGATGAGCGCCAAATCCGGCGCCATGCCGCCGCCGGATTCTTCTTGCGGCTGCGCTCGCGGAGCGAAGACGAATCCGGCGATCGGCCGATCAACCGCCACCAGGGACAAGTCGACCCCACCGAGAAGCATCCCTAAGTCGGCCTTCCACTCCGCGGCGCCGCCGCTCCCCGGCTCGAATTCCTGCGCGGCGGCGACGATGTGCTCGATCAGCCGATCGAGATTCGGGATTACGAAGTACGCGTTCACATCGGCCGCGGAGAGCGCGGCGTTGATGGGAGGCGCGTTGGCGCCGCCGGCCGCGGGAGAGTCCTTCTTCACGCAACCGAACGCACAGGCGAGCAGGCTCGCAGCCCCCAGGACGAAAACTTGGATCGATCGCCTTCGCATCGTGGTTCCCCTTCGCTTCGAGATGCCCAGAACCGTGAGAGTTGCCATCACTCTAGCAGACGTACCCGCACGTCATGCCACGATCTTCCGGGCGAGCATCGGGCTCAGGCGGAAGAGTACGGTGCCGCATAGGGCGACCATGACGTACGACAACACTGCCCAGATTCCCATGGTCCACATCTTCCCAGCAAGCTCGACTTGCATTTGTCCTTGCAAGGTTTCTGGGGAATGCGGTGCGGTGCTGTTCACGCCGATGAGGGCGATCAACGTCTTCATTGCGGTACATAACGCTCCAAAGACGGTAAGCACGGCGATGAGCCGCAGGATCGCGCGAGCTGTATCTTCCTTCACAAAGCTCCCTTCGCAGACTTCACGGACACTCGGCGCTGAACACGCAGCCGAAGGAGCCCGGCCCCGGGTCGCCGCCGCAGATCGGGAACGGCGCCGCGGGCGGCGCTCCCTCGAGGAAGAGATAGGTGAGCAAGAAGATCGCGTCCGCGATCCCCAAGGCTCCATCGTCATCGACATC
The DNA here is from genome assembly GCA_022616235.1 of Planctomycetota bacterium. Classification (GTDB taxonomy): domain Bacteria; phylum Planctomycetota; class UBA8108; order UBA1146; family JAKEFC01; genus JAKEFC01. Next base: position 15,812 of record JAKEFC010000150.1, read on the forward strand.
GGCGGCGTCGGCGCAGCCTAGCGCGAGGCCCCCCGCGAACAGGTAATTCGCAAGGCGCACGACGTCGGCGATGTCGAGCGCTCCGTCGTCGTTCACATCGCCGCGCACGAAGTCGTCCGGCGTTCCGTCGCAATCCGCGGGGGCGGCGTTCGGCGCGACCGCGAACGTGATCGCAAGCACGATCCCGCGGCTGCCCGCGTCGAAGTCCGCCCCCGCGAACTCCGTCCCGACCCCGGGGTTCCCGGAGACTTCGATGCAGTAGCCGTTGTTCGCCTCCGGGTGGTCGAACCAGAAGCGAAACGCCTCCGTGACCTCCCCCCCGGTAAACTCCATCCGCCCGTTCATCGATGGCACGTCGATCGTCAGGTCCACCGTAAGCGCGGTGTCGAAATCGGCGCTCGGATAGTACTCGCCGGCGTCGGTGCCGCTCCCCCCGCGCGAGGCGGCGCCGCTCGAGTGCCACGCGATCGTCGGATAGGTCGCGTGGCTCCGCGTCACCGCGCCCGTGCACCCGAAGCACCAGTCGTTCGGCGGCTCCCCCCACGGCATGAGGCAGCGTCGGAGCTGCAGCGTCGTGAGATGCCCGAGCTGCGGCTGCGCGCTGAACGACGCCTCCAAGATGTCGCCGGAGTCCGCCACTCCGCAGTCGCCGGCGAGGATCTCCGCGAAATCGAAAGCGACGAACCCTTTGATCTCGGGAGTCGTCGTCGGGTAGAGGAGCATGTGCGCGAAGGAGACGTCGGAGAGCCCGGCTGCGAAGCTCGCGTCGCGCGCCACCGATGGAAACGTCTCCGTTCCGAGGCTCCCGAAGGTCACGGTGATGGTGCCGTCGATCTCGAAGGAAAGCGCGTTCGCCGGATCCGCGGCATCGAGCACGTTGTTCGCGGCCGCGCCGTAGCTCGCCGAAATGTCCTCGATGGGACCCGAAGCGAGCGTGTACACGACTGGGCACCCCGCGTAGACGAGCGGCACGGCGACGCGCACGCGGTTCCCCGCCGCCGCATCGACTACGGCCGCGGTCGCCGCGATGGTCTGCGCCCCATCCGTGAACTGGTAGTTCGCGGCGTCGCCCGCGCTCGCGGCATCCACGGTCTCGCTGAAGATCACCTCGACCGCGCCAAGGCTCACCGGCCGCACCGCGACCACGCGCGGCGGGACGGTATCGGCCAGCGCGCCGATGCCACTCGCCGCGAGGGCGCCGTCGATCGACTTCACGAACGCCTCGAGGTCCCGCATCTGCGCCCCCGCGAGTGCGCTCGTGTCGCCGTGGTAGCCGGCGGTCGCGCCGCGGAGCACGCCGCCGATCGTGCTCCCGTCCCCCCACCCCACGACCTGTACGTAGGGCGGCAAGTCCCAGGCGCCGACCAGGGACGGCGTGTTGAACTCCGGCCCTTCGAATTCGGTGCCCGTCGCGAAGCTGTTCACATCGTGAAACGTGAGGTCGGTAAACGAGGGCGCGGTGTGGCAAGCGTTGCACCCGGCGCCGGCGGCGCTCCCGCCGTCCCCCTGGAAGACAAGCGCGCCGCGGACCGCCTCCTCCGTTAGCTCGCCATCCGCATCCCGCGCGGGGCTCCGCGCGATCGCGGGGATGCCGAGCACGTAGGCGGCGAGCGCGTCGAGGTCCGCATCGAGCCCCGCGTTCGGCGCTCCGAGCGCGGGATTCGGGCTCGCGAGGAACCCGCTGCCGCCCATGAGCGCGCCGCGCGCCGTCAGGTCGAAGTCCTGCACCTCGTCGCGATCCCCCGAGCGGTGCAGTTGGCCGAGGCCGCCGGCCGGCGGTCCGAACGAATGCGCGAGGCCGCGCAGGTTCAGCGTCTTCCGGTTGCCCGCGCCGAACTGCGCAAACGACCACATCAAGCCGTCGCCCCCCTCCTCGACGTGGCAGGAGGCGCACGCGACCTTGCCGTTGACGGAGAGGCGCGGATCCGCGCTCGAGTTGAAGAGCTTCGCCCCTGCGAGGATGTCTGCCGCCATTGGCTCGCTCACCGCATCCGCGAGCGGAATCACCTCGCTCACCTCCTCCGCGACGAGGTCGATCACGGAGAGGTCGCGCGACAGGTGATTGAGGACGTACGCCGTCTCCGCGACCGGCGAGATCGCGACCCCGACCGGATGGTCTCCGACCGGGATCTCCACGAGCGCCGCGGCGCCTGCGGGGCGCGCCTTGCCGATCCCCGTCGAGAAGACCAAGAGATCGTTGCTGTAGGTATTCACGAGGTACGCCGTCGTCCCCTCCGCATCGAACGCGAGGTCGATGGGGCCGCCGATCCCCGCGTTCCAGCCGTCGCCGAGAAGCGTCGTATTGTCGTGCGCGTAGACCGCGCTCAGGACGACGCGCCCGCTCGCGATCTGTGTGCCGCTCTCGAGGTCGAGCTTGTGGATCGCGGCCTGCACGCAGCTATCGGAAGTGAATTCGGGGTTGTGGAAGTTCATGTACTGGACCGGCAGCCACAGCTCGCTCGTGTCGGGCCTCATCGCGATGGGGCCGCGCGGGAGCAGATAGCCGCCCTCCGGAATCGGATCCGGGTCCCCCGCGATCTGGTCCGGCTCCTTCGGGTTCACGGACTTGAGGACGACGAGCGCGGTTTGGGTCCGCGCCGCGACGTCGTAGCGCGAGATGTAGGAGTCTTCGCCATCCGTCAGCGTGTGCGAAACCCACGCCTCAGTCCCCGCTTCGTCGAACGCGATTCCGAAGGGGTGCAGGAAGAGCCCCGAGATGATTTCTAACTGCTCGTAGGTCGCCGCGTCGAACACGGCGACCGCGTTCTCGCGGTGCAGCACCACCCACGCCGTGAGGCCGTCGGGAGCGAGCCCCACCGCGATCGGCCCGCTCCCCGGATGAAGAACGAGCGTCGCGAGGACGTTCGTCGTAGCGGCATCGAGCACGAACACGCGCCCGGAGTCGTGGCACGCGACCCAGACTTCGCTCCCATCCTCGGTGATCGCAACGCCGCGCGGCTGGTGCGGCGCCCCCTCCGCGGGCAGCGCGACGAACGTAACGGAACCGGTGTCGACTTCGAGCCGCGCGACGGCGTCATGATCCTGGAGCGCCGCCCACACGTAGGCCCCATCCTCCGTGATCTGAAGCGGCCCGCTCTTGTGGAGGATCGCGCCCGCCCCCTCCGCGCCACGCGCGCCGAACATCACAAGTGCGATGCTGCCTGCGAGAATCATTCGCGATCGCCGCCCCATGCGAATCGACGACATCTGGCCCCTCCCTCGTTTCGGTGACGCCGGCGCATTTTTGGACCTGAGCCCACCCCATTCTAGGCAATGCGGGGGTCGCGGTGCAGGGATTTCAAGCGCATGGTCACACTCGCGGCATGCCTGCCAATTGCCGGAGGCATCGCGACAAACGGAATCGAGGCGCAACTTGTGACCGAGAAATCGGAGTGGTCCTGCCGTGGAGTCGCCGAGCACGCCGACTGCCCGCGCCACTTCTATTACATGACCGTGGAGGAGATCTTTTTACCCAGCGCCGATACCGAGCAGGGCGCCGGCGTCTACCGGTGCGTCGATCGGCCAAGTGCAGCTCCAGAGCCGATCGAGTCTCCGCAGCTCAGGTTCGCCGGCAGCGCACCGCCGCGCCGCACGCCATCCTGCTGCACCCGCTTCGCCTGGGTCGCTGGCGCTTGACGACAATCGATGGCGTCTTGCCCGCCTTGCGGACACCACCGCCATCGGCGAGACTTCGTATCGTTGCAGGCGCTCTTCCCTGCCACCGCAGAGTGCCCGTCGATTTTCCATGCCGATCTACCAGAGTGAAGGCAGTTCGTGGACAACTCCGGAGCATCGACATCTCCCCCCCAAGAAGCGGATGAATGCGCTGGAGCGCAGCATCAGCAAGCGCTTGCCGAGATGAAGGCCGAGTCAAGGCGAACGATCCGCGCGCTCTCGCCTGCCCAAAAGCTCCGAGCCGCCGAACGCCTCTATCTTTCCGCTCGTCAACTCAAGGCGGCCGCATTGCGTGCGCAACGCCCCGAGTTGAACGAACAGGCCATCCAGGAGGCTGTCCGACGGATCTTCCTCGATGCACGAGACTAACTTGTTCCTGTTGTTCACCACGCGCCTAAACGCGCTCGGTGCGCAGTACATGGTCACCGGCAGCGTTGCGGTCATCATCTACGGAGAGCCTCTGCTAACGCACGATGTGGACTTGATCGTCGTGCTGGAACGGGAGCACATTGCTCGACTACTCGACGTTTTCCCGGCTACGGAGTTCTATTGTCCGCCTGGCGAAGTGATCGCGATCGAGGCAGCTCGACCACAGTGCGGGCACTTCAACATCATCCACCACGGCACGGGCTTCAAGGCCGACGTCTACCTGAAAGCTGCGCGGCGTGTGTCCATCCTGCGGCATGCGCCGTACGGCGTGCCGCCACGTGGACCGAGCGCATGGTCGAGGAGGCGCGCGCGGACATCGCCCATGCGCAATCGTCATGTCTGGGCGTCGCGCAGGCTGTGCGGCGACCGCGGGAGTCGCTGTAGGAACGGAAACGGCCTCGTGCGGGGGCCGGAGGAATCATGAGCGACGAGTCCTTCCGGCCGACGCGCATCCTGGTGACCGGCGGCGCCGGGTTCATCGGCTCGAATCTCGTGCGGAATCTGCTCGGCGCGGATCCAGGGCTGGAGATCTGGAACCTCGATCTCCTGACCTATGCCGGCTCCCTCGACAATCTGGGCGAATTGCCGGCGCCCGCGCGCCATCACTTCGTACACGGCGACATCTGCGATCGCGCGCTCGTCGAGCGCCTCCTCCGGGAATCCCGCATCGATGGGATCATCCACCTCGCGGCGGAATCGCACGTCGATCGGTCGATCGAAGGCCCGGCGGCATTCGTGCAGACGAACGTCGTCGGCACCTTCACTCTGCTCGAAGCCGCGCGCGGCTATTGGCTAGACGAGAAGCGCTTTCGCCCCGCCGATTGCCGCTTCCATCACATCTCCACGGATGAAGTGTTCGGCACGCTCGCAAAGGGCGCGCCGCCTTTCTCGGAGCGCACGGCCTATGCCCCCAACTCTCCGTATTCGGCGGCGAAGGCCGCGAGCGATCACCTCGCGCGCGCCTACCACCACACCTACGGCCTCCCGGTCGTGACGACGAACTGCTCCAACAACTACGGCCCGCGGCAGAACGCCGAGAAGTTCATCCCGACGATCATCCGCGCGGCCCTGCTCGGCGAGCCGATTCCCGTGTACGGAGATGGGAGCAACGTCCGCGACTGGCTCTACGTCGAAGACCATTGCCGCGCGCTCGAGGTCGTGTTTCGGCGCGGCCGGCCCGGCGAGACCTACTGCATCGGCGGCGCCGCGGAGTCCGCGAACATCGACATCGCGCGCGCCGTGTGCGGCGTCTTCGACGAGCGCTTCCTCGCGAAGGCGCCGCACGCGCGCCTCATTACTTTCGTTCCCGACCGTCCCGGCCACGACTGGCGCTACGCGATCGACTTCGCGAAGATCGAGCGCGAGCTGGGCTGGCGCCCGCAGGAGACCTTCGCGTCGGGGATCCGCCGCACGGTCGACTGGTACCTTGCGAATGCGCAATGGCGTCGCCAGATCGAAGACGGCACGCTCTCCGGCGCGCGCCTCGGCCTGCGCACACCGTCTGCTCGCCATCCGTAACGCCACGCAGGGTCGATCGCAAGTTCACTGTCCGGGCGGAGTGCATAGCGAGCCCTCCATCCGCCGAACCAATGGCAGCGCCCGAAAGAGAACACAAGCCGTCCGCTTGCGACAACTCTCGGGCGGGAACTTCTCTTGGCCTACTGTCCAAAGGAATCCAGAAAGACGCAAATGATCTCGGAGAGATTCTGAACTCCCCCGACTCCGTGGAATTGCTGCTCTTCCTTCCAGCACCGGATCCAGTTTCCGGTGGAACGCTCTACAGCCAGACCAGCCCAATCCGGGGCCACTACTGTGGCACGTGGCAAGTCAATAACGACTGACCATCCTGGATTGTCGAGCGTGTCGATCTTGATGCCTGATGTATGCTCCCATGTCCCATCGCATTGAGCCGCGAACCAGGCTTGCAATCGCTCGAAGCACAAGGCTTGACTAGCAACCATCGTTCAACCTTTCCGCCGTGCGAATGTCCTGTTTCGTCGCTGGTCGCGTCGTCTTGGACTTGGAATCAATGTTCTTCTCGCCGTTCGGTCCAACGCTTATTTCCGATTCGTGCACATGGGGTGTCTCGATTACTTTTCCAGTGGCCTTGTCAAAATGTCCTTTGCCCTGCAGATCGATGTCGACCTGCTTGCCTCCTGCTGTCGTCCCTGACACTCGATTTTGCCCAGCCGTTTTTGCGAGTTCGGCCGCCATTTCTTCAACGGACTTTTCCTGACCGTTGTGGACAAGAGTCGCCAGCTTGCCAACGAAGTAATTATGGACACCTTGGACCTCAAGATTGTACGTGTCTTGTGCGTACGGCAATTCCCGCAAACTAACACTGAGAATTCTCTGCGTCGTGCCGGACTCGCAGCGCACCAACATTCCGCGCTCAAGGTCGAGTGCTGGGATCCACTCATTTGCAGATTCTACCCAGAAGAGATGGCGACGGGTGGCGGCGACAATTTCGTCTTCAATTTCGACATCGACCCAGTAGTACGTGAAATTCTTGAAAGTCGCAATGACTTCCCGTTCGACGACCTCGCCAGTTTCCGAATCAAAGCCGTAGAAGCCGCTCCCGCCCGAGGGTCGTGACATGACCGCCTTCGGACCATTTGAGCCGTGCGACGCGCGCCCACGCCCAGGTGCCAACGCCGCGACGAGTGCGCCGCGGTGCTCTCATCCCTTTCGGATGGAAACGGCCAGCCACTTGCATCGCATTGCGCCCTGCCGTCTGAAGCTCGCTCCCCCGGGAAGTGCATGCCATGGCAACTCCAGCTCGGGAAATTCCCGAGAATGGGCTCTACCTCATCACGCGACGCGTGACCCAACGCGAACTGCTGATGCGTCCGGATGCGATCGTCAACGAGCTCCTCACCTATTTTCTCGGCTATTATGCAGGACTTCACTGCATCGCGATCCATTCGTTCATATTCCTCTCGAACCACTATCACCTGGTCGTCTCGAATCCATTGGCGAATTTGCCGGCCTTCATGCGTGACTTTGACGCGATCTCGGCACGCGCCATGAATGCCCACCGCGGGAGGTTCGAGAACGTTTGGGCGCCCGGATCCTATGGTGAGGCGCGACTCGAAAGGACCTCGGCCGACATCCTGACGGCGCTCCGCTATGTCACCTGCAACGCCGTCGAGGCAGCGCTCGTGTCCGCTGCAAAGCAGTGGCCCGGACTCAAGGTTCTCCCTCACGAGATCGGGAAGCGCACCTTTCGGGCTTGCAGACCCGACTGGTTCTGCAACG
>JAKEFC010000151.1 GCA_022616235.1 Planctomycetota bacterium
AACACCTGGGGGGTCTCCGCCCGATACAGCCCCGTTCGCTCCAAGCTCTCAATAATGATGCCATCTCGGCCGCGCTTCAGGGTGTCCGCGACCGCCGATGCCAGTATCGCGGCGCCGCTTTCCCGTGCGGCTTCCACGACCGCGGCGAGGTCGGCGGCGGAGACGGCAGGACGGGCCGCATCGTGCACGAGCACCCGGCTCGCCGTCACGGGAGCGAGAGCGAGGCCGGCGCGCACGGACTCGGCACGGGTCTTCCCGCCCAGGGAGACCTCCCAGCCGCTGCCCGCGAGTCCCGCCGCTGGGAGCCACTCCCGCTGCGCGGTGGCGAGGTCATCCTCGTGTACGACCAGCACGCCGCCGGCAAGGTGCGGGCAAGAACGGAGCGCCTCCAAGGTCCAGACGACGAGGGCCTTTCCCGCGATGACTACGCCCGCCTTACGCTGGGGCGCGCCGAGCCTGGACCCCGTGCCGGCGGCGGCGACGATGGCGAAAAGGTCTTTCTCCACCGCCTCGCCCCTCGCCGCTTCGCGCGGCCGGCCGTCACTCGTCATGCCGCCCCCCGGCGTCAGCGAACGGAACGAAGAGCCGCATGTACTCGCGGTTGCAGAAGCGGTCGGTCATCCCCGCGATGTAGTCGCAGATCACGCGCTCGGGACCGTGCTTCCGGATTGCGCTCTGGTATTCGCGCGGGAGCTGCGCCGGTTCGCGCAGGTACTCGCGGAAGATTGCCTCGATGAATCGCTTCCCCTTCTCCGCCATCTTGCGCGTGTGATCGTGGTAGTAGAGGCGGTCGTAGAGGAACTCGCGGAGCAGGCCGCGCTTTTTCTCCATCCCCGGCGAGAACGCGATCAACGTGCGGCGCGGCGCACGCGCTTCGGCGCAGGTCCGCGGCTCGGCTTCCGCGATGCGCCGGCGGCTCTCGCCGATGAGATCGACGATCTGGGCGTCGATCAGCGCCGAGATCGTCCGGGCGATGCGCTGGCGGGTCGGGCTTGCGGGCCAGCGCGCGGTGACGCTCTCCTCCGCTTCCCGCCAGAGGTCTAGTTCGCGGAGCGCCTCGAAGCTGAGGAGGCCGGAGCGGAGGCCGTCATCGACATCGTGATTCACGTAGGCGAGCGAATCCGAGTGGTCGACGAGCTGCGCCTCCAGGCTCGGCGCCAGCTCGGGCGCATACTCTGGCGGCACGGGGTGCTTGGCGTCCGCGCCGTGCTTCACGATCGCCTCGCGGATCTCCCAGCACAGATTCAGTCCGGGAAAGTCGGGGTAGCGCTGCTCGAGGATCGTGACGATGCGCAGGCATTGGCGGTTGTGATTGAAGCCGCCCGCGCCCCGCAACAGCTCGTCGAGCTTCTCTTCCCCCGCATGGCCGAACGGCGGATGGCCGAGGTCGTGGCTGAGCGCGATCGCCTCCACGAGGTCTTCGTTGAGGCCGAGGGAGCGGGTCACCGCGCGCGCGATCTGCGCCACCTCCAATGTGTGGGTGAGTCGCGTGCGATAGTGATCCCCTTCGTGATTCACGAATACCTGAGTCTTGTACTCCAGGCGGCGAAACGCGGTGCAGTGGACGATGCGGTCGCGGTCGCGCTGAAAGATCGTGCGGCTCTCGTTCTCCGCCTCGGCATGCTCGCGGCCGCGCGAATCGCGGGCGCGTGCGGCGTAGGGCGCGAGGAGCATCTCCTCGCGTTCGAGCGGAGCGAGCGCGCGGTACGCCACTCAATTCTCCTTCGGCGCCGCGCCGCGCGGCGCGGGCACAGGCCGAGGCGCAGGCGCGTTGTTGCGCACCGCTCGCACCGCGGGCTTGCCGCCGGGCAGCTTCAGCTCGTAGCCGATGGGCAGCTCATGCACCGAGATGTCGCGATTCAGGCGAAGTAGTTGCTCGACCGTCGTGTCGTAGCGTGCGGCGATGGAGTAGAGCGTCTCCTTGGGCCTCACGCGATGTACGGGGAGCGGCGTGTCGATGATCGGGATCGGCGGCTCGGGGCGAACGCGCCGCGCGCCTGGGATCGCCGTCCCGGCGGCCGGCGCGGCGGCAGCCGATTCGCCGCCATCTCCGAAGCGCGCCAGCGCCGTCCCCGCGCGCCGGGGCGGCACGTCGCAGGCCAAGAAGGCTAGCGCGGAACCGAGAGCGAGAACCGTGATCGCCCGCAACGAATCGACTCCCCCGCGCACGAACTGCACCTCTCTCTGCCGACGCGGAGCGGCAGCATAGCAGAGTCGGTAACCGTGCCGGCGCAAAACCGCATGGAACGCCATTCCCCAACGGCGCGAGGCCCCGGACAGTAGTCGACGACGTCCGACATTCCCCCACCGCGCGAAGCGCGGTCATGCGGTGGCTCGACACCGCCTTTCCCCGAATTGAGGCCCAGCGACGCGACAATCACGATTCGTGCCGCAAGGTGATAGGCTGCGTCAAGCCGCAGCACTCCATGTGTCGCGCTCCGGGCGCGTTCCGACATTCCCCCACCGAGCGAAGCGCGGTCATGGAGTGCAGTGGCTCAATTGACGTGACTCTGGGGGTAAGCCCTGGTGTCGAGGCTCCGCCTCGACACCGAGCCCCTGCGGCTCTGCCGCATCTCCATGACACCGGCCGACACGTACCGCATCGTCACGTCATCGGAGGCAGAGCCACGAGCCCGCCCCGTGACGAGGCAGAGCCTCGTCACGAGGGGCTGCGTCAAACCGCAGCACTCCATGCGTGCTGCTCGATGCGCTTTCTGCCACTCCCCCACCGCGCGAAAACTCCGCACAGTAGTCGCGCTTTCCGCCATTCCCCCACCGCGCGAAGCGCGGTCGTGGAGTGCGGTGGCTTGACACCGCCTTTCCGCGCTCGCGCGCCGTCTCCTTCGAGCGTTCGCAAGATCTGCGCCGTGCGGTATCAGGCGTGACGGAGCCCCTGTGCGAGCGGCGTCGGCGGCGTCCACTGGAACGCGCGCTCGAGCTTCGCGATCGAGGCGACGGAGTGCGCGATGTCCCCCATGCGCGGCGGCCCGTACTCGGGGGTCCGGCGGCACTGCTCCTGCGCGAGGACGAGGCGCGCGAGCGCGTTGATCGTCGTCGCCTCGCCGCGCGCGAGGTTGAACACCTCGCCGCGCCAGGGGTGCGGCGCGGCGACGGCGCGGCGGATCGCTTCAACGACATCGCCGACATGAATGAAATCGCGCGTCTGTTCCCCGTCGCCGAAGATCTGCGGCGACTTGTCGCGCCGCGCGGAGGCGCGGAATATTGGGATGACCGCCGCGTAGTCGGAGTCGTGCCGCTGGCGCGAGCCGTAGACGTTGAAGAAGCGGAACGACACCGCATCCGGCCCGCCGGTAAGCGCCGAGACGCGCGCCATGTGCTCCCCCGCGAGCTTGTGGATGCCGTAGGGCGAGATCGGGCGCTGCGGATGGGTCTCGGCGATCGGCACGCTCTCCGGCTCTCCGTACACCGCGGCCGACGAGGCGAACACGATGCGCCTGACGCCGGCGCGCCGGCCCTCCTCGAGGACGAGCGAAGTCCCGCCGATGTTGATCTCCGCCGAACCGACAGGGTCCGCGATGGATGCCTGCACGGACACGAGCGCCGCGAGGTGGAGCACGACGTCGACTCCGGTGACCGCCGCGCGCACCGCCTCGCGGTCGCGCAAGTCCCCCTCCAGGAAGCGCACGTCGCGCCCGTCGTTCGGCAAGTTGTCGCGGGAGCCGCTCGACAGGTTGTCGAGCACGACCACGCTCGCCTCCGGCGTCGCGAATGCGTTGACGAGATGGCTGCCGATGAA
>JAKEFC010000152.1 GCA_022616235.1 Planctomycetota bacterium
AACCACCGATTCGTAATTGCCGCAGGCAGCGCATTTGTTTTCAAATCGAGCGCACCGCGGATTAATCTTCAGTACAATCGATGGTTCGAAGGCATAATAGGGCGGCTGCGAGCAAACCTGTCGAAACCCTACGCCCTCGAAGAGCTGTGTCTCGCACCAAATCTTGAAGCGCTCTGACACAAGTTTTCGATTGTCGTACGTTGAACAAATGTCCCACTTTTTGCGCGGCTTGACATTGCGCGGAAGGAAGTTCTTCTCGAGAAGCGAGCCGCATGCCGGACAGAAGATTGATGACGTGCGGTCTTCGAAAAAGAACGCATCTCCGTCATGCGCGTACATCGTAAAGGCTAAGATCATTGCACGAGTTCGGGGAACAGTCGAAAGAATTCGCGCCGCGCATTACGATACCTGAGTCTGTTGCCGGGTCCAGTGTAAAAGTCGACCATCGCACGAGCACGCTCTTCGGTTCGGAAATTCTCTCGAATTCTCTCCCCGCTATTGCCCCTAAGTGGCCGCATGTGCTTGCCTTGGGCATTGGCAGTGCCGCGGAGTAATGCATTCAGTTCGCGATGCAGATCTCGATGAACGTTTGCTCGTAGCTCCGCAACGCCTTTCCTTTTTTGGCCGCCCAAGAAGATCGGAAAGCTGTGGTGTCCCTCGATCTTCCAATTCTTGTTCCATTTTTCCAGGAATTCATGAAATGGCAGCCGACCCCCGGCGAACTCGCCGAGGATGTCTTTGAGTTTCTCTAAACCGGGGATGTGCTTTGCGAACTTGCCGGCCTTGAGAAGGGGCACGAGGCCGGCGAGAAGGAGCGCGGCATCCGCGGCGAACTTCGTGGCGCCGGCCTGATCACCTTCGTCTATGGCGATCCTGAGGCCGTCCAGCGCCTCGCCGATTTCGATCCCGCCTTTGACCTGGCCGACGATCGGGATGAAGTCGAGAATGCCACCGAGAATCGTTTCGCCAGTCGATTCGGGGGCATAGTGATCGCGCAGGCGTTCGACCGCGCGCCAATAGGGGATCGTCCCCGTTCGAACGGCCAGAACGCTGAGTTCGAAGACGGCCCGGTGTTCGGGTTTGATGTAGCGGCGCGCTTCATCGAGATAGGCGGCCACGTCCTGGTCGCTCACGACCGGCGTGCCGTCGTCTTTCAAAGCGCTGACCGAGTACAACCGTCCGATGAGGCCACGAAGCTGCCGGAGCGGTGATACCGGATGCGGCGTACCCATTTCCGCATCGACGGAATAGCTCGTGACGGGCGGCTCGGGCTCGCGCCGTTGTTCGGCCGTTAGCTTTCCGTGCGGATCGTCCTCGGGTTGGGAACGAGGGAAATCCTCATCATTTCCAGCCGAGACCTTCTCGGCGGCCTCTTCATGTTGATCTGCAATCGCCGCGTCGCCCCCATGGCCAAGTTCATGCGCGCTTGCGCTTGCTTGCTGTGCGATGAGCGGCCAGCCCTGAACGTGGTCTGGCCGCGTAAGCTCGATCCTGGCCCGCCCGGCTAGCAGACCAGCCTCGGCGACCGTCGCGGTGATGAAACGCTCGCGTTCGATGGGACTAGAGAATTGCTCCGCTTGCTCGAGGAGCACCGCACGCTCTTCGTTGGTGAATAGGCGGCGTTGATCTTCGGGGATGCGGCGCCGGGCTTGGGCCGCGAGGCGGAGCGCGTAGCGGGCGCGGGATTCTTCTTCGGGTGTGTCGATGCGGCCGTCGCGCTTGCGCTGCGCAATCTCGCGCGCGATCGAGGCTTCGCCGGCGCGCGCAGGATCCTCGCGGCGGACGCGGCGGATGTCGTCGATGATGCGTTGGGCGGCGGGATCGGACTTGGCGTCCTCGTCGTCTTCGAGCGCGTGGTCGAGGCCGGCGTCGTCGCGCTGGGCGAGGCGGTGGCGGAGCGCGGTCTCGCGCATCCGCTGGTCGAAGGCGCGGGCGCTGGCGTTCACTTCGCTCGGGCTGTCGCCCCGGGCGATGCGCTCGGCGCGCCAGGCCTGCACCGCCTCGCGCCGGGCTTCGGCGGTCTTGGCGGGATCGCCCGCAACGATGGCTTCGTGATGCTCGCGCGCCGCCTCGGCGCTGCGCTCCGAGAGGGTGCCGATCGCGGCGCGGTTGCGTTCGCCAGCGGCGCGTTCTGCGATCTGCTGCTGCGCGTCGCTCTTGGCTGTCGCGGTGCTCTTGTCGACGCTGGCGTGGTGCTCGGGCGGGAGCGCGGCCTTGATCACGGCGCCGAGCGTGTCGAAGGTTTGACTCAACACGTCGGGATTGTCGCCGAAGACGCGCGCCACGACCTCGCTCGCTTTGCGGAGAATGGAATCGGCCGCGGAGAGCAGGAGGCCTGTCTGCGCATCGGGATGCTGAAGCGGTGTGACCGGTCCTGCGCCGATCACGCTCGGCGGCGGTGCCAGTGCGGGCAGTTCGGATGGTGTCGGTGGGGGTGTCGGCGGACGGAGTCCGCCGTCCGCTGGCGTTGTGTCACGTTGAGGCGTGATCGGATCGGCGAGCGATGGAGCCGCGACCGGCGGCACCGTCGGCACTCCGGGACCAAACGCTGTGTCGTCGCCGAGGATGGTGGACGGAGCGCTGACGCCCCCTCCAGGCAGCTTCCAGCTGCGCGGAAGCGCGTCGATATCCGTCTCTTCAATCGCCGGTAGAATGTCCGCGGCCGTGTTGGGGTCCCCGAAGAGGCCGGCGGACTCGAACTTCCGCCGCGCGGCGGTGCGCAGGTCGGGGGCGTCGAGCGGATCGGCCGGCGGGACGATCGGACGCGCGAGGAGTTCCCTGACGTACGTGCTTGAATCGAAC
>JAKEFC010000153.1 GCA_022616235.1 Planctomycetota bacterium
CCGAGGTGGCTGGATGGCTAGGAGAAGCCGCGACTTCGACCGGAGGCGACCTGGTGAGGTCGTTGAGGATCGAAGTCGCGGTTTCGACGCAGCAAGGCAGCTACCTCGGCACTTGCAGTAGAAGAAACATGAATAATTCGGACCAACATCCAAGTAGTATGGAACTCGTCGCGCGCGATTGCGCGCCGAAGGGAGGCAGTGAAATGCCGGAGAAAACATGCGGGCGCTCGCTGCGTTCGCCGCTGCAACGCATCTTCGGCGCGCTGAAGTCGATCTGCATCATCGCACTGCTCGCGACGCCGCTCCTCGCGGAGGGCGATTCCAAGAAAGTCGTCGTAATGCACGTGTTCGGGAAGAAAGCGGAAAAGGAATCCGTGCCCAAGGAACTCGAGGCCTTCAAGAGCAAGCTGATGAGCGGAGGTATGAACAGCTTCGTGTTGAGCCGCCAGGACCCGCTCACGCTCTCGAACGGCGCATCGCAGTCCGTTTCGATCCCGCAGTCGCTCGGCACGGCGACGCTCACGCTCGATGAGGACTCCCGCATTCGCTTGGAGATTGCGAATCCCAAGAAGGAGTCCCTCGGGAAGCTGCGTTCGCCCCTGCCGGTGATTCACGTGAACGAGAAGATCAAGACCTCGGCGCAGGAGGTCTACATCATCATCGTGAAGAGCGCGTGACGCACGCCCCGCCGCGAGCGGCGCCGTAGTCCAAATCTCGAATCGGAGCCGCGGCCCGCTCGACGTGGTGGCCTGTCGCCGGTCGAGTCTCAACGCCCCGCCAACACGCGAGATCGAGCCACGAAAGGGCACAGATGGCGCTTTGGTATCGCGTGACCGCGCCGGCCTCGATCTCCAACCTCGGTCCCGGTTTCGACTCGCTGGCGCACGCGCTGAATCTGTATCTCGAAGTGAAGGTCGAGCCGGATCACGCCGCAGGAATGAGCGTTGCGCTTGCCGGCGAAGGGCGCGGCATTCTGCCCGAGGATGGCCGCAACTGGGTGCTGACCGCGGCGCGCGAAGTCGCGGGCAGCGCCGTGGATCGCGCGGCGTGGAGCATCACCAGCGAGATCCCGATCGCGCGCGGGCTCGGCTCATCGGCGGCGGCGCGCGCCGCCGGTCTCGCCGCGGGGTATCTCCTCCAAAAAGGACAGTTGCCGCAACGCCACGAGTTGTTCGGAGGCGTAGTACGCACCGAAGGACATCCGGACAACGCCGCGGCGACGGTCTTCGGCGGCTTTCGAGTGGCGGGACGCGACCCCGCGGGCAACTGGTGCTCGTGGCCCGGCGTACTGCAAGATCAAGGGGTTCGATTCCTGCTAGTGATTCCCGCGGTGCCGATCTCGAAGCTCGAGTCGCGCTCGCTCCTTCCTTCGACCTATTCGCGCTCGGCGAGCGTGCGGAACTTGCAGGGACTCGCGATCCTCATGTCGGGGCTCGCGCGCGGCGATTGGGATGCGGTGCGCCGCGGATGCATCGACCACATCCACGAGCCGTATCGCCTTTCGTTGGTCGCCGGGCTAGCCGACGCGCTCGCGGAACTCAGGAGCCATCCCGCGTGCGGAGGCGCGTTCCTGAGCGGGTCCGGGCCGACGATCGCGGCGTTTCTCCCCGACGCTTCCTCGGGGCTCGATGCGGGAGACGGCGCCGTGCAAGTCCTCAAGCAGTACGGCACCGCCGCCACGGTGAGAATTCTCCGCCCCGAAGCGGATGGCCTGAGGGTCGAGCAAGGAAAATCCTGAGCGCTCGCTCGCTCCGTTATCGGAAATTGCTTCAGCCCGCCCTCGCGAAGTGCCGAAACCGATGGCGAGTCCTCCTACGCTGAGCGCACCAATCCCCATGGAGGGGTATGTCCACTTCGACTCAGGATCGCCCGCCCGCCCCTTCGAGCAAATCGACCGGTGCCGAGTTCCTTGCGGCAGAGCGGACGGAAGCGGCCAAAGCCGAATTGCGCCTGCACGCCCCACCGGTGCACTGCCCACATCAGGGGGAGCGCCAAAGCGCACTCCTCGTGTGGACCGTCCGCATCCTGATCTTGCTCGCGATTACTTGTCTCGTGCTCTACATCTGTCAGGGAATCGCCTACGGAAGCTCCGAAGACGAGGCGAAGGCGCCGGCCTCGGAGTCGATCACCGAGGGGCGCTTCGCGTTTCCCGGCGGGGAGGATCGCGGCGCCGCCGGCGCCGGCGCTAGCCCCACTCTTGCAGCGCCTGCCGCCGGAGCCGCTCCCGGAGGCTCCGACCTGTGGGCGGAAGAGAAACGCAGGTCGCGAGAAGCGTTGCGCGACTGGCTTCGCAGGATGGAGCCGCGCGATGAAGCGCGCACGCACCCGCAGGCCGCGGTGCCGAGCGAAGGCGGCGCTCGCAACGAGGTACCGGCGAACGACGGCGATGAGGAGGAGTCCGCCGAGTCGCTTGCGGATCCCGTCATCGTCGAGCGGCCGGCAGCGCCGGACGTAGTGCCGGACGTAGTGCCGGACGCAGCGCCGGCCGCAGCGCCGGACGCAGCGCCGGACGGCGACAATGGCGAAGAGGGTGAAGACGGCCGAGACGATGGCGATCGCGAGCATGGCTTCGCGAGCGAAGGCGCGAGGGGCACCTCGCCGCCCAAGCCGCGGCTCACGCGCTTCACGAAGCGCGGCGCCGCCGCTCCCGCAGCCGAGGCGCAGGCACCGCCGGATCTACCGCGCGCTCTCGGAGAGATCGCCGATGGGGACTTGCCTTGGACATCGAGCCTCGACTTGGCGCTCGCGATCGAGGCCGAATTCGCCGGAATGGCGCCGAGCGCCGATCCGCGCGTGCTCCGCGCCGAGCTGTTCCATCATCTGATCGATCTCTCGGTGCGTGTTGGGCACACCGACAATCCACGTGAAAATCTCGAAGCGATCCGAGCCTATGCGGCGGACACGCTCCACCTCGAAGCGGTCGATCGCGAGCGCTACCCGCTCGAATTGCTCCGCCCCAGCACCGTACTCTCGGGAAAGCGCGGGAGTCCCGCGGCGGTCGCCCAGGTCCTGCTCGTGCTCGCGGATCGGCTGAATCCCTATCTCGATCTCGAGCCCGTCGTGGCGGGGGATCTCCTCGGCCTGCGATACCGGGGCGACAACCACCGCTACACGCTGCTCCCCGCGGAACCCGGGCGGCTCTACTCCGATCGCGAGCTTGCCGAGCGCGCCTTCGGCAAGGATGAGACGCCGGCGGTGCCGATCCGCGCTCTCACGCGGAAGCAATTCTGCGGGTGCCTGCTTGGCGAATTCGGCGCCGCGCTCGCCGCTCGCGGCGAGTTGGAGCGCGCCGCGCGTTTTCTCGATCGAGGCATCGCTCTCTACGCGGCGCAGCCGGGGGCGCGGATCGCACGCTCGCGAATCTTCCTCGAGCGGCTCGACCTTGAGTCGGCGCGCGAGGAGTTGGATGCCGCAGTGATGCTCGCGCCGGACAGCACCGCCGCGCGCGTGGCGCGGATCGAACTCTTGGAGATGATCGGCGACGAGAACGCGCTCGAAGAGGATCTGCGATTCCTCGCGGCGACGGGGGGAGACGCGCGGCGTCTTTTCCAGCTCGCGGAGCTTCTCTACCGTGCACGCCGGACCGACGAGGCGCTGTCCTCGCTGTCCGCGCTCGACACGAGAGCGGACCTGCCGGCGGAGGTCGCCGGCGGCGCACGGGATCTTCGCGCCAGGATTCGCGTCGCTCCCTGGGTTGCCGCGCTCCTCGATCGCTCGTTGCCGGCGGCGAATCGATTCCAGGCGCTCGAGCGCCTGAAGAACGTGCCGCTCCGCGAGGTGGACGCCGCGCTGATCGCCGCGATGGGGGACGAGAACCTGCGCCTCGGCCGCTATGCGTGGCAGGCACTCCGCACGCAGACCGGCTGGGATCTGCCCTTGGACCCGGCCGCATGGGAGCGCGCATTCGCCCGCCCGCCTCAAGCCGCAGGACGCGCCAGCTCGGCATCCGGCGCCTCGATCTCCCCGCGGACGGCGATGCCGCAAACCAAAGCCCCGCCGCACGATCGGTAAGGCCTCGCGCGATCGCTCGCGAGAGGCGCGGCCCCTAGCAATCCCCCAGCGTTCCAAGGCGCGACACTCTTCCCGCGGCGAACATCGCCGCGCGGGCACCCCGTCATGCTGTCGCAATACGCTGTTCGGCCCCCTACCCGGAGTTGCCCTAGAAATGGGAAAACGCTACCCTTGGGTCCGGGCTGCACGCTTCCAAAAACAATGCAGGGAACGGTTTGCCGCTTGCGACAGGCCCTAGGCCGGCGCTCTCCGATCGGTGCGTGGCGGGCGCGGCGCATTCGGCCGTCGAGCGAGGGAAGTGTGGTAATGGGATCACCTGGTTCGAAAGCCGCTGACTCCCCGACCCACATCCGGCGGGGATGCCGGCCGTGCGGGGTCATTGCCGCGTGGGCTCTGCTCATCTCGATCCCCTGTTTTTTGGACTCGGCGAAGCTCTACGCCCAAACCTCCGAGGTGTCCGGCAATCTCGGCGTGGAAAACTCTCTCGAGATCGCGCCGCAAGCGACCACCCAAGAACTCGAATTCGTGGAGGACTTCGTGGCGGGCACGATCGAAGCCGCGATCGAGCCTTCGCCCGGTACGGTGTGGACCCTGAAGCTGAGGCGCCATTCCGTACGCTCCGACCGCTTCCGAATCCTCGCCGGGAGCGCGGGTCAGAAGGTGGAGGAGGTTTCGCCTCCTCCGCTCGCGACTTGGCGCGGCAGTATCGCGGAGCTTCCGGACAGCCGCATCTTCGCGCAATTCGATCAGCGCGGCCTCACCGCCGCCCTGCACACCGAGGATGGGATATGGTGCGTCCAGCCCGCACCGCAGGCGAACCTTGCCGCCGGCATCACGAGCCACTTGATTCTGCCGCCGCAAGAGGCGGCGCCTCTCGGGGTTTCCTGTGGCGGCACTCCGGAATCCTCCGTGCAAAGCATGAGCCTCGCCGGAGAGCCATTCTCGGGCGAGGTGGCGATTTGCGAGCTGAGCATCGATGCGGACTACGAATTCTTCGAAGCGAACGGATCGAGCGTCGATGACACCGTGCGCGACATCGAGGCGCTGATCAACGCGATCGCGCCGATGTATGCGGATGACGAGATCGGCATCGTCTACGAGATCGCGACCATCGTCGTGCGCACCGTCGCGGATGATCCCTACGTGTCCGGATCTGCGCTGGACCTGCTCGCCGAGGTGGAGACGACGTGGGCGGCGGCACCCTACGACGCATTCCCCGCCGACCTCGTTCATTTGTTCACCGGCAGGAACCTCGATGGGAGCACGATCGGAATCGCGACCCTCGGCGGAGTGTGCGGCGAGTACGGCAAGGCCGGCCTTTCCCAACCCCACTATTCGACCGTATTCGCGGCGGGCGCGGCGCTCGTCGCCCACGAAATCGGCCACGGTTGGAACGCCCTCCACTGCGACGAGAGCCCCGATTGCCAGATCATGTGCTCGGTGATCACGGGCTGCACGGGGACCTACGACGCGTTTTCCGAGGGCGAAGCACAGGCGATCGCCGATTACCGAGCGACGCGCACCTGCCTGAGCGAGCTGCCCGATGCCTACCCGCTCCCGTTCATCGAAGAATTCCCGGACGCGGAATTCGCGGCGGACCGCTGGCTCTTCGTGTACGGCGCGGAGATCGCGGAAGGGGGCGAATCGGGGGCGGGCGGCGATTACGCGCTCGTCCTCGATGCCGCCGGCGCCGGCGACTTGGAGGATGACGAGGTCCGCTCCAACCGCATCCTCCTCGGAGGCGCGGAGGACGTCGTGGCGATCTTCTACACGCGTCACGCGGGGGTGGAGGAGAGCGAAGAGTTGATCGTCGAGTTCCAGGACAACGCTCTCGCCTGGCAAGAGCTGAAGCGATTCACCTCCGACGGAATCGACGAAGAAGAATTCGACCTGACGACCATGCTGTTGCCGGCCGCGGCGCTCCACGATGAATTCCGCATTCGTTTCCGCGCCGCCGTCGATGCCGAAGACGACGACTGGTACGTCGACGGCGTGCGATTCGAAGCGCTGATCCCGATCGTGCCCGAGTTGGAGCGCGTATCTCCCCCCGCGGGGCCGCTGCTCGGAGGCGGCGAAGTCGCGGTCCATGGCAGGAATTTCCAGCCGGATGCCGCGGTGTATCTCGCGGGGGTCCCGCTCGCGGACCTGCTCTATGTCTCGGAGGAGGAGCTGCGCGGCATCGTGCCCCCTCACGACACCAACGAGGCGGTGATGGTCGAGGTCATCCAGCTCGCCGGCGAAGTCCGCGTGCCCGACGCGTACCTCTACTCCGACAACGTGCTCGTGATCGAGTCGATCTCCGGCGCTCCCGGGCTGGAATACTGGATGTCGGCGACGGCGACGCACACGGAGGACATGAAAGCATTTTCCTTTGGCGTGGACTACGAAGCGGCGGACGTCACTGTGGCCGATGTGACGACGGTCGGCACCGCCGCGGATGGAGCCGATTTCGAGGCCGCGATCATCGACAACAACGTCGGCACCGAAGGGGGCTGGTGGACGATCGGCGTGGTGCTGGACTTGATTCCGCCGCTGGAAGATTCCATCCCCGCGGCGACCGGAAACTCGCTCGTGAACTTCCAAGTGCAGATCGACGAGGACGCGGAGAGCGACAGCGAGATCGCGGTGACCCCGCGCAGCGGGTTGGGAACGGTGCCGGTGCAGATCTGGTTCGTCTCGGATTCCGGCGCCATCGAGCCGGAGGTCCTTGCAGCGAAGATCGTAGTTTTGGATGGCACCGCGTCTTTCTTGCGCTGCGACGCGAATCGAGATGGCGCGATTTCCTTGGCGGACGCTATCCTGGCGCTGCAGTATCTGTTCGGCGGTGCGAGCGCCACCTGCGAGGATGCAATGGACTCGAACGATGATGGCGCGATCTCATTAGTCGACGCGATCTATTGCCTGGGGTACCTATTCCAAGGCGCGATGCCCCCGCCGCCCCCCTTTCCGGACGCCGGAGAGGATCCGACGGAAGACGAACTTGGTTGCGCGCAACTCTAGCCGGGGGAACTGCGGACCGCCCTGGCGCGCGCGCTGGCGCGACGATCGCGAAAGCACACAAGAAGCCAGATTTTGAAGCGGAGGGAGCCAGGATGCGGCAGCTTCGAGCTCTGCGAAACTACTGCCGAGACGGAAGCGCGCGCCGCCGCGCAGCGCTAGTGCTGTGCGCGATTTGCGCTCTTCTTGCGGCGGGCGTCGCCCTGCCTCGCGCATGGGCAGCCTTGGAACCGTTCACCTTGGAACGGATCGTCGCAGAGGCGGAGCAGATCGTCATCGGAAAGGTTACCGCCGTGTCCCCGGGCTACTTCGCGGAATGGCCCCGGGTCGGCAAGATCGTCTTCACAGATGTGACGATCGCAGTGGAGCGCCGGTGGAAGGGCGAGGCGAAAGAAGACACGATCACGATGCAGGTCCCGGGCGGCACGCTCGAAGATGGCCAGCGCCTGGCAGTTTCCGATGCGCCGAGCTTTCAAGCGGGTGGGCGCGTGCTCCTGTTCTGCTCGACGAAGCGAGGCCGCATCTGGGTCCACGGGTGGGACCAAGGAAAATACGACATGGTTCGCGAGCGCGTGGTCGGCAAGACGGGGTATCCGATCGCGGAAGACATCCTCGCCGATCCGCTGCACCGCAAGATCGCGCAGCTCCTCGAGCGGAAGGGCAAATAACATGGCGCGGTCGACCGCACGGCGCCTCGCCGCAGTGCTCTTTCTGACTGGGGGGTTCCTCTTCCTAGCGGGCGGGATCGGCTACGCCTACTTCCTCCTCGGCTATTCTTGGTCGGGGAGCAGCGCGGACTACCGCATCAACGCCAATTTCCCGGAAGATCCGGGCGGCACGGACGAACAGCAAATCGCCGCGATCCAGGCGGCGGCGATCGCCTGGCACAACCAGGGCGATGTTACTTTCGCATTCGACTACGAAGGCACGACGACGGTGGACTACGTCGACGTATTCGACAGCACGAACGCGGTCTTCTACACGACCGAATTCGGCGGCGGCGTGCTCGCCACCTGCTTCTACGTCGGAGACATCTTCGACAACATGACCGGCTTCGACATCGTGTTCTGGGGGGACTACTCCTGGAACGGCGTGGGCGACGCGGAAGGCGCCGAATACGACATTGGGGCGGTGGCGACGCACGAGCTGGGACACGGCCTCGGGCTTGGCCACTCCTCCGACTTCGATGCCACCATGTATGCGTTCTACATCGGCATCGAAGGTCGCACCCTTGCCGATGACGACATCGACGGCGTGCAAGCGCTCTACTCGAGCTCGAGCACGGCGGTAGGAACCCCCCAAATCGACGAAGTGGATCCGCCCGTGGGCCCGCCGGAAGGCGGCAACGAAGTCATCCTCCACGGCGAGAATTTCACCTGGGAATCGGACACGGAGCTGGAGATCGACGGCGTCGCGCTCGATTCCGATGACTGGACGCTGGAGAACGGCATTACGATCGTGATCGAAAGCATGCCGGCGCACGATCCCGGCGTGGTTTCGATCGGCATCACGAACGAGCTGGGCACGGTGCTCGTGACCGAAGCGTACACCTACCTCGGCACCGCGCCGACGATCGCGACGGTGACGCCGAATGCGGGCGCCATCGGCGGGGGCACGGCGATCACGATCCTCGGCGCAGATTTCGAATCCGACGTCGAGGTATTGATCGGCGGGAATCCGCTCGGCGCCCTGGTGCTAGTCGACGATGGGCAGATCGAAGGCGTGACCCCCGCGGGCAGCGCATCCGGCGCCGTCGACGTGGTCGTCACCCAATCCGGCGGCTCGGACACGCTCGTGGACGGTTTTACGTACTCCTCGGCGCTCCTCCAGGTCGAGACGACGACGCACGCGCCGGGCTCGATCAACGCGGAAGTGCGGATCTACGCCGAGCACGAAATCGACCTGGATGGCTACTCGATGGGGGTCGATTTCGACGGTCAATACCTCGACGTGGTCGAGGTGACGACCGACGGCACGGATGCCGACGGCGCGGGTTTCGTCGCGCCGATCTTGAACAATGCGGGCGGGGCATCGGGTAGTTGGTGGACTCTTGGCGTTCTCGTCGACCTCTCACCGCCCCTCACGGAGAGCGTCGCGGCGAGCGATGAGAGCATCCTCGCGATCGCGAAGTACGACATCAGCGCGAGCGCGCCCCTCGGCGGCGTCGCGCTGATGGAGCTTAGGGGAGATCTCGGAACGCCGGAGGTCGCGCTCAGCCTAGTGAGCGATTCGACGGAATTGGTGCCGGCCACGATCGACGGGCTCATCTTCTTCGAGGGCGTGACCTTCGTGCGCGGCGACGGGGATGGGAACGAGTCGCTCCTCATCAACGACGCGATCATCATCCTGAACCACCTATACTCGTCCGGCCCGCTTGCGTGCCAAGACGTCGCCGACATCGACGATGACGGCGCGCTCGGCCTCACCGACCCGATCCTACTCCTCGGCTACATGTTCTCGAGCGGCCCCGCGCCGGCGGAACCGTTCCCCGATCCAGGATCGGATCCCACTCTGGACGCGCTGATCTGCGATTGATCGAAGCCCTGGTGTTTGCTCCTGGTGTCGAGGCTCCAGCGTACTCCGCGATTGGCGCGGTCCTCGCGCTAGCACTGGTGTCGAGGCTCCGCCTCGACACCGAGCCCCTGCGGCTCTGCCGCATCTCCGTTACACGGGCCGGCACGCACCGCATCGTCATGCCATCGGACGCAGAGCCTCGGGAGCGCCCGCGTCGAGGCTCCAGCGTGCTCCGCGATTGGCGCCGTCCTCGCGCTAGCCCTGGTGTCGAGGCTCCGCCTCTACACCGAGCCCCTGCGGCTCTGCCGCATCTCAGCAACACCGGCCGGCACG
>JAKEFC010000015.1 GCA_022616235.1 Planctomycetota bacterium
CGCAAGAACTCCTTTCGCCGCCTGCTGATCGCGGCCCACGATTCGAACGGCGAGATTCGAGAGTACGTGCCGCTCCTCGCCGCCGCGCTGAAGGCGCGCTCCATCGAATGGGAAATGTGGAACGCGGACCGATCGCCGCGCGCGGAGGCCGCCGACTTCGACGCAGCGATCGTACTCGGTGGCGACGGTTTCATGATGGGCACCATCCGCGCGATGGCTTATCCCGCAGTCCCATTCTTCGGAGTCAACTACGGGCAGGTCGGGTTTCTCATGAATCCCCGCATGCCCCCCGCCGATCTGGCGGAGTTGTTCGCCGGAGACCGCCTCTCGACGGTTTCCTATCCGTTGCTCGAGGCGGAGATCTCCCTCGGCGATGGGCGCATCTTGAAAGAAGTAGCCTTCAACGATTTCGTGCTCGAGCGTAGCTCCGGCCAAACCGTGCACTTGCTCACGCATATCGACGGCGTGTTCCTGAACCGCTACTCCGGAGATGGGATCGTGGTCGCGACGCCGGGCGGGTCCAGCGCCTATTCGCTCGCGGCGGGCGGCCCAGTGGTGCACAACGCCGTCGACGCGATGATCGTGACGCCGCTCTATCCCCATCGACCGGTGCAGTTCCACTCCTTGCAGTTCTCGATCTTGTTGCCTCTCGCGAGCGTGATCCGCGTGCAGGTGGAGTCTCATCGCATTCGGCCCCTGAGGGTGGCCGCCGATGGGCGCGCGATCGACGAAGCGTCCGAGGTTCGCATCGCGCACGGGGGGCGCCGCGTCACGCTGCTTCGCGAGCCACGCTACCAGTTCATCGACGCGCTCGTCGGCAAGATCATCGGACGGAACAGCGCGCCTACCGAGGAGCGCGATACTCGTGAGCCGCGATGACCTGCTTGCAGAAACGCTCGCCTCCGCGCTCTCCGCTTGGCGAGAGCGCGGCCGGCTGACCGATCTCCTCCACCCGATCTCGCGCTGCCTCTTCGAGGCGCTGCACGCCGAACGCGCCGCGTTCTTCACGATCACCTCGACCGGCGGATACCACGCGCGGCTGAACCGCAACGCGGATGGCGACGCCCAACCCGACCTCGAGCGCTGGGTCTCGCACTTCGCCGTGCAGCGCGCGCTCGCGCAGGGTGAGCCGGCGTTTCACGCGGACACGCGTCAGGATCGACGCTTCCGAACCGAATCGGAGGTCGAGCACGGCGTTCGCACGCGCTCGCTGCTCGTGGTACCCATAGACGGCGCGGCGGAGCGCGGGGTCTTGTATCTCGACTCGCGCTTCCGCGACATGAACTACGACGCGGCGGCGGCGCGGCTCGTGGCGATTGCTCGCGACCTGCTCGCGCTCGCGCTTCGACTCGAGGCAGTCAACGCCGAAGCGCAGGCGCTTCGCCGCAAGGTCGAGCGCCTCGAGCATGCCGCGGCAGCCGCCCCCCCCGCTCCGCGCGCCGCGACCGTGGCGGCGGCGCCGGCCGTGAGCCAGCCGCTCGAGTTCCACGGCTTCGTCACCGCATCGCCGGCGCTCGTCGCGGCGCTGCGCGATGCCACGGACCTCGCGCGCTCGCAGATTCCGGTGCTGATCGAGGGCGCGAGCGGCACGGGAAAGGAGCTGCTCGCGCGCGCCATACACGCGGAATCGGGGCGCACCGGAGCGTTCGTCCTCATCCATTGCGGGACGATTCCGGACACGCTTGTGGAAACCGAGCTGTTCGGCCACGCGCGCGGCGCGTTCACGGGCGCGGACCGCGAACGCAGCGGGCTCATCGCGGCCGCGGCCGGAGGCACGCTCTTTCTCGACGACGTCGGGGAGATGACGCCGGCGATGCAAACCGCGCTCTTGCGCGTGCTCGAGACCGGCCGCTACCGCAGGGTGAGCGAGGCCGTCGAGCGTAACGCGGACATCCGCGTCGTGAGCGCGTCGCGCGCCTCGTGGAGCGATGGAACACTGCAAGCGAAGCTGCGCGCGGACCTCTATTTTCGCCTTGCCGCCGCTACCGTGAAGATCCCGCCGCTCTGCGAGCGCACGGAGGACATCGTTCCGCTCGTCGAGTACTTCTTCCGCAAGCACGGAGGAGAAGAGGGGGGGGGCGCGCTCGGCGAGGCGGAGCGCGCCGCGCTCTACGCCTACTCTTGGCCCGGCAACGGGCGCGAGCTAGAGAACATGGTGCGGCGTCTCATCGCGTTGGGGGATAAGAAGCTCACGCGCGAGCGGATCGCGGAGATCACTGGCGCGCGCCAGTCGGCGGAGAGCGGCGGGGGCACGGAGCTGCGCGCGGTGATCGACCGCGCGGAACGCGATCAAATTCTGCGCGCCCTGGAACGGAGCGGCGGCAACAAGTCGCGTGCGTGCAAGATCCTCGGATTGTCGCGCAAGACGCTCTACCGCCGCCTCGAAAAGCACGGCATTCGACCGTGACGACTGCGCTCGATCAGCGAATTTCTTCTTGCTCGCCGGACTCTTCGAGGTCCCGGTGATCGATCAGAGCGAAACCTCGTTTGCGAAGCACTTCGGTCGCGGTCGGAGGATGCTCGACGTGAATGAGTACTACGGCCTGATCGCGCGGGCGAAAGAGCATCGGATAAGCGTAGTGAATGTTGATCTCCGCTTGGATCAATGCGCGGCAGACCGACAGCATCCCGCCCTTGTTATCGGCAAGCTCGACGCCGACGAGGTTGCCTTCGGAGACCGTGTAGCCTGCCTTGATCAGGGTCGCGCGCGCCACTTCGAGAGGCGCCGGCACGAGGCGCAGGACGGCGAAGTCGACGCTGTCGTTGATGGACAGCGCGTGGACGACGACGGAGGCCTGCTCGAGATGGCGCAAGAGATCGGCAAGCTCGCCGACGCGGTTTTGCAGGAAAATCGAGAATTGCGTGATGACCGGATCCTCGTAGCCGCGCGCGGTCTGAATCATAGTCGCGACTATAGCTATCCGCAGCGCGCGTGAATAGGTCGCTGCGCGCGCGCTGCAGTCTCGTGTCTGCCCCAACAATCGTTCGAGTCCGCGTCCGCTCCTCGTGACGAGACAGAGCCTCGACACCAGGGGGGGTAACGCGAGAGCCACGTCGTTCGCGGAGCCTCCGCGATCACACGTCTGTCCCAGTGAAGGCGGTGCCTCTCATAAGTATCTCGTGACGAGGCTCC
>JAKEFC010000154.1 GCA_022616235.1 Planctomycetota bacterium
AGGCGGGCGGCCACCGCGCGCGCCCGGGGGCGCGCCGGGGGGGGGGGGCGGCGCCGCCCCCCGGCCGCTCGGCGGCGATGCACTCCTTCACGCACGCGGCGATCTGCTCGATTTGCCGCTCCTCCAGCCCCGGGTACATCGGCAAGGTGACGATGCTGGCGGCGACCAGCTCCGTAACGGGCAACTGAAGAGCGCCGAGCCCGGCGCGCTGGTAGTAGTCTTGCAGGTGTACGGGCGGCTCGAAGTGAACCGACGCGCCGACGCCGCTCGCGCGCATGCGATTCAAGAAGCCGTTGCGGCTCCGTGCCGGCACTCGGATCGTGTACATCTGATAGGAATGGAAGCAGTCGGGCGCCTCGACCGGCGTCGCGACCTCCTCGACCTCGGAGAGGAGCCGCGTCAACCTGGCGGCATGGCTACGGCGCAGCTCGTTCATCTCTTCGAGCTTCGCCAACTGCACGGCTCCGATCGCCGCGTGGACGTTGCTCATGCGCATGTTGAATCCGGGCAGGATCGCCGAGCGCAGCCAGGGGCGCTCGGACTTCTCCTTCTCGTGCGTAGATTGGGCGATGCCGTGCCCCGAGAGCGCACGCACGCGCGCCGCCAGCTCGCCGTCGTTCGTCGTGAGCATCCCGCCCTCGGCGGTCGTGAGATTCTTGGTCGGGAAGAAAGAGAAGCAGCCGGTGCCGAAAGAGCCGGCGAGGCGCTCTTGGAATCGCCCGCCGATCGTCTCCGCCGAGTCTTCGATCACGTGCAGCCCGTGGCGGCGCGCGATGTCCAGGATGCGGTCCATGCGGCAACACTGGCCCGCGTAGTGCACCGGCATGATGGCGACTGTGCGCGGAGTGATCTTGCTCTCGACGTCATCCGGATCGATGTTGCACGTAGCGGCGTCGATGTCGGCAAAAACCGGCGTGCAACCGGCGGTGACGACGGCGTTCGCGGAGGCGACGAACGTGAAGCTCGGCAGGATCACTTCGCCGCGCAAATCGAGGCCCTCGAGCGCGAGGAACAAGGCCGACGCGCAGGAATTCAGCGAGATGGCATGCTCCACGCCGAGGTAGGCGGCGAAGCGCCGCTCGAACTCCGCGTTGTGCGGCCCGTGAGTGAGCCAGCCGGAGTCGAGCACGGCTCGAATCGCTTCGAGTTCGCGATGGTCTAGGTAAGGTACGCAGATGGGGATCACGTGCGGCGCTCCTAGTCCACGGCCTCCAGCGCCCGCGCGATGCGGCCCGCGAGGCGCGAGGACTCCGCCGATTCCACGATCGCTTCCGGCGGCTGCTTGATGCCGAGATCCGGCGGCGGATTGTCCACGACGTAATCCAGGTAGGCTCGGATGCCGGCCTCGAGCGAATACTTCGGTTCGAAGCGGAGCAGCGATCGGGCCTTCAGGATGTCGAGTGCGCCGCGCTGAGGGCGGAAGACATCCGCCTTGCGCTCCTGCGTCCTCAGGTTGGGGAAGTGGCGCCGCAGGATCTCCACGAATTCCCGCAGGCTTCGCCCCTCGCCGCGCGTGATGTTGAAGGTCTCGTTCTTCGCTTCTTCGGCGAAGGTGGCGAGGCAGATGCCGTGCGCGGCATCCGCCACGTACGTAAAGTCCAGCTTGGCGGCGCCGCCGTCGTGCAGCGTGAGCGGCGTGCCGGCGAGCGCGTTCATGATGAATTGCTGGCTCACTCGGTTGTTCACGTCCGTCGGACCGTAGACAGCGGACGGGCGAATGATCGTGTAAGGGATTCCGAAGCGGCTGCCGTAAGAGCGCGTCAAGACCTCGGCTGCCAGTTTCGTCCCGCCGTAGACTTCCTTCGGCTGAGTCGGGTGATCCTCGTCGGCGGGCTCGTAGCGAAAGTCGCCGTACACCATGCTCGAAGAGATCAGGACGAAGCGCTTTACGAAGTCGAGGTCCTTGATGATGTGGAGGATATTGACCGTGCTGTTGACCGTCGTGCTGATCGTCTCGTCCGGGAAACGGTTCGACAGGTCGGCGATCGGCAATCCAGCCAGGTGAACGATGCGCTCCGGACGGTAGCGCTGGATCACCTGCGCGAGGTTGAGCTTGTCGCGGGTGTCCCCGCGCTCCATTACGAAGCTCTCTTCGATGCCGGCGAAGCGCTTCTGCAAGTAGAACTGATAAGAGCTTTGGAACGGCGACACGTATTGAACGAAAGCATCGAGCACGACGACGTCGTGGCCGGCCTGTACGAGTTGCCGCGTGACGAACGACCCGACGAAGCCGGCGCCGCCCGTGACGAGTATCTTTGCCATAGGAAACCTTTCAGTGGCGATCGCAGCGGGGGAGTTTGTACGCCTTCGATATATCGGAACGCGACGCGGCGGCGTTCACCGAAAACTGGCGGCAGGATCGAGGTGGGGGGAGTGCGGGCGCGGATCTCGCGTTATCGCGCTATTCGGTGCTGCGCGCCCTCTTCTTGCGGACCTTTTTTGCCGGGGCCCGCCGCTTCTGCGGCCGTGCCGCGCGCGCCGGCGCCGCCGCCTCCGCGCCCTCGGGCGCTACGGCTTCGCCGGTCGCCGCCGCTTCTGCCGGCGCGCCCGCGCGCGCTCCGCGTTTCGCCGCCGGCCTGCGCGCGCGGCGCTTGCGCCCGCCGCCGCGGCTCCGCCGGTCGAGGATGAGCTGCACCGCCTCCCCTTCCGTGAGCGCCGTCGGGTCTGTGGTGTCGCGCGGGAGCGAAGCGTTGGTCTCGCCGTCGCTCACATAGGGGCCGTAGCGGCCGTTCATGAGCTTGATGTCGGCGCCATCGAGCGCCGCGACTTTCTCGAATACCTTTAGCGTCGCCGGCGCGCTTCGCTGCGAACGCTTCTCCTGCGCGAGCAGCTCCAGCGCGCGCGGCAGCTCGATCGTGAGCACGTCATCGGTCGGCGCGAGGCTGCGCGTGTCGGGGCCGCGCTTGATGTACGCGCCGTAGCGCCCATAGTGCGCGATTACGTCGACTCCGTTTGTGTCCTTGCCGAGCGTACGCGGCAACGAGAGCAGGCGCAGCGCATCGGCGAGAGTCACGGTCTCCGGCGTGAGGCCGCCGAACAGCGAGATCATCTTCGGCTTTTTCTTCAACTTCGCGTCGGAATCTCCGAGCTGCACGTAGGGGCCGAAGCGTCCGACGCGTACGTAGACCGGCTCGCCCGTCTCGGGATGCTTGCCCAAGACTTGAGGGCCTTCCTTGCTCGCGGCGAGGATCTCGAGCGCGCGCTCCAGGGAGATCTCGTCCGGACAGATGTCATCGGGAAGCGGCGCGGTCGCTTCGCCCTGTTGCAGGAACGGTCCGAAGCGTCCGACGCGAACCACGATCTCCTCGCCCTCCGCGGTCTTGGCGATCGGTATGGAGCAGACCGCGCGCGGGTCGATGTCGTGCTCCTTGCGCTCGAGGAGCGGCCGCAATCCGGTGACGCCGTTTCCGAAGTAGAATTCGCGGAGATACGGGAGCGCTTCGTGCTCGCCGCGCGCGATCGAGTCGAGGCGATCCTCCATCTTCGCCGTGAAGTCGAAGTCGATGAGATACGCGAGGTGCTCGGTCATCAGCTTCACGACCGCGAAGGCGGTAAAGGTGGGCACGAGCGCGGAGCCTTTTTTGAATGTGTATTCGCGGCGTTGGATCGTCTCGATGATGCTCGCGTAGGTGCTGGGCCGCCCGATCCCGGATTCTTCGAGGGCCTTGACCAACGACGCCTCCGTCAAGCGCGGAGGCGGCTGGGTCGCGTGCTCCTCCGCCGCGATCGCGGCGGCCGTAACCGCGTCTCCCGCCTCGAGCGGCGGCAAGATCGTCTCTTGATCGGAGATCTCGGCGTCCGGATCGTCGCTCCCCTCGACGTACGCGCGCAGGAACCCCGGGAAGTCGATGCTCTTGCCGTTCGCCTGGAAAACGGCCTCCTCTGCACCCGTGCCGGCGCCGATGCGCACGGTCATGCGCCTGCCCTGCGCTTTTTTCATTTGGCAGGCCATCGTCCGCATCCAAATGAGTTCGTAGACGCGCAGTTCATCGGGGCTGACGCTCGCCGCGATTTCGCTGGGCGTCGGGAAGTTCTCTCCGGTCGGGCGAATCGCTTCGTGCGCCTCCTGCGCGTTCTTCACCCTCGTGACATAAGAAATCTGTTCCTCCGGGAGAAACTCCTTGCCGTAGAGTCTCTCTACGGCGGCGCGCGTCGCTTTCACCGCTTCCGGCGCGAGCGCGACGGAGTCGGTACGCATATACGTGATGTATCCCATTTCGTAGAGGCGCTGCGCGGCGCGCATCGTACGCCGCGCGTCGAAGCGCAGCTTGCGCCCGCCCTCCTGTTGGAGCGTCGAGGTCGTGAACGGCGGCGCCGGCGCCTGCGAGAACGGTTTCTCTTCCGTGGAGAGGACGCGAAAATCGGCGCCGCGGAGCCTGTCTGCGAGCGCCGCGGCCGCCGCGCCTTCGAGGTGCGCCACATCGTCGCGAGCGAGGAGCCCCGTCTGGGGATCGAAGTCGCGCCCATCCGCCAGGCGCTTGCCGCCGAGGCTCGCGAGGCGCGCCGCGAATGGGCCGCCGCTCTTCCCTTGAAACTCCGCCGCGAGATCCCAGAAACCGGCGCTGCGGAAGCGCATGCGCTCGAGTTCGCGCTCCACGATCATGCGGATCGCGACGCTTTGGACGCGCCCCGCCGACAGGCGCGGCGCGACTTTGCGCCACAGCATCGGCGACACCTCGTAGCCGTAGAGGCGGTCGATGATGCGGCGCGCCTTGTAAGCCTCGACCATGTTCTCATCGATGTCGCGCGTCGATTCGAGCGCGGCGAGCACGGCGTCGCGCGTGATCTCGTGAAACACCATGCGCCGCATCGGCATCTTCGGGTGCAGAACCTGCACGAGATGCCAACTGATCGCCTCTCCTTCGCGGTCCTCGTCGGTCGCGAGCAATAGCTCGCCGGCCTCTTTGAGGCGCGCTTTGAGCCCGGCGATCACCTTTCGCTTCTCGGGCGAGACGACGTAGAGAGGCTCGAATTCCTCTTCGACGTTGACGCCGAGGCGCGCCCACGGCTCGCCCTTGACCTCTTCCGGGATCTCCGCGGCGCTCGCGGGCAGGTCGCGCACGTGGCCGATGCTCGACTCGACGATGAAGTCCTTGCCGAGGAAACGCCTGAGCGTTTTCGCTTTCGTGGGCGACTCGACGATGACGAGGCGTTTCTTCATGCGCTCTTGTTCCGTAGGTGCGCGTCGCACGCGCCTAGAGCCTATCCGAAAACCTCTCCTGGCTTCGGTCGGCTGCGAGGCGCGTGCGCGGCGTCGAGCCTCATCGCCGTATTTCTCCATCAATACGACTCTTCGGCTCTCCTTGCGCG
>JAKEFC010000155.1 GCA_022616235.1 Planctomycetota bacterium
ACACAGCGCTTCCACGTCTGTAGCTCCGCGCCGCGCCCGCAGAAAAACGGGCGCGGCCGCTTCGACGGCGCCGGCGTGCCGACGCTCTTCTCACCCTTGCGCTCGAGCGCGGCGCCGAGCAGTCCCGAAACTTCTTCTGCGTTGGCGGGGCGGCGATGGGGCTCGAATTCGAGCAGGCGGCGCACGAGCTCTTGGAGCATCTCCGGCGCGTCCGGGTTCTCCGCCCGGATCGGAGGCGCAGGCCGCCGCGAGAGCGCTTCGGAGAGGCGCTGAAAGGGGAGGCGCCCCGTTGCGATGCGATGCAAGAGCACGCCGAAGGAATAGAGATCGCTCCGCTCATCGACGGCGGGGGAGGCTTCGATCTGCTCTGGCGCCATGTATTGCGGCGTGCCGATCGCGGTTTGCGTGAGCGATCCATCGCCCGCGCGCGTCTTGACGAGCCCGAAATCGGTGAGGCTTGCCTTCACGCGCTCCAGATCGACCCAATCCTCAGCGGGTCGCGGCGCTCCCGGCGCTTGGTGCGGGGCGCGGAGCAGGATGTTCGCGGGCTTGACGTCGCGATGCACGATATGACGCCCGTGCAAATAGGCGAGGGCCTCGCAGACTTGCAGGCAGATGCGAAGATACCAATCGAGAATTTTCTCATTGGGGAGCGCGCTTCGCGCCGCGATCACTTCCTCAAGGGTCACGCCGGGGAGATACTCCATCGTGTAGAAGAGCGTGTCGCCGGCCCAACCCACATCGCGAAGCGGCACGATATTGGGGTGCGACAGCGATTGCAGGGTGCGGATCTCGCGCTCGAATCGGCGCCGGTCGGCATCGTCATCGAGGTCGCGAAACGTCTTGAGCGCGACCGCTTCTCCTGTGCTGAGATCGTGGGCGAGAAACACCTGCCCCATGCCGCCCTTGCCGAGGACGCGATCGAGGCGATAGCGGTTGCTCAGAATCTGTCCGGGCCCTCGCTGAGGAGCGGTCAAGGAACTGCCACCTATTCGCCCGCCACGGGGGCTGGGCTCAGCCTGGGGAGAATGGCCGAATGATGAGCGGATCTTAGCGCGCTTGAGGCGAGAGCGAGTCGAATTCTGGCCGGATTCGGTGGTAGCGACTCGGCAGACGCACTGGCACAAGGAGGGCGGCGGTCCTGTGAAGCTTCTCATGTTTCATGTAAGAGACTTTTGGTTCAAGACTTACGAGCGGAATCTCGAATCGGCCTCCGAGCAGGTCTCCGAAGGGGGGATGCCGGCAGGCGGGCTCCTGGCCTGGGTCCAAGTCGAGTCGATCGATGTTGCGCAGCAGGCCGAAGTCGTACGGAAGGCGGTCAAGAACCTGAAGTGGCTAGCCCGCAAGCTCGGCGTCCAAGCAATCACCCTCCACTCCTTCGCGCACCTCTCGGATGACCTCGCGGAGCCAGGACCAGCGAGCGCGCTCCTCGCGGAGGTGGGGGAGCGACTCCAGGCAGTGGGCTTCACCGTCCACCACACCCCGTGGGGCCACTTCAACGAATTCCGGATGCACGTCGAAGGCCCGAGCCTCGCGAAGGTGTGGAAGAGTATCTAGCTTTCGTCGCGGAGCGCTCGTTGCAACGTGCGAGGATGCGCCCCGACCAATTGGGCCGGTCGATCGTGAAGGCACGTCTTACACCTGGACGACCAAGGGTAAAGACTGTTTCCAAGACGAGGCGGCGCGCCAGCGACGACGACATGACTCAATAGGCGTGGAGTCGTCTAGCCCTCGCCCCTTCGCGACTCGTTGCGTCGCGGGTTCGCGGCCGCTTCGAGTTCTTCTCGAACTCTTTGGCTCGTGACAGGGAAGTAGATCACAAAGCTGAGCACGCCGGCGATTGCAATGTAGTAGGCAAGATCCTCCGAGCGTGGTTCGATCGCTTTCAACATCCAATGAATCCCGATCTGAAGCAGATACAAGCAGGCGGCAACGATTCCCCAAATCCTCACGGAAAGAATGCTCCGAGCGTACGCCCCGGCAATCACAAGTGTCGCTACCCCCGCGAGCGCCGGACCGAAAACGATCAAGAAGCCGAGGAGCATTGCCTGACGACCCCCGCCAAACATGAGTCAGAACTCGAAGGCCTAATTGCAGGGCAAATGAGCGTTGCAGTCCAGCGCGTCCTGCGTCGAGTCGATGCCGCAGCTCATCGTGCCCGGCGCGGGAGGCGCGAGGCCGCCGTTGAACTGCCACGCGAGCAGGTAGAAGCTGTCCAGGAGCGCGTTCACGATTCCATCGTCGTCGGCGTCGTCGGCGTCCATGCAGGGGGGAGCAGAGCTTCCGCTGTACTGCCACCCCAACAGATAGAGCACGTCGACCAACGTGTCGACCGAGCCGTCGCCGCTCGCGTCTCCGCGCATGAATTCGGATTGTCCGAACTGCGCCGTGTCGAGGTTCGTGAACGGATACGGAATTGCGCCCATGTCCGCGATCGAGCCGTCTGCGTCCAGTGCGCTCAGCGGATTGCCCGCGTCGATGCAAGGAGAACCGTCGAGCAAGTAATATTCTCCATCATCCGGAGCGCCGAAGAGTGGATCCGCGTCGATGTTCCCCTCGCCGGGGTAGCCGCCTTCCACGTCGCTATAGCTGGCCACGATGCTGCCCTCGCCCTCCATTAGGGCATCCATGCCGTTGGACCAAAGAATGCAATTCTCGATCTCGAATTCTGCCTCCGCGGCGAAGGGAGTGATCCGGTTGAAGATTGCCCCGCCGGATGGCGCTACGTTGTCCGTCAAGGTGCAGTTCGTGATCTGGATCGTAGTCGTTCCGCTATCAACGTAGATCGCGCCGCCCTCAACCGCCGCGACGTTTTCGGCGATGATGCAGCGTTCGATCACCGGCGTAACGCCCCCAAAGTCATTGCCAAGTATGAAGGCGGCCCCGCTGTCCGCAGTGTTCCCGCTGACGATGCACTCGGAGACGAAGTACTCGTAGGAAAGGAACAGTCCGCCCGCTCCGAGACCGGCATCGTTGCCGACGATCGCACAGCGTCGAATCTCTACCGGAACATGAGCGCTGAGTCCGCCACCATAAATCCCGGAGCTGTTCCCGCTGATCACGCAGTCCTCCATGACCGCTGTTGGGCTGTTCCACGGATCGAGAGGCTGAGGAAGCCATACACCGACGGACAAAAAGCTCGCTTCGTTCCCTTCGATCGTGCAGCGGAGGATCATGCACGGCGATTGGCCAGAGACTGAGATACCGGCCCCAACCGCCGCCGTGTTCTCGGAGATGTGGCAGTCCTCGATGAGAATTCCGGAGTCGGCGGCAAATATGCCGGAGTTCTCGTTGTCCGAAATGACACAGTTCCGGATCGAAGGCGAAGAGCCGAGGCAGTAGCTGCCACCTCCTAGCCGCAGCTCGCCAACCGGAGCGAAGTGTATGTTCCCAATCCCGCCCTGAAGCATGAATCCGTCCAAGACCGCATCTTGACCTTCGCCGCTCGCGAACGTCACGACGGCGCCGAAATCATCCCCGAGGGTCAGCGCGCTGCCATCGATGATCGTGAATTCGGCGCCATCCGTGCTCTGCACAAGGATGCTCTTGCCGAGAAAATCGATGTTCTCGAAAAAGAGGTCCACCTCGACGAGGATCGTGTCGCCGTCGCTCGCCGCGTCGATCGCCTCCTGGATCGTTTCGTAATCCGAACGTACGAGAATCGTCTCTGCTCGGGCGGTGGCATTCGCGCTTGCAATGATCGAGAGCGAAAGCGCGAGGATCAAGAGGGATCGAAAGGACGATGGCTCGACATCGTACGTTATCACGCCGCCGATCATACTTGTGTCCTCGCCGAATTCAACTTGATCGCAAGCGATGGCAACGCCTCAAGCCACGACATCGTTCGCATGCTTTCTCGACGCCTGTAGTTCGATACTTCCACAGCTCGAGTCCGTGTCGTCTCGAGTCGGCGCCGCCATTCCGTCAGTCGACTCGGGGGTAGAGCAACGCAGTCCGTGTACCTAGTCCGAGATCGAGCGTAGTCATGGCGAACGCGCCTGTCATCGGTTTCGCCTTCGCTCGAAATCATCGATTCGCCTTGCCATCTGGCCGCTGGGGCGCTTTCCTATCGAAGCACCTGCATCGATGGGGCTCGTCCAGCGCGCGGGATTCTCGCGCTGATTGCAAATGCCATTTCGAGACACGAGCGGCGGCGATCGGGCGGCGCCGGCTGCGTGGATACTTCGCAATGCCTCGGGCTCGGGGCGCGTTTGCGGCAGACTGCATCGTACTTGGCAGGGAAGGGGCAATCTCGACATGGCAGATGGAGCAAGTCTCCGGCGGCGTCGCGGCCAGCGCTCGCGCATGTCTCTGCGAGGGACCGCGTTTGCCCTAGCCGCGTGTCTCTCCACGGAATCCGTAGTTCGGTTCGAGCTAGCGACGCAGAGCGCCTGGGCGGCAGAGGAGCGCCCCACCGATCTCACGCGCTTCGAAGACGCGCCGGTCTCTTCGATGCGCGGCCGCCCTCTTCCGGCGGACCACCTGCCCATGGGCTTCGATGACTTGGCCTCCTTTCACCAGGGCCTGGTGGCGGAGACCGAGGGCTACTTCCAGATCGCTTACCAGGACGTCGCCATCTCCGGAGTCGGCCCCGCGTTGGAAGTGCGCCGCAGGTACACGAGCCACACGGATCGCGAGAGCGCGTTCGGCGAAGGCTGGAGTTGGAACTTTGGAGCACGCCTCCGCCGAGATGACGACACCGGCGAGCCGGTGATTCGAGACGCCGACAACCTGCGCGTCCATTTTCGCGAGTTTGGCGGCGAATACGTCTCGATCAATACCGCGATCCCCGAACGCCTGGAGTGGACCTCGGCCGAGGCGGTACGCACTTTCTCGGACAACAGCAAGCAATACTTCTCCGGCGGCGGGCGCCTGACGGCGATCGTGGATGCCCGCGGACGCCGCCTCGATCTTCGCTACACCGGTACGAAGCTCACGGAAGCGGTTGATGCGACCGGGAGATCGCTGCGCTTCACCTATGCGGGGAATCACATCGCGACGGTGACCGATCCTCTGGGCCGCGAGTGGCGCTACGACTACGACGGCGACCTGCTGCGCGCGGTCACGGATCCAGTCGGCCGGCGCACGAAGTTTACGTACCTGCCCAAGTTCGGCTGGCGGCAGCGAATGTCGCACGTGGTGTTCCCGAACGGCGCCGACATGACCGTCTTCTACCATCCTTTGAGCAAGCGCGTGATCCGGATCGCCGGTCCCGGGCCGATGTCCACGAGCTTCCGCTACAGCGTCAATTCCTACGAGCGCACGATGCGCAAGTGGATCACCGACCCGCGCGGTCACCGCAGCGAGGTGCTCTTCGAAGCGAAGGCCCTGAAAGCCAACGAGCCCGAAGGGGACTCCGCGGAACCCGAAATGCTCTATTTGGACAAGCGGGACATCGGGGCGTGGCGCTACATGCAGAGCGAAACCACTTACAAGGACGCCGAAGGAGAAAAGCGGCGCACGGTTTCCACGGAAGCGGAGACGGTGATCCGCGACGCGAAAGATCGAGAAACGCACATCGCCAAGGACGCCTCCGGCCGCATGGCGCAGATCACGGATCCCTTGGATCGCCAGACCCGCGTGTCCTGGGACGCCTTAGCGGGAAAGGTCAGCCGCATCGGGCTGCCCAACGGCGGAACGATGACCTTCGAATATCAGGAAGGCGAGCTTCGCGGCGTGACGGATCCGCTCGGCAACACGACGCGAATGGACCCTGTCGCGGCCCAGGGCGGAGCCAAGGCGTATCGCGTCGTCGATGCGAGCGGAATCGCCCAGACGATCGAATTCGACGAGTACGACAACCCGGTGTGCCTGCGCGACGCCGCGGGCGGCGAGTGGCGCATGTCCTACGATCTAGCGGGGCGCTTGCTCGAAGTCACCGACCCCGCCGGCGCGAGCCGTGAATACGTCTACGACGCCGCGGACAACGTCGTGGAGGCGCGCGATGCGGCGGGCGGCGTGACTCGCACGTCGTACGACGAATTGGACAACGTCACGCGCTTGATCGATCCCGATGGCCGCGAGACCCGCCTCACGTACGACCAGCGCGGACTCCTGGAAGAAGGCGTATTTCCAGGCGGTCTGCGTATGCGCTGCGAATACGACCGCGTCGGGAATCTGCTTTCGATTCGGCGCTCTTCCGCGGGGCGCGAGCTGACTGCGAAGACGACCTACGACAAGAACGATCGCCTCGAGAGCACGGAAGACCCGCTGGGGCGAGTTTTCCGCTACGCGTACGACGCGACCGGCATGGTGAAGCGTCTCGTCGCGCCGCGCGGGGGCGAATTCGAATTCCGGCACGATGCCGGCGGGCGACTCACGGAGGAACGGTTCCCGGATGGAAGCGTCATCGAGCGCGAGTACGGCGATGGCGCTGAACCCGAGCGCGTGCGGTACGCGAGCGAGAACGGGGAGTCGCGTAGCCTCGCCTACGAATACGACGCGGCGGGGCGCATGATTCGCGTCCGGGGCGCCGCCGGCGTGCTGCGCGAATTCGGCTACGACCGAGCGGGGCGTCTGCTCTCCATCGCCGCGGGCGCCGAAGTCCACTCCCAGAAGTACGACGACGTCGGGCGCCTCGCCGAAGCGCGGAGCGGCGCCTACGGCGTGACCTACGAATACGATGCATCCGGCCGCCGCGCAGCGGTGCAAAGGCCGGATGGCCTGCGAGTTTCCTACGAGTACGATGCGGTGGGGGACTTTCGCGCGGTCGACGTTCCGGGACTCGGACGGATCGAGCGCCAGGCGACGGCGCGGCGCGAGAGTCGCGCCCCGCGCGGCGCAGAGCGGGACGACCGCCGGGGATCCGGCGCGGCGGCGGCGCCGGAGGAGAAGGCGGCGACGGTGCGCCTTCCCGGCGCCGGCACGATCGAGATCTTCGAAGACGAGGCCGGCCGCGTCGCTCGCATCGCCTACCTCGATGCCGCCGGCGCCGAGAAGGCGGCCTTCGCTCAGGAATTCGATCCGGAGGGACTTGTTCAGTCCGCTTCCGATGACGGACGGACGTTGACGTATCGATACGATGACGCCGGTCGGATTCTCTCCATCGCCGAAGGCCAGGCGCCGCGCGAGAGCTACGCGTACGACGAGGATGGCAACCTGACCCGCATCGACGCGGGCCGCGCCGCTTTGCAACTCTTCGAAGAGCTGCGCTACGACCTGGCGGGAAAGTTGCTGAGCGCCGCCGGCACCGAGTGGCGTTACGACGCGCGCGGCAATCTCGCCGAGAAGTCGAGCGGCACTCGCTACGAGTACGACGAAGAGGGACGCCTCGCGCGCATCGAGTTCCCCGATCGGACGAGCGCGTCCTACCGCTACGATGCACTCGGGCGCCGCATCGAGAAGAGCGCCGCGGGCAAGGTGACGCGCTACGCGTACGACGGTCTCGACCTCGTGGCCGAGTTCGACGGAAAAGGGCGCCTGGCCGCGCGCTACATCCATGCGCCTGGCGTGGATCATCCCCTCGCGATGTGGCGCGGCGACAAGTGGTACTACTTCGCCACGGACCGCCTAGGAAGCGTGCGCGCCCTGCTCGACGCGCAAGGCCAAGTCGTCGAGCGTTATCGCTATACCGCGTACGGCCTGCCCATCGCCGCGGAGGGGACTCCGGCGGCGATCAGCGCCTTGCACCCATTCGGCTTCGCGGGGCGCGAGTTCGATGCCGAGAGTGGGCTCTACTTGATGCGCGCCCGCTACTTTGACCCGAGCGTGGCGCGCTTCATCCAGCGAGATCCGCGCGGCCTTGCCGGCGAAACGAATCTCTACGCCTATGCCGCGGGCAACCCGGTCACCTTGCGCGATCCCTACGGGACTACCTCGCAGCCCTCCACGGTGTGGGAGCAGGCGAAAGATGCCTTCTATCGCTACGAAGACCCCACGGGATTCTTCGCCGGCGATTTCGTCGAGCAGATCTCGCAGGTGCAGCGACGAAACGTGGTGCGAGCGGAGCGCGCGTGGCGTAGCGCGGTACGGCAATCGATTCCGCTTCGCTACACCGACATGCAGCGCTTCAACGTGTCGCCGTACTCCTCGCGCGCGTTCCGCGCCGTGCAATCGAATCGCGCCTTGGCGCACGGGCTGAGCCGCTTCATGCGCGGCCCGGGGAAAATCGTCGGCAAGATCGGCTACGCGGAAGCGATCTTCGCCAACGGCCGTGCGCTCGGAATCGCAGGATCGGCACTTTGGCGCGGCGAGAGCTTCGACCTTGCGGATGCGCTTTGGTTTCCGGTGCAGAACGCACTCTGGCTACTGGCGACGGCGCTCCTCTTCTCCTCCGGGAGCGGCTTCCTCATCGTCGCCGCCGCGAGTCCCGTGCTGGTTTGGGTCGGAGCGGCGCTGCTCCTCATTCTGCTCTTGGACGTCGTTGGCATCATCGATCTCGAGGAGGGATTCAAGTCGCTGCTCGAGTGGCTCGGCGTCACGAACGGCGATCCTACCTATGTCCAAAACCCAACTCCCAGGCCTCCGCTCGCTTCACTGGCGGCCCGGCCGCAACTTCTCGGCGCGGCGGGCCTGTTGGAAAATGATCCCGCGGGGCAACGGCGGAAGGTGAAGATCTTCGACCCTGGCGGTGCGCTGCTCGCCGAATTGGCGCCGGGAGAGAAACCGGCGCGCGATGCGTACGCGCGCCTCGGACCCGCGGCGTACGTCGTGAGCGCGGGGGATCCGCCGGCTCTTCGGCGCATCATCGCCGACTTCGAATCGCCGAGGGTGGATCTCGCCGCGCTATCGGCGCCCGACTACCCGGGACGCCTCGCGTTCCGGATCCGCGCCCAGGATGAGCGGCTCGCGGATGTGCGGCTGCGCGTCGCTCCGGAGAAAGTTCCGGGACGTTGGAGCGAGATCGAGCGGCGTCAGGCGCCGCTTCTCGACGAACCATGGCTCGTCGACCTCCACCGACTCTCTTCCGGGGACCATGTCGTCGAAGCGGTCGCACGGGACCGCGCCGGCAATGAAGGGGTCGCGCGCGTTCGAGTCGTGGCGCCGCCCGCCGGCACGCGTCCACTCGCTCTTTACGGACTCGGCGCCAAAGTCTCCGTTGAACTGGTCGAAGCGCCCGCGGATGCCGCGGATGAGGAGAGCGGCGCGCCGGAATCTGCGCGGGCCGCCGCCGGTACGCGCTCCGACGTGAATCCAGCCTGGGTGTTGGGGCGAATCCCCGCGGAGGCGAAGGCGCTCGGAGATTGGGAATGGAGCGATGCGATCGCGTTCGGCGCCGCGCGTTCCCACAGCGGGCGCCGCGCGGATGGCATCTCCCTTCACTACTTCATTCGCGCGCGCGACCCGTTCACTCTGGATGCCGGAGACAATCTGATTCAGTACGTCTATCTGGATCCCGCGTCCCCGCCGAAGCAGATCCTCGTCCAGCTCTATGCCGAGGGCGAGCAAGGCGAGCAGCGAGTGTATTGGGGCGACGATCGAATCGATCTCGGCGCGCGCGCCGGCACCCCGGCGCTCTTGCGCGCTGGTCCCCTGCCGCCCGCCGGGAGCTGGGTCCGGCTGCGCGTGCCGGCGGAGCGCTTCGCCCTCGGCGGCGCGAAGGTCACGGGCGCACTCTGGGGGCAGGCCGATGGCCGTGCTTACTGGGGCGCGACTACCAAGAGTCCGGGGCACCTGGACCTCGAGCCGGAGTCGCTCGTCGTCGGCGCCTCGCCCTGGAGGCTCGCGAACGCGGAGTATCTCGCCGACGTCGACCTTGCCTTCGATCTCTCGGCGGAGGCCGAGATCGACGCTCGCGTGGAATCGAATTCCGGAGAAGTCCTCGCGCCTTTGCACGACGCGAAACTGGAAGCCGGCAGTCACCGCTTCTCGTGGGACGGCTGCGGCGCGGATGGCGCGCTAGTCCCCGACGGCGACTATCGCTTCGTCGTGGAAGCGCGCCGCGGCGGCGCGCGCGGCGCTCCGCTCGAAGCCGGGATCTCCTTCAAGCTGAGCACCCTCATCGCCCGCATCGTCATGCCGGCGGAGGAGTCGCTCGTGGATGCGACCGTCCCCATCTTCGGCACCGCCGCGGGCCGCGAATTCGATCGCTACTCTCTCGAATACGGCGTCGGTCCCGATCCTACGGAGTGGAATCGGATCTGCGAAGGCGTCGAGCCGCAGTCTCTCAGCGAGCCGCCGCTCGCGCTCGAACACCGGCGCACCGTACACGGCAATCTAGGCTCGTTCTACGCCGCCGGCGTCCGCCACGAGAATCACGACTGGAGCGGATCGGCAAGCGAGCTGCACACGATTCGCCTCCGCGTCACCGGCAAGAGCGGCGCGAGCGCCGAGGACCGCGTGCGGCTCTCGAGCGCGCCGGTCGCGGTGAACGGCGGCGAAGTCGTCGTGTACTCCAAGGACGGCCGCGCGAGGCTCCACATCGGCGCCTTCTCGCTCCGCACCCCGTTTCATCTGTTCGGTCTATCCGCCGTCGATGCGGGCGACGTGCCGGCGCTATCGGCTGCCGCCGGCGCGCAGGGCGCGGAGCTGCTCTCCGCGGCCTATGAGTTGCGCCCCGCAGGCTTTCGATTCGAGCGCCCGGCGCGGCTGGAGATCGACGCGGCGGAGAGCGAGCGGCGCGCGCTCTGCGTATTCGATCCCGTCGCCTCGGTCTGGAGACCGCTCCCGCGCGCCGCCGGTCCCGCGGCCGCCGGCTTTGTCGATGAGTTCCCCGCGGGACGCACGATCGTCGCCGTGCTCGCGGACAGCGCCACCAAAGCGCCGCTCGCGCTCGACGCCATTCTCGCTGGCCGGCGCGCCGCCGTGTTGGCTTTGGCGGAGCCGGGCGCGGAAGTCTCGCTGCTCGAGCTACGCGACGGAACGGGCGCCGACTCGTCGCGCCCGCCCCTCCGTACGGCGATCGCCGATGCGTCTGGGTTGGCGATACTTGCCCAGATCTATCTCGCCGGCGGCGAGAATTCGTTTCAACTGCGTGCCAGGGATCCCTTCGGCAACGAAGGGCTGAGCGCGCAGCCGATCGTCCTCGTCCATGGCGCGGACGCCGCGGGAGCGGCGCTCGAAACGCTGTCGATCGATCAGCGCGGCGATGAGTTTCTGCTCCAGGGAACCGCTCCAGTCGATGCCGCGGCCTCGAGTCCGCGCCGGGCATTCGTGCGCGTCCACGGCGAATCCGACGCGGCGGGGTTCTGGGTCGATCTCGTGGAAGCGCCTGGAGGTGGCCGCTTCACCGGCGAATTCCGCGCCGGAGCGATCGGCGATCCCGGGCGGTGCACGCTGCAGATCGCCCGCAACGGCGAAATCGTGACGGCGCGCGCCGGCGAGCGCATCGTTGCGACCGCGCCATTTCGGGATGGGTCGCCCCCCGCCGCTCCATCGATCGTCTCCCCGTCCCATCGGGCATCGAGCGCGCCGTGGGAGGCGCGGCTTGCCGCGCGCACGGGATGGCGCGAGGGCAAGGCTTCGATCTCTCTCCTCGCCGCGCCCCTCGACTTGCGGGAATACAGCGTGCTCAGCTTTCGCTATCGGCTCGAGCCGGAAGCGGCTCTCCATCTGTTGGCAAAGGTGAACAGCACGTGGTTCGGCATGACCTTGTGCGGCGAGACACTGCAAGGCAGCGCATTCCGGGGCCAGGAATCCTTCGTGTCCACGCCGTTCGAGCATCTCCGATTGGAGGCGGATGGAGCCTGGCACTGGGCGCATCTGAACGTCTATGAAGTGGCTCGCTACCGCGACCGCACGGCCCCTGCACTTACCCTCAATGACGCTCTGCTCGGAGTGTGGGGTCACACGGGCTACAACGAAGTATCCGCGCGCGGCGTGGCGGCGGGCTCCGGATTCGAGATCGCCGATGCGTATTTTCGGGCCGCGGCGGGCGGCGCCCGCATGCGACTCGAGTGGCAGGACCCGGAGGATCTCTCCGGGATCGCCGACTACAGCTTTCTGCTGGACGCTCTTCCCGACACGCTGCCGGAGGAGACCGGCCGCGGCAAATCGAATTACGTCGAGTTGGAGTCGCCGCCCGGACAAGAGACCTACTACTTTCACCTGCGTGCAAAGGACGGCGCGGGCAACTGGGGCGCCGCTTCGCACTTTCCGCTCACTGCCGATGCCTTGGGACCCGCGGCGAGCGATCCGAGGCCTCTTCCCGGCGCTCGCACGGGATCGCTCGATCTTGCGCTTCGCGTGTCCGATCGGCCAGGAAGCGGCGTAGATCCCGACACGATCGTCCTCAGCGTCGCGGGAGTTTCCTACACTCCAGCCAATCCGGCGTTGAGCTTCGACGCGGCGACGGAGACGCTGACCTTTCAACCAGCGAGCGCGCAGCCGCCGATCGCGGCGTGGCCCGATGGCGCGCGCATCGAGGTCGAATTGGCCGCGGCCGCCGACTATGCCGGCAATTCATTGCGTGAGCCGCTTCGTTGGGAATTCACCGTCGATTACTCCGCGCAAGGCGCAGGCGCCTGCCGCATGTTGACCGAGCAGGGCGGAGTCGAGCCCGCGTGGTCTCCGAATGGCGACACGATTGCGTACATCGTGGAAGCCGAATCGCGGACGCTCTGGGTGATCGATTTGGAGAGCGGAGCGCCGCGCCAGGTCCCGGTCGAGCTGGTCGCGCCGGCGACGCCGGCGTGGTCGCCGGATGGCACGCAGATCGCCGTCAGCGCGCGCGCGGGACGCGGACGCGCGATCTTCGCCGTCGATGTGGCGAACGGGGCAGCGCG
Organism: Planctomycetota bacterium; assembly: GCA_022616235.1. Lineage (GTDB taxonomy): Bacteria > Planctomycetota > UBA8108 > UBA1146 > JAKEFC01 > JAKEFC01. Next base: position 12,663 of record JAKEFC010000155.1, read on the forward strand.
TGCGCTGACCGATGGCGCGTGGGAGGACGAAGATCCGTGCTGGCTCGCGGATCGAAGCGGCATCGTTTTCGTCCGCGGCGGAGATCTTTGGCGAATGGCGCCCAACGGCGGCGCGCAGGCGCGGTTCTACGCCGACCCCGATGGCGCTCGAGCGCGCAGGCCGCTGGCGGCGCCGAACGGCAAGGAATTGATCTACTGGCGCAGTCTCTACGATGAGCAGGTTTGGATCCTCGATCTCGCCGCCGGCACGGCGCGCCCCGAACGCGCGAGCGGCCGCGAAGTCGATCCTTGTCCGGGTCCGGGCGCCGGCGAACTGGTTTTTGCGGCCAATGCCCGCGGCTCGCGACTCGAAGCGGCGCGCTTCGGCGGAGGTGCGAGTCGCGCGCTGCTCGACAACGGCGGCTGGTGGGACCGCTATCCGCGAGTTTCTCCGGATGGCGGGAAGTTGGTCTTTCAGTCGACGCGCAATGGCTTCTGGAATCTCTGGCTCCTCGAGTGGCTCGCTCTCGGCGAGGTAAAGCTGAGCCCGAGCCGGATCGCGGAAGCGCCCGAGGAGCGAGCCTCGCCCGCCGTGCGCGTCGACTACGACACCCAAGGCTTCGCGACCGCGTCGATCCAAATCGCGACGCCGGCGGGGTCCCGAGTCCGCGATTGGCTCATTGCGGATGGCAAGCTGCCGGCCGCGGGGTCCTTGGAGTGGGATGCGCGCGATGCGGCAGGAAAGCCGATCGGTGCCGGCGAGTACTTGGTGGAAGTTGTCGCCGCGCCTCCCGGCGGCGGCGATGCGCTGCGCCGAGGCGCCACTCTCACGGTCGCGAGCGGCGCGCCGGCGCCGGCGGGCGCGGTGGAGTCGCCTTTCTTCAGCCGTTGGGCGCGCTTCATTTACGGCGGGGCGATCGCGCTCGGCGTGGCATTGGTCTTGGGCTTCTTCATCATCATCTGGGTGCGTCGCAGAAAGGCGGAGCATGGCTCGTAGCGCGCTCGCAAGTCTCCGCTTCTTCCATCGGAGCGGCGCGGCGCTGTCGGCGCTTCTGTACATCGTGTGCTTCGGCGTTCCCCTTGGCGCGCAAACGGGGATCGAGATCGCCGGCTCCGAATGCTCCGGCGCAGGAGCGCCCTACTCGTGCGTTGCGTACTCGCAGAAATCCGGGACAGAGGCCGGCAAGATCGAGAGGAATTGGGGCTTGATCGAGCTTCCGGAAGGCGAATACGCGATCGGAGTCGTGTACCGCTACGGCGAGATGGAGTCGCGGTTCCCTGGGATACGGGTGGGCGCGGGCAAGGTCTCACGCTTGGTGCTCGATACCGGCATCGACTTTGCCGGACGCGCGGAGGAGGAAGGCCCACCGTACCGTTGGTTTGCGTACTCTGCAGGCAGCGAACAGGCAGTCGCGCAGGTGCCCACGCGCTGGGGCTACACGCCCCTCGCTCCCGGCGACTACGAGATTGGCGTCGTGTATCGCTATGGCGAGACCGAACTGCACCTCCCTGC
>JAKEFC010000016.1 GCA_022616235.1 Planctomycetota bacterium
CATTGGCACCATTTCGCCGCTGACTTGGTCCAGCACTCTTGGCAATCCCGACATCTCGAGCACCTTTGTCTCCAACTTCATGGAAGTCTTCCCGACGCTAGTGGACGGGGCGATCACGCTGGTTCCGGTCGACAGCGGCTTTCTGCGCGGCGACGTGAGCGGCGACGGCTCGGTGAACGCTCTCCTCGATACGCTCTTTCTCTTGGAGTGGACCTTCAGCGTCGGCGCGGATCCTCCCTGCCTGGATGCGGCTGACATCAACGATGACGGCGAAGTGAACGCGCTGGTCGACGGGCTCCAACTGCTCGCTTGGGGATTCAATTCGGGTTCGGCGCCGCCCGCGCCGGGGCCGGACGCCTGCGGCGACGACGAGACCGGCGACGCGGTCGACTGCGCCGCGATCCTCGCGTGCGGATAGGATCGTCGAAATTACCAGAAGAAACCCAGCAGCGCCTTCCGCGATCCCGCGTGATTCCTGCGCGGCGACGCGAACGGCGCGGCGAAGTCACGTCGCGTTCACCGTGCGGGGGGCGATCTCGATCGTGAGCCGCGCCGCGGATGGCGTGGCGGCGGCGTGCTCCGTGCAGCGACGCTTGCCCGCCGGCGTCTCGACGATCGACTTCCAGCGGCGCTCGGCTTCGCTTCGCGTCCAGGGGTGCGCGGCAGCCGAGCGGTCGAGGACCCCGAGCATCGCGCAGGCGTCGCTCGGCCGCTCGGCCGGGTTCTTCGCGAGGCAGGCGAGGATCAGCTCTTCCAACTCGCGGGAGATCTCCGCGCCCCGGCGGCGGGAGGGCGGCTGGGGCTCCGCCGCGAGATGCTGGCCGAAGACATCCATCGCGCTCATGCCCTCGAACACGTGGCGTCCCGCGAGAAGGTAGTAGCCTACCGCGCCGAGCGCGTAGAGGTCGCTGCGCGCATCGATGGAATTCGGATCGCGAATCGCCTCCGGCGCCATGTAGAGCGGCGTTCCCGTGATCGTATTCTCGGCGGTTACGTGAATGCCGTTTCCCTGGCGGAGCGACTCGCGGACGAGCCCGAAGTCGAGGACCTTGACCACGTCGTGCTGCCCGCCGCGCTCGCAGAGCATGATGTTCGCGGGCTTGATGTCGCGATGGATGAGCCCCGCGCGGTGCGCCTCGAGCAGCGAGCCGCACGCTTGCCGGAGAATGTGGATCACGCGCGCTTCCGGCTGCGCGCCTTCCGCGCAGACCAGGTCTTCGAGCGTGACGCCCGGCAGGTACTCCATCGCGTAGTAGAAGACGCGGTCCGGCGTGCGCCCGAAGTCGTAGATCGCGATCGTGTTCGGGTGCGACAAGCGGCTCGTGAGCTGCACCTCGCGCTCGAATCGGGCGATCGTCTCCTCGCTCGCCACCTCCGGGCGGAGCAGCTTCACCGCCGTGGGGCGGCGGAGGAGCGCATGGCGCGCGCGGTACACGGCGCCCATTCCGCCTTCGCCGATCAGCTCCTCTAGCGTGTATTGCCCGAGCTGCCGCACCTCCTGCACGCGCATGCGCAAGGCCGCGATCAAGTTCGTAGCGAGGAGAAACGCGACCATGCCGGCGATCAAGAGGCCGAAGACGACCATGATCACGCAGCGTAGCAGCGCGACCGCGCGATACGCCTCCCGGTAATCGATCTCCGTGACGATGCCGAAGCCGTATGCGGGAAGCCACTTCCAGGCGCCCATCACCTCGACACCGCGATAGTCCCGGTACCCCGCGACGTGGAAGCCGTCCCTGCCCGCGATCGCTTCTCGCACGGCGAGGGTAAGCGGCTGCGAGACCGCATCGGCGGTTGGGCGATGGCCTTCGAGCAGATTGCCGCCGGGATCCCGGAGCGAGAGCGCGTGCGCGGTGCCGCCGGAGGCCGCTTCAGGAAGAACTCCGGCGCGGCGCATCTCTTCCGTGTGCCGGCTCTCGGAGAGCATGAGGCCGCTCCGATCGAAGAGGTAGGTCTCGGCGCTCTTCCCGAATCGGCCGATCGCGAGGATGCGCGCGAATTCATCCGCGGCATCGTAGAGGAGGACGAGCGCTGCCTTGATCTCTCCCGCTTCCGCCGGGACCGGCGCCGCGGCGGCGATCGCCGTCTTCAAGCTCGCCAGCGACTCTTCCTCCGGGGCATAGCGAAACGGGAGCGAGATTCCGCTCGCTCCGGCCAGCGCCGCCTGGACTGCCGGAGTCTCCGCCAGCCGCGTCGCGTGTCCGAACGCCTCGCCGTGCAGATCCGCGCTCACGATCCCCTGGCGATCGATCACCTTGTAGTCGATGAACCCGCCGCGCCCGGCGTGCGGCGAGATGCGTTCGTGCAATTCTTGCACTGCCGGCAATTCCGCGCCGCCGCCGCTCTTGCAGAGCGCGAGGATCGCCTTCTTGGTCGCGGGATCCGCCGCCCACCTCTCCGCCTCGGTGCGGCGCGCCTCGAGCCATAGCTCGAGCGCGGAGGCGTTGCCGTTCAGGATCGCCTGAATGCCGCCCGCGGCGTGCTCGTGGACGACCTCCTCGATCGCATAGCTCGTCGCCCAGCCGATCGCCGCGAGAACGATCACGACGGGCAAGAGCGCCCACCATGCGGGGAGGCGCAGTAACTGGCGGAAACGGCTCACGCGGAGCGCCGGGGTGGCGGGGAACTTCGGCTTCATGCCGGAAGCGTACCGGAAGAGGTACCCCGTCATGAAGAGGAGAGGGCGCCTGGGCGGCGGGGCGCTAGCCTTCCTTCTCCGCGGCCGGCGCCGGAGGAGCCGGAGGAGCATCCGGCGTCTTCAGCACGCGCGGCAGCATCCAGCCGCGATGCTCGCGCACGAGCTTCCTCACGTTCTCCTCTGGGGCCAGTTCGGCGAGCAGCGCCTTCAGCGCCTTCACCTCCGCCTGACCCGCCACGATCGCTTCATCGAGCAGCATGTACGGCAGATAGTCAGGCGCCATGGGAACGAGAAGCCCCTGCACGTCGGCGAACCACTCGTCGAAGATCGCAGCCGCGCCTTGGAGTCGTTCCAGCTCGAAGCTGAAGCGGCTAGCATAGCTTTGCTCGACTTCGTCGCGCACCTTCTCAGGCGCTTCCCGCGGCCATGGCTCCACAACCATGATGAGCATGAGCGCCGGCGACAATACGTCGATCTGCGCGCGGTTGTGTACCTCCGGGCGAATGAGCAACAGCCGTTGCTCCTCGGTCAGCAGCTCCTCGATCAACCTCATAGCGTCGCGCTTCAGCACCAGCTCGTCGAGGAACTTCTCCGAGGCGAAGGACTCTTCCGTGTAACTATCTTGTGCCTTTTGGTATGCATCGTCATAGGCCTCGCCGTAGCGTACGATCGCGTCGATCTGCTCCTTCGAAAAGGGCTGCTCCGCATTCTCCAGCATCGAAGCCATGATGTTCGCGAAGGTGATCGGGTGGCAGTATTCGCCGTTGCCGTTTGCATGCGTCGGGATCTTGCCAAGTACGCTCATCGCGTATTTCACGAGCTTCGCGTTCTCGCTCACGATCCTACCTTGAAATCCCTCCGGCGGTCCTTCGCCTCGCTCGGAACGGTGCACGAGGTCGACGAGCATCTCCGTCATCGCCGCGCTCGCCTCCGCCATCTCGTCCCAGTTGGCGTTTCGAATCCCCTCCAACTCTGCCCACTTGCCGAACGAAACGTAGAGCAGATCCGCTTCTCCCGCGGGCACCGGCTTGGGCGCCGCCGACGCATGGAGCTGCGCGATCTCCGCGTCAAGCGCCGAGACCTTGGCTTCCAACTCCGCCTCGTGCTTCGTGCGGGACTCGATCTCCGTCTTCAGGGTGGCGACCTCGGCGACCGCGGCCTCGTGACTCGCTTCGACGCTCTCGAGTCGGCTGAGGGGAACGGTGCAGGCCTCTGCCGCCGGATCCGCCTCGGGCGCCTCTGCGGTCTTACGCCCGATACCGAACCCGACTCCGGCGACGATCAGCGCGACGGCGGCGGCGATGACGATCTTCTGCGACATGATGAGTCCTCCGATTTGCAAGGTGGCGGCGGCCGCGGCGCCGGCGCCGATGGCTTTGGCAGCAGCGGCCGCCGCGGTGTTGGTGACGGTGTTTGCAGCGGTGTTGGCGACCGGCGCCGAACTCGCGGCGGCGCCGCCCCCCGCGGCCTGCGCCCCCGCGTCGAATCCGGCCATGGGGACGAGTACGGCGCTCCACTCTGCGCGGTCCCCGCCGTGCATGCGGTCGAGCCGCCCGCGGAGCTGCTCGAGCGCGCGATCGATGCGCGTGCGAACGGTGGCGACGGGAATCCCTTGGCGCGCAGCGATCTCGGCGGGGGAAAGGTCATCGAAGAAGCGAAAGAGCACCGCGGAGCGATAGGGTTCTTTCAAGTCGAGCACTGCCTGGGCGACGTTTCGCTGCATCTCGGCACGCTCGAGCAGCTCCGCCGGCGTATTGGCGATCCGCTCGTGCCGCGCGGCGCGCTGCTCGCGCGCGGCGCGGCGATGGCGATCGCGGAGCGACCGACGGGAAAGGTTTCGGACGACGCCGCTCAACCAAGCCGGCAGCGTGCGCGCCTCGCGCGGCGGCCGTTGCCATGCAGCGAGCTGGGCTTCCTGGACGACGTCGTCGGCGGCGCCGGGATCGGCGAGCAAGCTGCGTGCGAGCCCGCGCATCCAGGCCTGATTCCCGAGCAACTGCTCGGGCGACAGCGCGCCCGCGCTCGATTCCGCCGCCATCTTGCCGCCTCCGTACCCGCCCTACCCCCGCGGCGCGTCGGCCTCGCCGGCCGGCCGCTCCGCAACGGCGAAGACTACAGCAGAAATCCGCGAGAGTGCGGGCTCCTCATGTAATCGTTCCCGCGGGTGGCGGAATCGCTTCAACTATTCCGAAGTTCGGCGGCTGTTCCCTTGGGATCAGCGTCTCTTGACGACTTCCGCTCGGAGCACGAACAGCATATTGCCGCCGTTCTCGGCTCCTGGGCCGGTGAAGCCCCTGAGGATGACGACTTTTCCCAACGGCAAGGCTTCCTTGCCCGATGCCCCGGTTTCCAGGGGACCCGCCGGCTCTCCCCCCGACTCGGCGCCTTCAGCGGCCGGGCTCGCCTCGATCTTCCACTCGACCTCGATGGCGTCGCCGGACGCGATCGGCAGCGCGCGGAATTGGAAGCGCGGCGTTCGCTCGCCCGCGGCCGCTCGGGCAGCTTGCGACTTGGCAGCGCGCTTCGACGCTTTTCGCGGCACCTCGGCGACCCCTGCCCACCGCCCCGGAACGAGTGCCAGCTCGCGCGAGGCGAGCGGCGCGCAATCTCTGTCCGCGGCAAGCTCCGCGAGGACCTTCGCGGCCGCCGCCGTTTCCAGCTCGATCCGAGAAGTGCGAGCGCCTGCGCCCAAACCGAGGCGCACGAGCGCACTCTCTTCGGCGCGGTAGACGGCGAACGACAGCGAGATTCGATCGTCGAGCGTATTCAGGAAGGAGGTCACAGCGCGCTGCCCGGGCGGCAGCACGGTCACGATCAGGATACCGTCGTGTGGAATGACCGACGCCCGGCCGTCTTCTACTTCGTCGCGAAGCACGAGTTCGCGGACGACTTCCGCGAGTTTCTCCGTGGTCCACCGCGCTCCACGATCCTCGGCCTCCGCGTCCGCGGCGAGCGGCGCGGGCTCCAACCCTTCCAGCCCGAGGCGCGGCGCGGGGAAGTGCGCGAGCGGCCGCACGAGATCGCTGACGTCGTAGATGACGGTGACGGCGCCGCTCGTTTCCGCATCAGCCGCCGCCGTGCCGGGATCCGTCGCGCTCCCGCCGATCGCGAGCGCGATCGCCGCGATGGCGAGCAGTCGCGCGGAGTGCGCGAACGTATTGCATCGCTTTCGAGCCACGTTACCTCCTCCGACCGCACCGCGCGGCGCCGAGGGTGCCGCCGCGCCCGCGCTTCGTTACCCACGTAATCATAGCGGTTTCCGTCACGAACTCGTAACTCCCGCGGCTTGCGAAAATCGCCGCTTCCACCTATATAAGATGCGGTTTCGTCCGGCGCTCGGAGCGCCGCACTCGAATCGAGCAATGTTCGCATGGAGCGTCCCCTGCGATTCGTCACCGCCGCCGCCCTCTACGACGGACACGATGCGTCCATAAATATCGTGCGCCGCGTGCTCTTGGACCAGGGCGTGGAGGTAATTCACCTCGGCCACAATCGCTCCGCCGAGGAGATCGTGGACACCGCGATCCAAGAAGATGCCGACGCGATCGCCGTTTCCTCCTATCAGGGCGGTCACAACGAGTTCTTTCGCTACATGCGCGACCTGCTCGCGGAGAAGGGCGCTCCCTGGATCCACGTCTTCGGCGGCGGCGGCGGCGTGATCGTCCCCGCGGAGATCGAGGCGCTCGAGCGCTACGGAGTCACGCGGATCTACTCGCCGGAAGAAGGGCGCAAGCTCGGCCTCGTGGGGATGATCCGCGACATGATCTCCACGGTGACCGCGCGCAATTCGCGAAACGGCCGCGCGCCGTCGCTGCCGGCGCGGATCACCGAGGCCGAGGCGAACGGCGCGCCTGGGGTTCTGCGCGGCGGGAGCCCCGCCGCGGCCGCCGGCACCGCGCCGCCCGTGATCGGCATCACCGGCACGGGGGGCGCCGGCAAGTCGTCGCTCACCGACGAGATCCTGCGGCGGCTGCTCGCTGACTTTCCGGCGCGGCGCTTCGCGGTGGTTTCCGTGGATCCGACGAAGCGGCGCACCGGCGGAGCGCTGCTCGGCGACCGCATCCGCATGAACGCCGCGCACAATCCGCGGGTGTTCATGCGTTCACTCGCGACGCGCGCCTCCGGCAACGAGCTGCCGGCGACGATTCGCCGCTCGCTCGACGTGCTCGCGCAGGACGGCTTCGATCTGATCCTGCTCGAGACCTCGGGGATCGGCCAGGGCGACTCGCAGATCACCGAGCTGGCCGATCTCTCCGTCTACGTGATGACCGGCGACTACGGCGCCGCGACGCAGCTCGAGAAGATCGACATGATCGACTTCGCCGACCTCATCGTGCTCAACAAGTACGACAAGCGCGGCGGCGAGGACGCCCTCCGCGAAGTGCGAAAGCAATACCGGCGCAGCCGCGGGCTCTTCTCGCCTGCGATTCCCGACGGAGATCTGCCGGTCTATGGCAGCGTCGCCAGCCACTTCAACGACTCGGGGGTCGAGGCATTCTATCGCGGCTTGCTCGCCGCGCTCGACAAGAAGCGCCCGGGGTGGGGGCTCTCGCAAGCGGCGGCCGTCGGCGAGACCCACGAAGTCGTCGTGCGCCATCCGATCATCCCGCCCTTGCGCGCGACCTACCTGCTCGAGATCGCGAGCGCGGTCCGCGAGTACAAGAAGAATGCTGTCGCGTACGTGGAGCTAGTGCGCGAAGCGGAGGCGCTCGAGCGGAGCGCGGCAATCTGTGAAGCCGAGGCGAGCGCCGAAAGTGCCGCGGCCGCCTTGCGCGCGCTCGCCAAGGCGCGCTGGGAGAAGCTCCCGCGCCCGGTCCGCGCCCTGATCGACGGCTGGCCCGCGCTCGCCGCCCGCTACGCGGGCGACGAATTCGTGTACAAGGTGCGCGAGCTCGAAATCCGCGAGCCGCTCCATACCACGAGCCTCGCGGGGACGCGCGTCCCGCGCATTGCGCTCCCGCGCTTCGGCGCGAAGGCCGATCTCCTTGGCTGGCTCCTCCTCGAGAACGTGCCGGGCGAGTTTCCCTACACCGGCGGCTCGTTTCCGTTCCGGCGGCGCGGCGAGGACCCGAAGCGCATGTTCGCGGGGGAGGGGCCGCCGGAGCGCACCAACGCGCGCTTCCATTACCTGTGCCGCGGCGAAGAAGCGAAGCGGCTGTCGACCGCGTTCGACAGCGTCACGCTCTACGGCCAGGACCCCGACGAGCGGCCCGACATCTTCGGCAAGGTCGGCGAGAGCGGCGTGAGCATCTGCTGCCTCGACGACATGAAGAAGCTCTACGCCGGCTTCGACCTCGTCGATCCGATGACATCGGTTTCGATGACGATCAACGGCCCGGCGCCGATGATCCTCGCCATGTTCTTCAACACCGCGATCGACCAGGCGATCGCGCGCTTCGAGCGCGAGCGCGGCCACGCCCCCTCCGCGGCGGAGCGAAGCGAGATCCAGAAGCGCACGTTGCAGACCGTGCGCGGCACGGTGCAGGCGGACATCCTCAAGGAGGACCAAGCGCAGAACACGTGCATCTTCTCGACCGAGTTCGCGCTGCGGATGATGGGGGACATTCAGCAGTATTTCATCGAGGAAGGAGTCCGCAACTACTATTCGGTCTCGATCAGCGGCTATCACATCGCCGAAGCGGGCGCCAATCCGATCACGCAGCTCGCGTTCACGCTCGCGAACGGCTTCACGTACGTCGAGTACTACCTCAGCCGCGGGATGAAGATCGATGACTTCGCGCCGAATCTCTCCTTCTTCTTCTCGAACGGGCTGGATGCCGAATACAGCGTGATCGGGCGCGTTGCGCGCCGCGTCTGGGCGATCGCCATTCGCGACCTCTACGGCGGCCAAGCGCGCTCGCAGAAGCTCAAGTACCACGTGCAGACTTCCGGGCGATCGCTGCACGCGATGGAGATCGACTTCAACGACATTCGCACGACTCTGCAAGCGCTGATGGCCTACTACGACAACTGCAACTCGCTCCACACGAATGCCTACGACGAAGCGATCACGACGCCGACCGAAGGCTCCGTGCGGCGGGCGATGGCGATCCAACTGATCATCGCCCGCGAGTTGGGAACTTCGGCGAACGACAATCCGCTGCAAGGAGCCTTCATCGCCGAGGAGCTTACGGAGCTTGTCGAGGAGGCCGTTCTTGCCGAGTTCCTCCGGCTGAACGACCGCGGCGGCGCGATCGGAGCGATGGAGCGGCAATATCAGCGCGGCAAGATCCAAGACGAGTCGCTCCTCTACGAGCACCGGAAGCACACGGGCGAGCTACCGATCGTGGGGATCAACACCTTCCTGCGCGAGGGCGGAGCGATCGAGCGCGCGCCGGACCTCGAACTCAGGCGCGCGACGGTCGAGGAGAAGCGGCAGCGGATCGCGGATCTGCGCGCGTTTCAGAAGGCGCACGAAGCGGAAGCGCCGGAAGCACTCCGGCGCCTCCGGCGCTCCGCCGCGAGCGGCGGCAACGTCTTCCGCGAGCTGATGCACTCCGTGCGCCACATCAGCCTCGGACAGATCACCCAAGCCCTCTTCGAGGTCGGCGGCCAATACCGCCGCAACATGTAGCGTCAAGACGACGCGGACACATACGCGCGGAGGCCGCGCGACCAGACGAAGACGAGGAGCAGCCACGCCCCGATGGCGACCGCCACGACGTGCAGCGCGAGCGCGAGATCGAGGCCGTCGAAGAGCGCGTGCGCGGGGATCGATGCGAACAACGCCACCGGCAGCACGGTGACGAGCACCTGGCGGAGCCATCCCTTGTAGATCTGATGGGGCCGCTCGCTGAACTCGCGAATCACGTAGAAGAGCTGCTGGACCCCCGCCGCCGCGTGCAGCCAGAACGCGCTCAGGAGAAACGTGATGTGGAGGACGTAGTGCAAGAAGCAGCCGGCGAGGAGGAGCACGGCGAAGGCCGCGATCGAAGCCGGCCCCAATTCGCCGGGATAACGAGCGATCGCCCACGCGAGGATGCCGATCGTCATGAGTAGGTTCACGAACGAATTCGCGGCGAAGTCGCGCAGGCTCACGAAATACAGGGTCGAGACCGGCCGCACGAGATAGTAATCCAAATCGCCGCGGTTGATCAGCGAGGGCAACTGCCACATGTTGTTGGAGAACACGGTCATGTCGATCGCATCGAGCAGGAGATAGCCGGCGACGAAGATCACCGCCTGATCGAAGTTCCAGCCGCCGATCGTCGGCACCTTGCTGAACAGCACGCCATAGAATCCGAGATTTACGGCGTAGTACACCGAGTCCATGAAGATCCGAAAGAAGAAGTCGAAGCGAAACTCCATGGAGCGGCTGAACGAGAAGCGGAGGAAGTAGAGGTAGAGGCGCAGGTATCGCATCCCTCAGATTCCGACTCCGGTGTATTGCAGCGTTCCGCGCCGCCAGATGAGCCGCGCCGCGCCGAAGAAGAGTACGCACCAAGCGAGGCTCGTCGCGAGCCCCGCCGCGGCCTGGGCGAAGGTCGACTTTCCAAGCAGCGCGTTTACCGGCAGATGGTATAGGCACGGAAACGGAGTCCACGCGAGAACCGCCTGCGCCCATTCCGGGAAGCAACTGAGGGGGATCAGGAGCCCGCCGAGGAGGCTCGCCGCGATTCGCATCATGACGATCAAGCTCCAGATATTGTCCGCCCAGAAGGCCACTGTCTGGAGCGTGAACGACATCAGGTAATACAGAGCGTTCCCTATGGCTACGGCGGCGAGTGCGAGGAATATGGAGCCCCAACTGATCGCGACGGATGCGGGCAGCCCGATCACGCCTGCGATCGCCGGACCGAGCAAGGCGAGTTGGAGCACGCTCGGCAGCAGATTCGCGAGGTGCTGCGCGTACTTGAAGGGCAGGTAGCCGGCGGGATAGAGGAGGTAGCGGCTGAGGCTTCCTTCGTAGATGTCGGTGGAGATGTCCCGCAGTTGATCGCTGCCGCGCACGACGCGCCCGAGGAGCACCGCCAGGCAGTAATAGAGCACCATCTCGTGCAGCGTGTAGCCGGCGACCGTGGCCATTCCCGCGCTCTCGAAGACCGCGGTCCAGAGGAAGTACGGCACCGTGATGCTCACGACGAAGTTGAGGACGGCCGTGATCCAGAAGTCGACGCGGTAGGTCATGAGCTTCCGCGTCTCGGTGGAATAGACGAGCCAGAAGAGCCGCGGCGTCATCGTTCGGCTCCCCCGCGCTCGCGCATGATGCGCTCGATGATCGCCCCGATCTCCGGCTCCTCGATCGTGACATCCACGACCGGCAGCTCGCGGAGCACCGCCGCCGCGCTGCGCGCCACTTCCGCGCGCGGCACGTGGAGGCGGACGACGCCGGGGGCGGCCTCGGCGACCTCACCGAGCCCGCCGAGCGCGGCGGCCGCAGACTCCGCGCTCCAGGCGCCTTGGGCTCCATCGAGGTGCGCGGTCACGACCTTGTACGGCGCGTAGGTCGCGACGACGCGCGCGAGCGGCCCGTCGTACACGATCTCCCCTTCGCGCAAGATGATGATCCGCTCGCAAAGCTTCTCGATGTCCTCCATGTAGTGGCTCGTGAGCAGCATCGCGGGGCGGTGCTCGCGCAGGTAGCGCAGCAAGAACTCGCGGATCGCCCGCTGCGCGGTGAGATCGAGGCCGATCGTCGGCTCATCGAGGAACACCACGCGCGGCTCGTGGAGCAGCGCCGCCACCAGCTCCATCTTCATGCGCTCGCCCAAGGAGAGCCTGCGGATCTGGATCTTGAGCTGTTCCCGCACTTCCAGCATCTCGGTGAGCATCTCGATCGTCGCTTCGAAGCGCGGGCGCGGGATCTGATAGATTTCGCGCAAGAGCAGGAAGCAGTCCGCCGCCGGCAGGTCCCACCAGAGCGATGCCTTCTGGCCCATGATGAGCGCCATCTTGCGGCGCAGGCGGTTGTCTCGCTCCCAGGGGCAATAGCCGAGCACGCTGGCGGCGCCGCTCGTCGGATGGATGACGCCGGCCAGCATCTTCACGAGCGTCGTCTTGCCGGCGCCGTTCGCGCCTACGAGTCCGACCAGCTCTCCCTCGTTGACTTCGAAGGAGGCCGCTTTCACCGCTTCCTTGACGATGTACCGGCGGCGAAACAGCGCACGAAGCGAGCCGCGGAGCCCCGGCTCCTTCTTGTGAACCGTGAACTCCTTCGAGAGTCGGTGCGCCGAGATCATCGCTGGCGTCGCTGGGGGGTTCATCTTGCTCCCTCGTATCCTACTTTCTATAATCGCGTCCCCATTTTGTCGTTGTCTCTTCGCCGTTTTGTCTCGTCGGAATTTCTCTCGAAGCCCAATCGCGGCTGACGTTGCCTCGGCTGCAGCTTCACTCGCGCCCGCGGCTCCTATTGCGGCCGGGGCACTTCGTGTCCCGCTGCCCGACGCCGGAGATGCCCCAGCGCCTTCGCGCGCCGCCACGACAGCGCGGGAACTTGCACTGAAAGCGAAACGATGACCTTCGTCGACGGAATTACCCGCGTTGCCGTGGTCGGCGCCGGCACCATGGGGAACGGCATTGCGCAGGTGTTCGCCCAATCCGGTTTTCCGGTGGCGCTCATCGATCCGATTCCCGCCGCGCGCGACAAGGCGCGGGCCACGATCGAGCAGAGCCTCGGGCGCCTCGTGAAGAAGGAGAAGCTCACCGCGACCGCCGCCCAGGAGGCCGCACGCCGCATCGCGATCGAGAGCGAGCTGGAGCGGGCGCGCGGCGCCCAGGTCGCGATCGAGGCGGTTCCGGAAGTCCTCCCTCTCAAGCTCGATGTGATTCGGCGCCTCGATGACCTCGCGGCGGAGGGCGCCGTCCTCGCGAGCAACACTTCCTCGATCTCCATTACGGAGCTTGCGGCGGCAACGCGCCGTCCGCAGGCCTTCATCGGCATGCACTTCATGAATCCCGTTCCCATGATGCAGCTCGTCGAGGTAATTCGCGGCCACGCGACCTCGGATGGCACGCGCGATGCGACGATGGAATTGTGCAAGCGCCTCGGGAAGAGCCCCGTGGAGGTCAACGACTTCCCGGGTTTCGTCTCGAACCGCGTGCTGCTCCCGATGCTGAACGAAGCGATGTTCTGCGTGATGGAGGGGGTCGCCGCGCCGGCGGCGATCGACGAGGTGATGAAACTGGGGATGAACCATCCGATGGGGCCGCTCGAGCTCGCCGACTTCATCGGGCTCGATATCTGCCTCAACGTAATGAACGTACTTCACGATGGTCTCGGCGATCCCAAGTATCGCGCCTGTCCGCTGCTCAAACGGATGGTCGCGGCGGGCAACTTGGGCAGGAAGTCCGGCAAAGGGTTCTACGAGTACGGCGCGGATGGTGCGAAGAGAGTCGTGGCGCGGTAGCGAGAGTCGAAGAAGCGCGGAAACGTCATGCTGTTTGATTTGACCAAAGAGCAGCAGCAACTGCGGGACACGGCGCGCGAGTTCGCCGACAAGATCCTCAAGCCGAATGCACAGGGCTACGACGAGCGCGAAGAGTATCCCCGCGAGAACATCGAGAAACTCGCGGATCTCGGCTTCCTCGGCATCATCATCCCGGAGGAATTCGGCGGCGGCGGCCACCGCGCCGTCGCTCTCGCGATCGCTCTCGAGGAGATCAATCGCGGCTGCGCCTCCACCGGAGTGACGATCTCGGTGCACAATTCACTGCTCGCCAATCCGCTCCTCTACTTCGGCACTCCCGAGCAGCGCCAGCGCTACTTGCCGCGCCTCGCGAGCGGCGAGTGGCTCGGCGCCTACGCGATCTCCGAGCCCAACCACGGCTCCGATGCCGCCGCCATCGAAACCGCATGCCGCAAGAAGGGCGATCGCTACTACGTGACCGGCCGCAAGGCGTGGATCACGAACGGCAGCAAAGCGCACGTCTACATCGTATTCGCCACCCTCGACGCGGCTCTCGGTGCCAAAGGAATATGCGCCTTCATCGTCGAGCGAACATTCTCCGGCTTCAGCGTCGGGAAGAAGGAGAAGAAGCTGGGGATCCGCGCCTCCGACACGGTCGAGCTGATCTTCGAGGAAATGGAGGTGCCGGCGGAGAATCTTCTGTCGGCCTCGGGCGAGGGGTTCAAGGTCGCGATGCACACATTGGATGGCGGCCGCATCGGCATCGCGACGCAAGCCATCGGCATCGCCCAGGCGTGCCTCGATGAGTCGAAGAAGTTCGCCGCGGAACGCAAGCGCTTCGGGAAGCCGCTCTACAAGTCGCAGGCGTTCGGGCATCGCATCGCGGACATGGCGCTCGAGATCGAGGCGGCTCGCATGCTGACTCTGCGCGCGGCGCTGCTCAAAGACCAGGAGAAGCCGCACACCGCCGAAGCTTCGATGGCGAAGCTCTATGCCTCCGAGGCGGCGAATCGCGCCGCCCGCGAGGCGATCGCGATTCACGGCGGCGCCGGCGCGCGCCGATCGCAAGTCGTGGAGCGACTCTTCCGCGATGCCAAGATCACGGAGATCTACGAGGGTACGAGCGAGATCCAACGTCTCGTGATCGCGCGCCATGCCCTGCAGGATCGCTTGCAGTGACGCATCCGGACGATGAGCCGCGGACGCTGGCGGAGGGTGTGGCGCGCGGCGACGCGCACGCGATCGCCCGCGCGATTACCTGGATCGAGAATCGAGAGCCGCGGCTCGAGGAGCTTGCGGAGCTTCTCCCCGCGCCAGGACCGTGCTGTCGCATCGGCATCACGGGGGCGGGCGGCGTAGGCAAGAGTTCGCTCATCGCGCGCCTGCTCCCGGCGCTCCGCGGCGCCGGCGAAAGTGTCGCAGTGCTCGCCGTGGATCCGACCAGCCCGCGGAGCGGCGGCGCCTTCCTCGGGGACCGCGTCCGTATGCGCGCCTCCGCGGACGATGCCGGTGTCTTCATCCGCAGCTTCGCGAGCCGTGCCGGAAGCGGCGGTCTCGCCGCCTGCACGGCGGAAGCCGCCGATCTGCTTGCGAGCGCCGGGTTCGGTCTGGTACTGCTCGAAACCGTCGGCGTCGGACAGCTCGATCTCGAAGTGGCCGCCGAGGCGGATCACGTCGTGCTCCTCATCTCGCCGGAGGCAGGGGACACGATCCAGTTCCTGAAGGGCGGCCTCTTCGAGGTCGTGGACCGCGTGATCGTGAACAAGGCGGATCGTCCCGGCGCCGAGGAGATCCTGCGGATCGTCGCGGAGGCATTCGAGGACGGAAAGCGGGTCCCGCCGATGATGATGGTGTCCGCAACGACGGGCAGCGGCTGCGACGAGTTGGCGGACTCGCTCGCCGAGGTCGCGCGCGCCGAGCGGGCGACCCCCGATCCGGCGCGCGGCGCGGCGCGACTCGCGCGCCGCATCGTGCACTCGGTGGAAGGGGCGTGGCTCCGCGAGTGTTGGCGGCGAGCCGGAGAGAAGGGCGCGGCGGATGCGCTCGCCCGCGAGGTGCAGGGCGGGCGGCTGCGGCTCAGCGCCGCGGTCAAAGCTCTCGCGGCACGCGGAATCGAAGTGCGGCGTTAGATCGTTACAACGTATCCATTGGATGGGAATCCAAAGGCAGCGACCGTGATACACCTGACCGAAGAACATCGCGAGATTCGCGAGATGGTGTGCGCCTACGCGGACAACGAGCTTCGGCCGCGCGCGGCCGAAGCCGACGAGCACGCGCGGTTTCCGGCGGAGAGCCTGCGCGAGCTGGGAGGACTGGGGTTGTTCGGGGCATCGCTCCCGGAGTCCTACGGCGGCACCGGCGGCAATCTGCTCACTCTCGCCATCGTGCTCGAGGAGCTAGGGCGCGCGTGCGCGTCGACCGCGCTCGTCGCGGGGACGCACGCGGGCCAGGCGGCGCTGGCGATCCTCGCTCACGGCACGGAGGAGCAGAAGCTGCGCCTGCTGCCCGCGCTGGCGACCGGCTCCCAACTCGCCACGGTGGCGATCGCGGAACCCGCTGCGGATGGCGACGACGCGTGGATCCAGACGCGTGCGCGCCGCGCCGGGGATGGCTGGAAGCTGAGCGGCACCAAGATGCAGGTCGTCGCGGCTCGCGCCGCGTCGCTCTTCGTCGTCGCCGCGCGAACGGACGAGGCGGAGAACGGCACGGACGGGCTCGCCCTGTTCCTCGTGGAGGGAGGGAGCGCAGCGCCGGGGATTGCCATCTCCGCCCCGCACGATCTCCTCGGCGCCCGCGCCGCCGGCATCGCCGACGTCGATTTCGCGGATTGCAAAGTGCCGGCGGCAGCGCTCCTCGGCGGCAAGGAGAAGAACTATCCGGCGCTGCGCGACACTCTCAACTTGGCGCGCATCTCGGTAGCGGCAGTCGCCGCGGGCGTCGCGCGCGGCGCCGAGAGCTACGCGCGCGACTACTCTCGCAAGCGCCATGCATTCGGCGGTCCGATCAGCCGCTTCGAGGCGTTGCGCAAGATGATGGCGGAAACGGCGACCGCGATCGCGGCCGCCACGCTGCTCGTCTATCGCGCCGCGTCTCGCTACGATGCGAAGGAGCCTTGCGATTGCGATGCATCGATGTGCAAGCTCGCGGCGACGCATGCCGCCTATCTGGCGGGGAAGAGCGCGGTGCAGATCCTCGGCGGCACCGGATTCTCGCGGGAGTTTCCCGTGGAGCGCATGTACCGCGACGGAACCGCGCTCGATGTGATCGCCTCGCCGCCTGAGATTCACCGCCTCCACATTGCGCAGTGTTTGCTCGGAGAGGGATCGGCATGACGGAGCGGGTCGTGGTGCTCGCGGCGTTCCGAACGCCGATCGGGAAATTCCTCGGTGGCCTCTCGAAGTTGAGCGCGGCGGACCTCGGCGCGGCCGTGGTCTCCCCCGCCCTCGCTCGTGCCGGCGTCGCCGCGGACGCCGTGGACGAGTTGATCTTCGGCTGCGCGCGCCAGGCGGGGAGCGGGCCGAATCCCGCGCGCCAGATCGCGGTCCGCGCGGGGATCCCGGAGGAGCGCACCGCCTTCACGGTGAACATGGCCTGCGGCTCCGGTTTGCTCGCGATCATCGAAGGGATGCACGCGATCCAGCGCGGCGAGGCGGCGCTCATCGTGGCGGGGGGCACGGAGAGCATGTCGCGCCTTCCGTATTATTTGGAGGATGCGAGAGCCGGATACCGTCTCGGCCACGGCCAACTCGTGGACGGCATGTACCGCGATGGTTTTCACTGTCCGCTCGCCGATCAGCTCATGGGCGCGACCGCGGAGAACCTCGCCGAGGAATTCGGCATCGGCCGCGCGGAGCAAGACGCATATGCCGTCGAGTCCTCGCGCCGCTGCGAGGTCGCACGCAAGGAAGGGCGCTTTCGCGCGGAGATCATCCCGATCGAGCTTGCGGCAAAGCCGGCGCCCACGGTCGTCGCGAGCGACGAGCATCCGCGCGACGGGGTGAAGCTCGAATCGCTCGCGAAGCTGCCCCCCGTCTTCAAGGAGGGGGGCACGGTTCACGCGGGGAACTCCTCCGGGATCACGGATGGCGCGGCGTGCCTCATCCTCGCTTCGGAATTGCGCGCGCGAGAATTGCGGCTCGCGCCGATCGCGCGCCTTGGCGCCGCCGCGCGCGCGGGGGTCGCGCCGCGCCGCATGGGGATGGGGCCGGTGCCCGCGACGAAGAAGCTCTTGGAGCGCGCGGGGGCGCGGCTCTCCGATTTCGACCTCATCGAGTTGAACGAGGCCTTCGCCGCGCAGGTCATCGCGTGCGACCGCGAGCTTGGAATGGATCGAGACCGGCTCAACGTGAACGGCGGCGCCATCGCCCTCGGTCATCCGATCGGCGCGACCGGCGCCCGCATCGCGGTCACGTTGATCCACGAGCTGAATCGCCGCCGCGCGCGGCGGGGCCTCGCCACCCTCTGCATCTCGGGGGGCATGGGGCTCGCGCTCGAGGTACTTCCCTCATGAATCGCGCTCAACACAAGAGCGACTGCAGGGATAGGCACTAGTGTGAGAATCACCGTAAACGGCGGAATCCGATCGGCGGGCAAGAGCGATCTCATCGCGGTCCCCTGTTATCTGGGGAAGAAGGGGGCGGAGATCGACCCCGTCTGGGCGCCGCACTGCAAGAAGGAGGTCGCGGCGCTGCTCGGCACCGGCGACTTCACGGGCAAGGCGGAGACGCAAAAAGTGATCTACGCGCCGGCGACGCCGCTCGGCGCGGAGCGAATCCTGCTCGTGGGCCTCGGCGAAGCCTCCGCGCTCACGCCGGAGAGCTTTCGCCGCTACGGCGGAATCGTCACATCGCTCGCGCGCAAGACCGCCGGGAAGCGAGCCGTCGCGCTGCTCCCTACCGCGGGAGAGTTCCCTACGCGCGCCGCGCGCGCGCGCGCCGTCGCCGAAGGCCTCGGGCTCGGCGCCTACTCGTTCGACCTCTACAAGAAGACGGATGCCGCGAAGCGCAGCCAGCAGAACATCTCCGCGATCCTGCTCCTCCTCCCCGACGAGAAAGAACTCGCGGAAGCGCGCCGCGCGGCGGCGGCCGGTCTGAACGTCGCGTTCGGAGTGAATCTCTGCCGCGAAGTCGGCAATCTTCCGGCGAACGACCTCGGTCCGGTCGAGCTGGCGGAGCGCGCGAAGCGCGAAGGGCGGGCCGCCGGGCTCGCGGTGCGCATCCTCGATGAGCGCGCGCTCCGGCGCGAGGGGATGGGGGCGCTGCTCGGCGTCGCAAGCGGTAGCGCGCGCCCGCCGCGGCTCATCGCGCTCGAGTACGCGCCGCGGAGCGGGCGGCGCGCGAAGGGCGCGCCGCTCGTGTTCGTGGGGAAGGCGGTCACCTTCGACTCGGGAGGGATCTCGATCAAGCCCGCCGACGGCATGCAGGACATGAAATTCGACATGTGCGGCGGGGCGGCGGTGCTCGGCGCGATGGCGGCGATCGCGCGCCTGAAGCCGAAGCGGCGCGTCGTGGGGATCATCTCGAGCGCCGAGAACATGCCGAGCGGCACGGCGCTCCGGCCCGGGGACATCTTGCGGAGCGCCGCCGGCCTCACGGTGGAGGTCATCAACACGGACGCCGAGGGGCGCCTCGTGCTCGCCGACGCGCTGCACTACGCGAAGCGCTACAAGCCGGAGTTGGTCGTCGATCTCGCGACGCTCACGGGCGCGTGCGTGGTCGCGCTCGGCGCGATGAACGGCGGCCTCTTCGCCAAGGACGCGGCGCTCGCCGACCGCGTGCGCAAGGCGGCGGCGGAAGCCGGCGAGCCGTTCTGGCCGATGCCCGTCGACGATGCCTACTTCGAGTTGATCAAGAGCGAAGTCGCCGACATCAAGAACAGCGGCGGCCGCTACGGCGGCGCGGTGACGGCGGCGCTCTTCTTGTCGAAGTTCATCGACGGGTTTCCTTGGGTGCATCTCGACATCGCGGGCACCGCTTGGACCGACAAGGAGAGCGCCTACACGACCCGCGGCGCGACGGGTTGCGGCGTGCGCACGCTGGTTCGCCTTGCCGAAACTTGGGCGTGAACACCGGCATGCGCAACGCCTGGGCGGATGACCTGCCCCGGCGCGCGGAGGTCGCCGTCGTCGGCGCCGGCATCGCCGGCTGCTCCATCGCCTATGCGCTCGCGCGGCGCGGCGTGCGCGTCTCGATCGTCGAGCGCGAGACGGTTGCCGCGGGAGCGAGCGGCAAGAACGATGGGCAGCTCCTCTTGGAGGCGGCGGAGTTCTACTCGCGCATGACCGAGACCCTCGGGCGGGATCGCGCGCGCGCCGTGCTCCAATTCAAGGTGATGAGCCAGGACGCGCTCGCGGCGTTCCTCGCCGAGAAGCGGCTCGAAACGGAAGTGGAGTGGTCGCGCCGCGGCTGCTACTTCCTCGCGTCATCGCCGCCGGAAGAGCGCGAGCTGCGCGCGAGCTGCCGCCTGCTCGCGGAAGATGGCTTCGGCGTCGAGTGGCACGATGCGGCGGAGGTGCGCCGGCGCGTCGGCGCCGGGGCATTCTCCGGGGGCCTCTTCGTGCCGAACGATGCGCTCGTGAATCCGCTGAAGCTCACGCGCGCGATCTTCGACGAGGCCCTTCGCGCGGGCGCCACCTACACGGGATCCTGCCCGGTGCGCGAGGTGCGCGATGGGCTTCTCGTCACCGAGCGGGGCGAGCTTGCCGCGGAGATCATCGTACTCGCGACGAACGCGTGGACCGGGACGCTGATCGGACGGCGCGATCTCATCTGGCCGATCCGCGGACAGATCCTCTCCACGAGCCCGCTCCCGCCGTTCCTCGAGGTCGGCTGCTCGACGAACTTCGGCTACGAGTATTGGCGCCAGACCCGAGATGGCAGGATCATGGCGGGCGGGTTTCGCTGGACCGATGAAGAGCGCGAAAAGGGTACGGACCTGGCACTGAACGATGCGATCCAGAAGCGCATCGAGGAGTTCGTGCTCACTCTCTACCGCGAGCGTGCGGCGGAGCTCTGCATCGAGCATCGCTGGTGCGGGATCATGGGGTTCTCGATCGATGGCCTGCCGCTCGTGGGGCCGCTCCCCGGCCGGCCCCTGGTGTGGCTCGCCGGAGGCTTCACCGGCTACGGCATGAGCTACGGATTCGGCGTCGGCGAAGCGATCGCCGAATTGATCACGGAAGGCAGGACGCGCTTTCCGATCCAGCCGCTCGCGACCAGCCGAATCGCGAAGTGACTCGCGGGTCGCGCGTTCCATCCGCGGGAACTTGGCGCCGTGATACTGTGTTACTATAATCCTGGCCTTTTCCCCATGTAGGCTAATCCGCCTGCACGCGATGGTTACGATCGGGACTCGCCCGCTTTCGAGCCGAAAAAAGGAGCATTCATGCGCGTCGCACAAGTGCCGGCCACGCCGCCGCTCGCCCTGGCCGCGACTCTACTCTGCATCGGAGCGCTCGCGCTCCTCTGGGCAAGCGCGCCGGTGTACGCGGAGCAGGTCGAAGAGAGACACGCGCGCCACATTCTGGTTCCGACGGAGGCGGATGCCGATGCCTTGATCGAGCGGATCGGCAAAGGCGAGGACTTCGTCGCGCTCTGCCGAAAGCACAGCCTCGACGTCGTGACCAAGCGGCTCGGCGGCGACCTGGGATGGGCCCGCTTCGGCATGTATCCCGGGATGGACAAGCCGCTCTTCGCCATCGAGAAGGACGGCGGCGTCGCGAAGGCGAAGACCCCGTACGGCTGGCACGTCGTGCAGCTCATCGCGCGCCGCATGGTGGATTCGAAGCCGCCGCCTCCCAAGGAGCCTGCGAAGAAGAAGCCCGACGACAAGGAGCC
>JAKEFC010000017.1 GCA_022616235.1 Planctomycetota bacterium
CGAGGCTCCGCCTCGACACCGAGCCTCTGCGGCTCCGCCGCGTCTCTGTAGCACCGGCCGGCACTTAACGCATTGTCGCGTCATCGGAGGCAGAGCCTCGGGGCCGCCCGTGTCGAGGCGGAGCCTCGACACGAGGACGTGATGGAAGACAGAGCGCTCGCTGGCGCAGACCGGTGAATCTAGATTCGCGGGATGGTGATCCCGCGCTGGCCCTGGTACTTGCCGCCGCGATCCCGGTAGGAGGTTTCGCACGCCTCATCGCTCTCCAGAAAGATCACCTGCGCGAGGCCCTCGTTCGCGTAGATGCGGGCGGGGAGCGGAGTCGTGTTCGAGATCTCGAGGGTCACGTGTCCTTCCCACTCCGGCTCGAACGGTGTCACGTTCACGATGATCCCGCAGCGCGCGTAGGTCGACTTGCCGAGGCAGATCGTGAGCACGTTGCGCGGAATGCGGAAGTACTCGACGCTCCGCGCGAGCGCGAAAGAGTTCGGCGGGATCGTGCAGAGATTCTGCTTCACATCCACGAAGGAGCGATCGTCGAATCCTTTCGGGTCGACGACGCTGGAATGGACGTTCGTGAAGATCTTGAACTCGTCCGCAACGCGCAGGTCGTAGCCGTAGCTCGAAAGGCCGTAGCTGATCACGCGCCGCTGTTCGCCATTCTCGTCGACGTGGCGCACTTGGCGCGGCTCGAAGGGCTCGATCAACTTGTGCTCGATCGCCATGCGGCGGATCCAGCGGTCCGATTTGATGGTCATGCCGTCACCTCATTGTCGGTCAGTTGCTATGAACAGCCGGTGGTCGCTCCGCAAGTGTCGCAGCGAAGACAGGTCCCGTTCCGTACCAACGTCAATTGCCCGCACTCTCGGCAAGGATCGCCTTCGTAGCCCTTGAGGCGCGCTTCGCGATAGGCGGTCGCCGTCGGCGCGCGGAGCTGACGCAGCTCGCGGGCGAGCGCCGCTCCCGAGAGCGCGCCGCGGGCTCCTTGTGCAAAGTGCGCTCCGCCGGTCGAATGGCGCTGCGCCGCTGCCGGTGCGGCGGGGGGCGCCGCCGCCTGCCCCTCGGGCGCCGGCACGCCGTGGCGCGCGTTCGCGGATGAAATACTGCCGTTCGATGCACTCTCCGCGCGCTCGCCGGTGCCTTCTGGCGCGCGTATGCCTCCGGCTGCCGCCGCTGGGGTCGCCGGTGCCGCCGCATGCGCGTGCATTCCCGCCGCGGAGGCGCGGCGCGCGCCGGCGCTGCCAGGCGCCGCCTCATCGACGATCCGCTCCTGGATCACTTCTTCGCCGATGTACGCGGGCGGCTCGCCGCCGCGGAGCGTATCCGCCCGCAGGTCCTCTTCCGAGACCTGGCGGAAGTCGTTGCGGTCGAGATAGGTGATCGCCAGCTCGCGGAAGATGTAGTCGATCACGGAGGTCACCATCTTGATGCTGTCGTTGCCGACGACGATGCCATTCGGTTCGAAGCGCGTGAACACGAACGCCTCGACGAACTCTTCGAGCGGCACTCCGTGCTGCAGGCCGAGCGAGACCGCGATTGCGAAGCAGTTCATGAGGCTTCGGAACGCCGCGCCCTCCTTGTGCATGTCCAAGAAAATCTCGCCGAGGCTGCCGTCCTCGTACTCGCCCGTGCGCAAATAGACCTTGTGGCCGCCGATCACCGCCTTCTGCGTGTAGCCTTGCCGGCGGTGGGGGAGGCGGCGGCGCTTCGCGAGGTAGCGGAGCACGATGCGCTCCGTGATCTGCTCCGTGCGCGTATCCGCGCTACTCGCGAGATCGACCTTCTCTTCCGCGTCATCGATCACGATCGCACTCAGAGGCTGCGATAGCTTGGAGCCGTCGCGATAGAGCGCGACCGCCTTGAGCATGCTCTCCCAGCCGAGGCGGTAGACGTGCTTTACGTCCGCGATCGTCGCATCGTTCGGCATGTTGATCGTCTTCGAGATCGCGCCAGAGATGAAGGGTTGCGCGGCCGCCATCATGTGGACGTGCGCTTCGAACGGAATGTAGCGCGTACCCTTGCGTCCGCAGCGATTCGCGCAGTCGAAGATCGGAAGGTGTTCCGCTTTCAAGTGCGGCGCGCCCTCGACCGTCATCGTTCCGCAGACGTAGTCGTTCGCGGCCTGGATCTGCGCCGCGCTGAATCCGAGAGCCCGGAGCGGCTGCGCCTGCCACTGCTCGAGCGCCGCGCCGGCGAGCTTCAGCTTCTGCTCGGCGAAATCCTTCCCCAGCACGTGGCTGTTGAACGGATACTGGATCTCGAACGCGCCTGCGATGGCGCCTTCCACGCGCGCGAGCGCTTCATCGTCGAAGCCCTTCGCGCGCAGGCTGGCGGGGTTGATCGCCGGCGCGCCCGCCAGGGTCCCGTGACCGAGGCAGTACTTCACGATGTCGGTGATCTCCTGCTCGCCGTAGCCGAGGAAGCGAAGCGCGGGCGGCAGGCTCTGGTTTATGATCTTGAAATAGCCGCCTCCGGCGAGCTTCTTGAACTTGACGAGCGCGAAGTCCGGCTCGATCCCGGTCGTGTCGCAATCCATGAGGAGTCCGATGGTGCCGGTGGGAGCGATCACGGTCGTTTGTGCGTTGCGGTAGCCGTGCAGCTCGCCCTGGCGCAGCGCACGGTCCCAGCACTCGCGCGAGGAGCGCAGGAGGTCCGCCGGACAAGAGGCGGGATCGACGTTCATCGGAAAGACGGTGAGCCCCTCGTACTCCTCCGGCGGCGTCGAGTAAGCAGCGCGCCGGTGGTTGCGGATCACGCGCAGCATCGACTCGCGATTGCGCTCGAATCCCGGGAACGGCCCCAGCTCGCGCGCCATCTCCGCCGAGGTGGCGTAACACTCGCCGGTGAGGATCGCGGTGATCGCGCCGCAGATCGCGAGTCCGGCCGGGGAGTCGTAGGGGACGCCGCGCTGCATGAGGACCGTCCCTAGATTCGCGTAACCGAGACCGAGCGTGCGGAATTCGAAGCTCTTCCGCGCGATCTCCTTGCTCGGGAACGACGCCATGAGCACGCTGATCTCGAGCACGACGGTCCAGATCCGGCAGGCGTGGCGGAAGCCCTCGATGTCGAAATCGCCGTTCTCGCCGATGAATCTCGCGAGATTGATCGACGCGAGGTTGCACGCCGTGTCGTCGAGGAACATGTATTCCGAGCACGGATTCGACGCGCGAATCGGCCCGTCTTGCGGGCAAGTGTGCCATTCGTTGATCGTCGTGTCGTACTGCACTCCGGGATCGGCGCAGCTCCACGCGGAATATGCGATCTCTTCCCAGAGCCGTGCCGCGGGGACGCGCGCCGCGATGCTCTGATCGGTCCGATTCACGAACTCCCAGTCGCGGTCGTGATCGAGCTGCTCGAAGAAGCGATTCGGCATGCGAACGCTGTTGTTGGCGTTCTGTCCCGAAACCGTCGCGTAGCCTCTCCCTTCCCAGTCCGTGTCGTACTCCTCGAATTCGAACTCGCTGTAGCCCTGGGAAGCGAAGAGCAGCATTCGCTGGATATAGCCCTCCGGCACTGCGAACTCCCGCGCCTCGACGATCGCGCGCCGCAGTTGCGGATTTTGCTTCGGGTCGGTGATCACTTCGATCGTGCCGCCTTTTTTCACGCGGCAGGCTCGCAAGATCGCATTGAGCTTCGCGCAGCAGATTCGAGACCCAGCGACGAGCGCCGCCACTTTCTGCTCCTCCGTGACCTTCCACTTGATGAAGTGCTCGATGTCCGGGTGGTCGAGGTCGAGGCATACCATCTTCGCCGCGCGTCGCGTCGTGCCCCCCGATTTGATCGCGCCCGCCGCCGCGTCGCCGATCTTCAGGAACGACATGAGCCCGGAAGAGCGGCCGCCGCCGGAGAGGATCTCGCCCTCGCCGCGCACCGCGGAGAAGTTGGTGCCGGTCCCGGAACCGTACTTGAAGAGGCGGGCTTCCCGGGTCCAGAGATCCATGATGCCGCCGTTGTTCACGAGGTCATCTTGGATCGATTGGATGAAGCACGCGTGCGGCTGCGGATGCTCGTAGGCGTTGCGCGCCTTCTGCAGTTCCTTCGTCGACGGTTCGACGAAATAGTGCCCCTGTGCGGGGCCCGCGATGCCGTAGGCGTAGTGGAGTCCGGTATTGAACCATTGCGGGGAGTTGGGTGCCGCGATCTGCTTCGCGAGCATGTGGCAGGTCTCATCGTAGAACGCCGCCGCATCCTCCGCGGTATCGAAGTAGCTATGGCGCTTGCCCCAATCGGTCCAACACCCGGCGAGGCGATGGAACACTTGGCGCGCATCCGTTTCGCCGCCCGTGACCGGGTTGCCGTCATCGTCGAGGAGCGGGCGGCCGTGCTCGTCGGTTTGCGGCACGCCCGCCTTGCGGAAGTATTTCTGCGCCAGGATGTCGACGGCCACTTGCGACCAAGTTGCCGGGACGTTTATTTTTTCCAGGCGAAAGACCAGCGACCCATCGGGATTGCGGATCTCGGACGTGCGTTGCACGAACCGGATGCCGGCATACGGGCTCTCGCCCCGACGCGTAAACCGCCGTTCGATTTTCAAGCGTTCCTCCACGATTCCGCGGAACGAATTTCCGCAATGCGGAGCATCGCAGGGCAGCATCGTCGCTTGCCGGCGCCAAAACGCGACCGACTACCGCGCCGGTGCGACTCATCATCGAGGCGCGCCAAGCAGCGGTCGACGCCTCGATTCCCTGCGGGATGCTTTTCCCCGACTTCCCGGCCGAAGTCTCCATGCTGACGCTTGTGCCAGCCGAAGCCTTCGCCACCGAGATCCCCCTAGCCGAAATTTCTCCCCACCGCGATCGGCGCTTTAGACCTCGATTCCACCCGCCGCTCGCCAACTACGCGCCAGCCGTTCGCCGCTGACTTGCCCACCACCCATATCCCCGCGGATCCGCCGCGCGGATCACAAGAGCCACGGCCCGCAAATTACGGGCATCAGGCACGGGCATCTGGTCGCGAACGGCGAACCGCGGGCGTGCCCCTGACCGCGGTGCCTGACCAGCAGTGCCGCGACGCCAACCAAGCCGACCGCTCCGCCACTCGGCCTGCGCGGCCCTCGGCTTGCGCGGCCGAGAGGCGGCGTTCAGGACAGGTGATTGCCCTGGATGCCGAGTCCGCCCGAGCGCCGCGCCGACCCGTTGCTGGGCTCACCACAACGAGAGAAATGCGTGGCCGGCAAAGCGAACAAAGCTCGAACGCTCCAACGGCTCGCGTCGCGCGGGGATACAATATCTTGAGGATCCATTGGGAATCAATGCCCAAGCCCTGGGCAGGGAGGCCTTTTACCGCGCCGGGCGCCACGCCTTTTCACCTGGCGAAACTGTGAGCGCTTGGTGAAGCCGCGTTCGCAAAGTTGCGGAAAAGAGCGCCTCAGCGATCGAGTGGAAAAGCTCTGTGGATTCGGACCCGGGGTCGGTGCGGAAACTGGGCGGTTTCTCGAGGAGGACGACTGCTCGGCGAGGACGCCTGTGCCCACCCCGGCCAGCGTTCCGTCGCTCCTCCGGCGAGCTGCTATTTCGGTGGGCTCTTCGGGGGCGGCGCCTTGGGTGCGGTCGGGCGGAAGCGGAAGGAGCGCAAGATTCCGCGGTAGAGATCGGGATCCCGCAGGAAATGCTCGCGCGGCACCGTGACGTTCGCCGCGTAGATCTCGTTCGCGCGCACCTGCACCCAGAGGAAGAGGAAGATCCGATCGCCGGCGGCCTTCGGTCCCTCGAGTTCCGCGTAAACGCCGGGGAGTCCGGCCAACTCGCGGCGCTCCCAGCGCAGGATCGTGCACTGCTTCTCGCCGGCGAAGAACTTCTTCGACGCCGCCATCATCTCGTTGAAGTCCTCCGTGCCCGCCGCCAACCCGCCCGTGGAGACGGAGAGCATCGTGTCGGTCGCCTGATCCTCGCAAAGCCCCAGCAGCTCGCCGTTGTAGCCATCGAATTTCATGCGACCGCGCGTGAGTTCGTACTTCACGGGAATTTTCAACGTGCACTCGCCGAAGGCGCGTTCGCTGAGGACGATTTCGTCGGAGCCGCCGCCCTTGGCGGAATTCGCCTCGCCGGGCGCATTCGCTTCGCCATCCTCGCCCCCGACCTTCGCGTCATCCGCGGGCGCGACGGGGTGCACGTAATATTCCAAGACTTGTTTGAGCTGAAAAGTGAGGAGCGCGCCGCGGTCGTCTTGGATCGTGATCTCTTTCGGCGTCTGGCGAATGATCGTACCCGTGACGCGCCCGCCGGCCTTGAGCGTGATCCAGTCGCCGCTCGCAAGCGCGGGAAGGAGAACGGCGCAAGCAAGCGCCGCCGCCATCGCGAGCCAGCGAGTCGATCGCCGCGGGGAGAGCTGACAGCGGCACGCCGCCGCCAAACCCCGGCGTCCGCATAGTGCCCGGAGTGAAAACATCGAAGCGATTCTGTCCTCGTGAGCGCTGCTACCGGCAGCAAAAGAAAACGACCCGAGAAGAGTACGATGGCGCCGAGGGATGCGCCGGTCGAGCCCGCCCGCAGGCGGAACGACGGCGTGCGCGCCAACGGCGTGCCGCTACTCTGGACCTGGGCAGGCGAAGGAATCGGAAGTCGGGTCCGGCCCCGCGGCGGGGAAAGGCGGCGGCGGCACCGGCCCGAGCGAGAACAAATAAGCGAGCAAGTAGGTGGAGTCGGCGAGGTTTACCACGCCGTCATCGTTCGCATCCGCGGCATCGAGGCAAGGAGGCTCGCTCCCGCCTTCGAGGAGGAAGCTCTCGAGCGTGATCGCGTCCGCGAGGTCGAGCGCGCCGTCGCCGTTCGCATCTCCGCGCACGAAGTCTCCGTTCGCGGCCGGCGTTCCGGAAATGGTCACGGTGCCGCTCTCGAGGTCGGGGGCGAGCGAGAATCCGCCGATGACGAAGCTGTTGTCGGTGGGCGGCGCCCCGATTCCGTTCGCGAGCGCGAGCACCGTAATCGTGTTCGGCGCGCTTGCGCTCACATCGAGCGTGCCGCGCGCGAAGGTGTGATCGCTTCCCGCGGCGAGGGCTTGGCCATCGTAGGGGGGCACGAGATCGAAGATTGCGCCGAGGATCACTTCCCCGGCGGCCGCATCGATCTCGGGAAACTCGAACTCGACCCCTACGTTTCCCGCATCGGTGCCCGCGGTCGCCAGCTCGTTGACGGTTAGGAGCGCGGGATCGAAGGCGAACGCCAGCGTGTAGCCGCTCAAGTCGTTCTCGTGATCCCCTTCTACGAAGAATTCCACTCCGGCGGCGCCGGGAGCCGCGCTCAAGTCCGTAATGCGGAGCGTGTCG
The DNA here is from genome assembly GCA_022616235.1 of Planctomycetota bacterium. Lineage (GTDB taxonomy): Bacteria > Planctomycetota > UBA8108 > UBA1146 > JAKEFC01 > JAKEFC01. The sequence goes on from JAKEFC010000017.1 coordinate 7,265, forward strand.
CCGATCGGAGGCGTAGCCGGGACTCCGAAGCGAACCGACCAGCTCGCGGAGCCGAAGACGAAGCCGAGGTCGACGACTCCGTCGCCGTCGATGTCGCCTGAGCGGAGCCCGGTCGCCACGGCGAGCACGGACTCCGTGGACGATTCGTTCAACGCCCCGCTTCCCGTCCCGAGGAGCACGCGCACTTCCGCGGCGGTTGCATCCGGCGTGAGGAGATCGAGGCTTCCATCCCCGTCCCAGTCGATCACCGCGCTCGCCGCGGACGCCTCTCCGGGGTCGAGAGCGAGCAGCTCGAAGCCGCGCCCGCCCTCCGCGATGAGGAGCGTCGCATCGGTCCCGGAGCCGGGTACGGCGAGCAGGTCCCCGGGGCTCGCGGCGCTCAGATTCACGTTGGCGACGTGCGCCACGCCGCCGGGAACGTCGACGATCGTCGTCGCGCCGAAGTTTCCGCCTCCGAGGCCCCATTCCACCGAGATCATTCCATCCGTCCGCGGATAGGCGATGTCCGCGGCGAAATCGCCGTCGAAATCGCCGATGGCTACCGGCGCGGCCGCGTGCAACTCGCTCAGGCCGAGTGATGTGGCGAGCGGCGCCGCAGGCGAGCCCCACAGGACGAGCGCGCCGTCTACCGGCGCGGCGGCGGTCACCACGAGATCGCGTACGCCATCTCCGTCGACGTGTCCGGCCGACAGCGCGCCCCCCTCGATCACCGCGAAGTCGATCGTCGTGACTCCGCCGAAGAACGACAGCAAGTCGGCGGTGCCGAGGACGAGATAGATGTGCGTGCCGTCCGCCGAGAGGCACGCGAGGTCGGCGCGCCCATCGCCGTTGAAATCACCGATCGCGTGCGAGATCACCGTGCCGGGCAGCGTTCCCGTGAATTCGGCGACCACGTCCCCTTCCAACTCCCCGATGCGAGCGGCGCCGGATTCCTCGACGATGAGCCATTCATCGCGGCCGTCCCCATCGGCATCGAGGAAATAGAGCGCCGCCGGTCCGGCCAAGTTGCCTGCCGCGATCTCGGCCGTGGGCCAAGTGGAACCGTCGTTCGCGGCGAAGAACCCGATTATGCTCTCCGCGAGATGAGCGCCATCGGCGGAGGTGATACTGTCCGCGAAGCTCACGGAGACGCGCTCCCCCGCGAGGAAGGGTCGATCGCTTCTCAGGCGAAGCTGCGTGATGCCGGTGAAGCGGTTCTCGAAGGTGACCGGATGGATGCCGCTCCGCTCCCCTTCGAGCCGCACCGTTTCTTCCGTGATCGTGAACGGATTGTAGGTGTCCGAGAAGGTGCAATTCACGGTCGCGAAGCGAGAGACGCCCGCGCTCTCGGCGAGCGGGGAAACCGACTCGATGAAGAACGGATCGGGCAAGATGACGGGATCTGCGTGCATCGTGAAGGTGTGCACGTGCGGCTCGAGGTACTTCCCCGACGTGGAGCGAATGTCTTCGTGCAATACGACGGTGACCAGCTCCCCTTCGGCGAACGGCTCGAGGACGGTGAGGCGCGCTTTGTGCGGCGCCGGAAAGACGATCGAGCCCGTGTGCTTCCCGCTGATCGAGCCCGTCGCATAAAACGTGCTCGGAGTGATCGTCGCGGTTCGCATCGGCCGATCGAACTCGACGTCGATCTGCATTTGAGAGAGCGGCACATTGTTGCCGGCGGGCGCTATCGCGAGGACCTTGCTCTCGGGAGGCTTGCAGCCGAAGCAGAGGAAGATGAGCGCGGAGAGAGACAGGGATCGGAGCATGACACCTCCTGGTGCGGACGTGGCCAGCAAAGTCCGGGCCCGCGCCGCGCGGCCAAGGCCGCAGCGCCCGAGCTGGGGAAGCGCGCGCCGCTGGCGCGCGCCCCGCACAATGAGTAACCTCGGTGTTGTAACGATTTGCAGCGACCCGCGAGCGGCGACCGCGGCCCGCGGGCGATCCGCGCCCGGCGCCCGGCGCCGGACTCTTGCTCCAAGCTGTCCAGGTCGCCGTACGGAATCGGGACCGGCGTACGGAATTGGGAAAGGTTGCCGCGATTCTCCCAGGACGAGTTCGAACCGCGCGCATCTCCCATCTTGGGCCCGGCCCGCACTCGAGCGCCGGCCGCGCCGCGCGCGTGCTCTTCGTCTCGCTCGCGACTGCGTGCGCGCCCCTCGTGTCCACCTCGATCCCCTCCGGCGAGCGAGCGGCGCCGCGCGGCGCGGAACCCGGAGACGCGGCCGCGCTGCCGGCAGCTCCTTCTGGCGAGAGCGCTAGGACGGCGCCGGCGGCTCCCGCCGACCTCGCGCGGCGCAACTTGGAATTCGCGGTCGTGAAGCGCTACGGACCCGAGGGGAAGGGGACCGAGACGATCGCCGTCGAAGCTTCACTTCTGGCGACGAAGGATGCCGGCCGCACGATCGAGCTGCGCGAGATGCAGGACAAGATCGTCTCCTCGCAGGAAGCGTTCAGCATCGCTCGCCGGGAGTTGCATCTCGACGCGGTCGGGGCTTTCACGGACTACCGCTACCATCCCGGGCCCCAACGCAGCGTGAACATCGTCCTGGATGGCGCGGAGGTTCGCGTGCTGAACAAGGACCCGTTGAGTCGCGGTCATCGCCACTCCTTGCCGTCGGAAATGGCGGACGCGCGGATCCTGGAGGAGGACCTCATCGCGCCGTTCCAATGGGCCTTCGATGATCTGGTCGCGAGAGCGCGCGCTCGGCCGGCCGCGTCCGAGCGTCACCCCTTGGATGGCGCGCGCTTCTCGGCGATCGTCGCCCAGGACTTGCAAATCCGGGAATTCGAGCTGCGCGCCGAGGGGAAGGAGATCCTTCGCACCGCGCGCGGCGAGGTCGCGACGGAGCGCCTCCTGGTCACGAGCCGGCGCCGCGGCGTGGCCCCGCTCGAGCGGCGCTTCTGGCTCGACGCCGGCCATGCGATCGTGCGGATGGAAGAAGCGCCGCAAGAGCGGCATCACTTGCAGAACTCTCGCACGGCGTACAACCTCGCTTACTACCCCGATGCCGGCGGCGCCTACACCGAAGCGATCGACTTCGTGCCCGCCGGCGGCGGCCACGCCAGGCGCGCCCTCCTCCCCGCGCGCGGGGCGCGCCGCCTCGGCGTTCACGCGCACGCGCTCGAGCGCGGCCCCGCGATCTTGCTCCTCACGCCGGTCGAAGAGCACGCGCCGACCCGTTCGCGCTTCGTCCACCGCGCGCGCTGGGGGCTCGCGCGGCGCGGCGTGCCGGTCCTGTCGGGAGAGGTCGGCGCCGCGTCCGAGGACGAGCTGCTCGCCGTGGAATCGATGCTCGAAGCGCTGCGCGCGCATCCGGCGGTGGATGGCGCGCGTATTACGCTGCTTGCTCACGAAGGGACGCTGGCGCTCGCGCTGCGCGCGCTCGAACGCTTCGAGTTGGCGCGATTGATCGCGGTGGTGAGCTATCTCCCGGAGGATGCGCGGGCCGGCGCGCGCGCCGGAGAGTTGTTCCAGCCGCCCCGCCGCCGCCTCCTGTGGGTGACGCGCGCCGCCGAGGAGGTAGCCGCGACCACCGCGGGCGCGGGCGAGGCGCACCGCGCCACCGGCGAGTTTTTTCGCAACGCCGTGCCCGCGGAGCGCTTCTCCGTCCTGAGATTGCCCGAGGCGGACGCGGCGCTCTGGCACGCGGCCGGCAAGCCCGCGCGCGAAGGCGACGTGCCGGAGATGATCGCGCCCGCGTTCTTCGAGGCGGCGCTTGCATTCGTCATGAAGCCGGACTCAGAATGATCGCTCATTCGCGGGGCGGGAGGGGGTCCGTGCAAGGGGGTTTCCACGTCGTCATCGCCGACAACTACGACTCCTTCACCTTCAATCTTGCGCAGGGCTTCCAAGCGCTCGGAGCGCGCGTCACCGTGGTGCGAAACGATGCGATCGACATCGCGGGCCTCGATGCGCTCGCGCCGGAGCGCTTGGTAGTCTCGCCGGGTCCCGGCGGCCCCGCGGGGAGCGGAATCTCGGAGGCGGCGCTCCGGCGCTATCGCGGCATCATCCCGGTGCTCGGAGTCTGCTTGGGACATCAAGTGCTCGCGGCATCGTTCGGCGGCGCCGTGCGCCCCGCGGCGCGCCCGGTCCACGGCAAGCGCTCGTGGATCCACCACGATGGCAGCGGTATTTTTCGCGACGTCCCGAATCCGTTCATCGCCGCGCGTTACCACTCGCTGATCGCTCGCGCGGAGACGATGCCGCGGGAGCTGCTCGTCACGGCGTGGACCGATGACGGCGAGGTCATGGGGCTCGGCGTGCCGGGGGAGGCGACGTGGGGGGTTCAATTCCACCCGGAGTCGTTCATGACTCCCGCGGGTCCGCGCATCATGGACGCATTCCTCCGCGGGGCGGTGTGCCGGACCGCGGAGCCGGCGGCGAGCGTTGCGCGCTGTCGCGGAGAAAGTCGCGTGTGATCGGATGCCGTTCGACCCCAATACGCCGATCCTTTGGCAAGTCGTCGAGCGCTTCTATCCCGCGTACTCCATCTATGTCGCGCAGCACGACAGTTACGAGGAGCTGGTGCTCGAATTCGCGGCGAAGCTGGGCAAGCCGCGCGCCGAACTGCGGCTCACGCCGAAGGAGTTGACGGGGCTCCTAAATTTCAAGGAGTTGGAGCGGTTGCGCGATGATTATCTTTCGCCGCTCAAGGCCGCTTGCCATGCCCTGTTTCGGACCGACGACAGCACGGACTTCCTCGATCGCCTCGTGAACGACATCTTTCACGAGATCAGCATTCTCAAAGAGGAGCACTACAACGTGTCGACCTACGCGCTGGACGACGCGGATGCGCGCCTCGAGCTGGAGACGATCCTCAACGAAGTGCACACCATGTTCCCGATCAAGGTGCACCGCCTGAAGCACCTCTTCGATCTCGCGCGCGGACGCCTCGAGAAGATCCTTCCGCGCTACAAGAACAACGCGGTACTGATTCGGTCGCTATTCCTCCACGGCGCGGAGTTCGCGTCGCGCGCGTACACAGACGGGCTCGTACACTTCTATCGAATCCTCTATGGGGCGGAGTCCGCCGCGCAGGGTTTCATCGTAGTCGGCGATTCCTTCTTCAACGCGGGGTTCTTTCCGCAGGCGATCCGATGCTACGAAGAGGGACTTGCCTACCTCGCCGCGCCGAACGGAAAGAGCGAGGCCGCGGCGAGCCGCCGCGAGGCGGAACGCCATTGCCGCCGCGCCGCCGCCGAGTGCAAAGAGAAGATCGCGTCCTTGGAGCGGGACGAGTGAGCGCTCTGCGCCCCCCGTTCGCCGAGCGGCTCGGCGAAGCGATGGAGCGAAAGAGGAGCCGCCTCGTCGTCGGCATCGATCCCGTGCTGGAGCGCCTACCGGCGGCGCTCCGCGCGCTCCCGCCGGAGCGTGCCCTCGCCGCGTTCGCGGAGGAGATCTGCGATGCGGTGGCGGAGCACGCGGTCGCGGTGAAACCGCAGGCCGCGTTCTTCGAGCGCTACGGAGCGCGCGGCTGGAGCGCTTTCGAGCACGCGGTGCGGGCGGCCGCGCAGCGCGGCCTCCTCGTGATCGCGGACGCGAAGCGCGGCGACATCGGCAGCACCGCCGCCGCCTATGCGGACGCGTTCCTCGGCGATGATCCGGAGACCTGCGCGCCGTTCATCGATGCGCTCACCGTGAATCCATATCTGGGCCTCGACGCCCTGGAACCGTTCGCGGAGAGGGCGCGCACGGGGGGGCGCGGCCTCTTCGTCCTCGCCCGCACCTCGAACCCGGGGAGCCGCGACTTTCAGGAGCGCTCGAGCGCGGGCGAGCCGCTCTATCTCGCGGTCGCGCGCGCCGTCGCCGTGTGGTCGCGTCCGTGGGTGGGTCCATCCGGCTATGGGCCGGTCGGCCTCGTGGCGGGCGCCACTTTCCCCGCGGAGCTGCCGCTCCTCCGCGAAGCGGCGCCGCAGGCGATCCTGCTCTTACCGGGGATCGGCGCGCAGGGTGGCCGGATCGACGGCGTGCGCGCGGCGTTCGACGAAGCGGGGAAGGGCGCAGTGGTCGCCTCTTCGCGCGAGATCATCTACGCCTACGAGCGCGCCGCGGGCGGGGCGGCGGAGTCGAGCTGGCAAGCCGCCGTGCGCAGCGCCGCGCGCGCAACCAAGGATGCCATCGAAGCGGCGCTGTAGTCGCGAGGCGCCCGCACGTGCACCTTGTAACGAGACACAGGCGTGCTTCGCGACTGGCGCGGCTCAGTCGCAGCCCCCCTGGTGTCGAGGCTCCGCCTCGACACCGAGCCCCCGCGGCTCTGCCGCAGCTCTGCTCCACCGGCCGGCACCTACCGCATTGTCGCGTCATCGGACGCCCAGCCTCGGTTCCGCCCGTGTCTACGCTCCAGCCTGCCCCGCAATTGGCGCCGCGTTGCTGTAATCGTCCTGGTGTCGAGGCTCCGCCTCGACACCGAGCCCCCGGCGGCTCTGCCGCATCTCTGCTACACCGGCCGGCACCTACCGCATTGTCGCGTCATCGGACGCCCAGCCTCGGTTCCCCCTGTGATCTCGGCAGAGCCTCGTCACGAGCACTTGAATCGTGCCAACGCCTCGACTGGAGCAGACGTGTGGTTGGAGAGGCCCTGCGATCGCCCCGAGGCAGACGCACGCGTGCGTGCTTACCGGCCTTCGGCGCGAACTGCGCCTCGTTCGATCGCAATGCGGCCGCAACGCTCCAGAGCGTGCACTCGGATTCGGAGGGATGTTACTCTTCGAATGGGCGCATACGCCCGATTTCCGCCTGCGCACGCACGCGGCTCATCGGGACCGCCGGCGCTCCAATTACGCATCTCCAGCCGCTGCCGAGGAGCCCGCATTGTCCACGGAGACAAAGTCCGCCGCCCGCGCGCTGCCCACGACGCACGTGCGGCAGCCACCCTCGGACTCCGGCGCCGCGGTCGACTCCTATGTCGCCATCCCCGCGGCGACGATCATGATCGGCACGATCACGCCCTGCGATCTCTACACGCCGATCGGGGACGAGCAGATCCTCTATTGGGAGCGCGGTATCCCGATCGACCGCGAGAAGCGCTACACCATCGGCGAGCAGCGCCTGACTCATCTCTACATCCGGGGTCCGGACCAGTCGCGTTACACCGCCTACGTGCAGCAGCACATCGAACGCCTGCTCGGCGGAGCGGATGCCGGCACTGCGGACGGCGTCGAGCGGTTCTTCGTCACCTCGCGCATTCTCATGGAAGAGAGCATGGCCGCTCCCGCGGAGCCGGAGAGCGTGCAGACGCTCCAGCAGGTCGTCAGCGCGGGGATGGAGCAGCTCGGCGATGGCAAGAATCTGCTCGCGCGGCTCGGCCGCGTGCTCGTGCAGGTCCCCGATTTCTACGCCCACGCGCTGCAGACGTGCCTCTACGGGCTCGCGCTCGCCCGCGGCGCCGGGCTCAGCCATCGCGCCGACCTGAACGATCTCGGCGTCGGACTCCTGCTTCACGACGTAGGAAAGCTCGAGCTGCCCATCTACCTTTGGCACAGCGCGCGGCCGCTCGGCGAGGATGACTGGCGGACCGTGCGGGAGCATCCGGTGCGCGGCATGACGATTCTCGGGTCGAGCTCGCTCTTCGGGGCGATCACGCGCGACGTCGTGGCGCTCCATCACGAACGCCTCGACGGCAGCGGCTACCCCTTCGGCAAGTGCGCGGCGGAGCTTGCGTTGCCGGTACAGATCGCGGCGATCGCGAACGCATTCGATCGCCGCACGACCACTTCGCCCTATCGGGAGTCGCGCCATGCAGTGGACATGCTCCGCGACATGATCGTCGGCGGTCGCTATCACTTCAGCCCCAAGCTCCTCGCCACCTTCGTTCGCCTCTTGGCCGCCTGAGCGGCCGCTCCTCCGCCCTGGGGCAAGTCCCTGCCGCGGCTCGCGGCTTCACCGAGAATTCACGGAAACCGCGTCTTCGCGCTTACAAGTGTTCGAGATTCTTCACGCCCGTGTCTGGCGCGCAGAAATGCGCAGGATGGTGCTGCGTTCCGGCGAGGTCGCCCCGCACGGGAACGCCGGAGGAACTTTCGCGAGGAAGAGGAGGCCTTTCATGCTTCGTTCGGTGAACGTCGGTCTTCTGGGGATGTTGGTCGCGTGCGCGCTGGTACCCTGCGCGTCAGTGCAGGCGAGCGACGCGGCGAATCCCGTCACGCTCGTCGTGCGCGGACTCGACGAGGACGGCAACGTCGGCGACGTCATCACGGTGGACGTTCGAATGGACAACAAGGAGGTTCTGTACGGTTGGTCCTTCGGCGTGTGCAATGACGGCGTGGTGGAATTGAATCCAGGTTCAGTCGCAAACGGCTCGGCGACGGCGACGATCAACGAGGGAGGCGAGCCGGAGTTCCAGAGCATCGTCGAGGTTGCGGGCGGCTTCACCGTGGGCGCCGTCACGAACTTCGCCCAGACCGCATCCCTCGCGGAAGGGGTCGACCAGCATCTGTACTCCGCCGAGTACACGCTCCTCGCGGCAGGCATCGCGAACATCGATCTCTGCGACACGCTGGGCAGCCCGGCGGTAGCATTGGTCGCGGCTTCGGCCACGGCAGAGTTCACGCCGGACACGGTCAACGACACGATCGCGGTCTTCGCGCCGAACGAGGACTATCAAATGGCGCTGACCGATGCCGAAGGGGATCTCGACGCCACGGCATCGATCGACGTGCTCTTCACGACCCCGGCGGGGCTCCAGGGCTGGTCGTTCGGACTCTGTCACGACGGCCTCGTCGAGCTGAATGCCGGCGCGGTCGCGGCGTTGCCGGCGGCGGCGACGGTGAACGGCGGGTCGCCCCCTGACTTCGAGAGCATCACCTACTATGCGGGTGGCGTCACGCTCGGCGCGATCGTGGACTTCGACGCGGTCGAAGAACTCGATGCGGGCGCCGGCATCGAGATGTACTCGGTGACCTACGGCCTCGTCGCGGTCGGCACGGCGCAGGTCGACTACTGCGATGACCTCGGCGCCGTCCCGCTCCAAACCCTGATGGTGACCGCTTCCGGTGAGTTCACGCCCGTGACGAGCGGAGCCTCGATCGAGATCACGGAAGCCGTTGGGGCGCTCTTCAAGCGCGGCGACATCAACAGCGACGGCATCACGAATGCGCTCATCGATGCGCTCTTCATTCTGAACTGGCAGTTCAGCATGGGACCCGAGCCGCAGTGCCGCGATGCCGCCGATGTGAACGGCGACAACATCGTGAACGCGCTCATCGATGCGCTCTTCATCTTGAACTGGCAATTCAGCATGGGCCCCGCGCCGCCGGCGCCTGGCCCGACCGTCTGCGGGCTCGACCCGGACGACGACGCCGCGGTGACGTGCGCCACGCCGCCCGCCGCGTGCAATCCGTAACTCGAAATTACGGACTCCCCACCGCTTCTCGGCGGTCTTCATACCTTGTGCTTCCCGCGGATCCCCCTGGTCCGCGGGAAGCTTCATTTTCACGGCGCAAGAGGCGCCTTCGCCGGCGGCGAGGCGTCCCAGCGCACGGCGTCGCCGGAGCGGAGGGTGCCGCCGCGCACGACCGTGGCGTAGACGCCGCCACGCCACGCGGGCACGAGCTTCGCCATGAGTCCGGCCGCAGCCGCATCCATCGCCTCGCACGGCCGGGTTTCCCCGCGGATCTCCACGAGACAGGCGCCGAGCCAGAGCATGCGTCCGACGCTGCTCTCGAGGTCGACTCCGCAGACGAGCACGTTGGCGCGCCGTGCTTGCCACGGCACGGGGTGGCCCAGCTCGCCGGTGGCGGCGCTCCAAGACTCCTCGGCCACGATCGTGACTTGGCGCTTCTTGCTCGTACCGTGATCGCCGGCCACGCCCTGTTCCGGATCCAGCGCCAGCTCGCTCGCGTCGACCGTGGGCTGGCCCTTCGCGGGGCGCCGCAAGAGTGCGAGCACGCGCGGTTCGGTTGCGAGTCTCTCGGGAACGGCGGTCATCGGTAATTCCTCACTCCTCTTTCGCGCGGGGCCCTTCGGCGAGCAGCGCTTCGAGCCCGAACTCGTCCAGGATCCGAACGCCGAGCTTTTCCGCCTTGGCGAGCTTCGTTCCGGGGCTGTCGCCGGCGACGACGTAGCTCGTGCGCTTCGAGACCGCGCTCGCGACGCGTCCGCCGCGCGCCTCGATCGCCGCGGCCGCCTCATCGCGAGAGAGGCGCGAGAGGGTGCCCGTGAGCACGAAGGTAAGCCCCGCGAGCGGCAACCCCTCCGGGGGCGGCGAGTCCGCTCCCACCCCCTCGTCGCGCATGCGCACGCCGGCGGCACGGAGCGCCGCGATCTCGCGCTGCGTCTCCTCGCGCGCGAAATGCTCGGCGACCGCGCCTGCGATCGTCGGGCCTACCTCGTGGAGCGTTTCCAGCTCCGCGGCGCCGGCGGCCGCGACGCGATCCAAGTCGCGATAGTGGCGCGCCAGCACTGCCGCGACGTGCTCGCCGACATTGCGGATGCCGAGCGCGTGGATGAGCCGCGCGAGCGGCCGCTCCTTGCTGCGATCGATCGCGGCCAAGAGATTCCGCGCCGACTTCTCTCCCATGCGGTCGAGTGCAGCGAGGCGCTCCAAGCTCAGGTGGTAAAGGTCGCTCGGGGTCGCGACGCCTTCCTCCTCGACGAGTTGCTCGATCAGCTTCTCTCCGAGGCCATCGATGTCCATGGCGCGCCGGCCCGCGAAGTGGCGGAGCCTCCCCATGACCTGCGCGGGGCAGAGGATGTTCGGGCAGTAGGGAACGATCTCGCCTTCGGGAAAGTGGATCTCGTGCCCGCAGCTCGGACAATCGCGCGGCATGCGAAAGGGACGCTCGCTGCCCGTGCGCCGGCTCGCAACGGCTTGCAAGACTTCGGGGATGACGTCCCCCGCGCGTTGCACGAGCACGGTGTCGCCGATCAGGATTCCCTTCCGCTCGATCTCCTTCGGATTGTGGAGCGTCGCGCGCGCGACCGTCACCCCGCCGATCGGCACCGGCTCGAGGTTGGCGACCGGTGTGATCGCCCCCGTGCGCCCGACCTGCAGCTCGACGTCGAGGAGGCGAGTGGTCGCCTGCCTCGCCGGGAACTTGAAAGCGACCGCCCAGCGCGGCGAGCGGGAGCGGGCGCCGAGGCGCTGGCGCAGTTCGAGGTCATCGACCTTGATCACGAGCCCGTCGATCTCGTAGGGGAGCCCATCCCGCTCCGCTTGCGTGCGGCGATAGGTGTCGAGGATCTCGCCGGGGTTCGCGGCGCGCCGGTAGAAACGGGGCGCGGGGAGGCCCCAGCGCGGCAACAGCTCGCGAAAGAGCGTGTCCTGCGTCGGCTGCGGGAGCCCTTCGAGAGCGCCGGTGCCGTAGATCACGATCTCGAGCGGGCGTTCCGCGGTGATCCGCGGATCGAGCTGGCGCAATGCTCCCGCCGTCGCGTTGCGCGGGTTCGCGAAGAGGCGCCCTTCGCCGCCGCGGCGCGCGTTCATCTCCGCGAATGCGCGGATGCTCATGAACACCTCGCCGCGCAATTCCACGAGCGGCGGCTCGGCGCCGCCGCCGAGGCGCGCCGGGATCGCGCGAATCGTGCGCAGATTGTCCGTGATCACTTCCCCCTCGGTGCCGTCCCCGCGCGTCGCCCCCATCGAGAACACGCCGTATTCGTAGATCAAGGACACCGCCACGCCATCCATCTTGTGCTCGACGCTAAAGGGAACGCTCGCCCCTTCCGGGGCGGCCTTCTGGATCCGCGCCAGCCACTCGCGCAACTCCTCGTCGTTCATCACGTTTTCGAGGGAGAGCATCGGCGTGCGATGGCGGACCGTAGGGAGCGC
>JAKEFC010000018.1 GCA_022616235.1 Planctomycetota bacterium
CGCCGCCGCCATCCGTTACGGTTCGCAGCGGATGGAGCGCGCGCCGCTCGCCGTAGATCTTCTCGTACAGGAATACCGGGACACCTGGGAGCGAGCTTCCATTGCCATCCGTCACCGTGCCCGCGATCGCGCACCCTTCGCGCAGCTCGAGCCCGAGGGTCGTGTCGGGATCGCGCCGCGAGAGCCGCACAGGTCCTTCGATGGCGCGCGCATATCCCGGCGCGGTCGCTTCCACGAGATACGTGCCCGGGCCTTCGAGCGGAATCTCGAACCAGCCATTCGCGCCCGCGAAGCCGCTCGCCACGGCCGCGTCCGCGGGCTCGGCGTCGTCCGGGGCCGCCATCGTACCGAAGAGGTCGCTCACGTCGCTCGCGGAGGCGAGCCGCCGAAACGGATGCACGCTCACCGCGGCGCCGCCGACCGGCGCGCCGCCGCCGGCGAGGACCTCGCCTTGGATCCGATACGCGATCGCGGGTTTTGTTTTCGCGCCGGCGATCTCTTCCGCGCCGGCGCTCGGCGCGGGCTCCGCGGCCGCGGCGCCGGCGTCGAGTGCGGGTGAGGCGGCGGCAGCGCCTGCTTCGGCATCGGGAGTGGCGATCGAGGCAGTCTCCGCCGCTACGCCGTTGCGTTCCGCCATGCTCCGAGATTCCTCGGCTTCCGGCGGCGCGCTGTCGCTCGAGGTGAGCGCGATCCAAGTGGAGATGGAGAGCAGGAAGGCGATGATCAGCGCCGTAAGAGCGATGCGCCCGCGCATTCGGCACCCCTTTGCGCGTGGTCCGGTCCCGACCACTCGCGCCAGGTTAATGTCTGTGCAATTGGACGCCAAAGGGTTTCTGAGCGCGCCGCGATCCCTGCCTTCCCGCCTCGCGAAGCGCTACGTCAGCGGCTGCCCCAGGCGGTCGCGAAAGACGTTGTGGGATATGGGGAAGCGGCCAGGGCTCGGGGCGGTCTCCAGCGGATAGCCGAGCGGCAACACGAGCGCGATCGCGATGTCCGGTCTCTCCCCCGCGCCGATTACCTTCTTCACCTCTTCCTCGCGCCAGCCGTTCATGAAGCAGGTCGCAAGGCCGAACGACTCCGCGGCGAGGCAGGTGTGGGTCGCCGCGATCATCGCATCCTTGATGTTGTATTCGCGGAGCAGCCCCGCCGCGGCGAGCGCCTTCTGCCCGGCCGGCGCCGCGCGCCGCGTCTCCTCCGCGTACTCCTCCGGCCACGAGCCCTGCTGGACGGCCTGCCGCAGCATCGGCTCGAGGTCGCGCTCCCAGTCGTTCAGGCTCACCGCGAACACGAACGTGACCGGCGCCTCGCGGATCTGCGACTGTCCGTACGCCGCCGCGCACAACGCGGCGCGCTGCTTCTCATCCGCCACCAAGACGATTCGCCAGGGCTGCAAGTTGTACGAGGACGGCGCAGCTACCGTCATCTCCACGATCTCGCGCAGGATCTTCTCGGGGATCGGATCGGACCGAAACCGCTTCGTCGAGCGGCGCCCGCGGATGGCGTCCCGAACGTTTGGCGCCGCCATTCACTGCACCCTCTGGTAGAGGGTCACGACGGAGGTGCGGTCGTCGCCGCCCATGTTCGCGGCCACGCCGCGCTCCGGCGGCGTCGCGAGTTGATAGTCGCCGCAGAGCCCGAGCATCTGCCGATAGATCTCGAGCGCCTGCTTCACGCCTGTCGCGCCCACCGGATGTCCGAACCCCATGAGCCCGCCCCCGGTGTTCACAGGAATGCTGCCAGTGAGCGTGGTGTTGCCATCCGCGCCGAACCGCACGCCATCGCCTTCTGCGCAGAATCCCAGCGCTTCGTACATGAGCGCCTCGGTGATGCTGAAGCAGTCGTGGACCTCGGCTACGCCCACGTCGGTCGCGTTCCAACCCGCGGAGAGGTAGGCCTGCTGCACGGCGTGGCGCGTGACATCGAGTACGGTCAGGTCGTTGACCTCGCCGAGCGGTCCGGTCGCGTGCCCGAACGCGACGATCTCCACGGCTTCGTTCGCCGAGACGCCGACCTGTTCGAGGCCGTCGGGGGACGCGAGCACGACCGAGGAGGCGCCGTCGGAGACTTGCGAGCAGTCGCTCACTTTCAGGAACTCTTTGTAGTCGGGATTCTCGAGGAAATTCGGGTTGCGCTCCGATGGCGCCGCCGCCGTCGCCAGGTCCATGGCGGCAGCGCGCATGTGCGCGTAGGGGTTGCGCGCGGCGTTCGTGTACGCCTTCAGCACGATCGGCGCCAAGTCCGCGGTCGTGCCGCCGTGGCGCTCGAAGTATGCCTTCGCGCGGCGCGCGAACAGGCACGGAAACGTGAACGGGTCGATCTCGCGCTCGCGCGCGTAGTGTGCGGCGCGCGCGAGAAAATCCGCGCCTTGTTTCGCTCCGACGGTCGTCTGCACCTCCACTCCCGCGACGAGGACGAGGTTCGCCCCCGCGGCGATCGCTTCGATCCCCGAGACGAGCGCGAGCGCGCCGGAGGCGCACGCGCCCTCCACGCGGTGGAAGGGCTTGTAAGCGAGGTCTGGATGCGCGCCGGCGAGCATCGCGCCCAGGTGACCCTGCCCCACGAACAGCTCGCCGACGAAGTTGCTGACGATGCCGCGGTCGACCTGCGCCGGCGCCACTCCCGAGTTTTCGAGCGCCTCGCGCACGGCGCGGTGCAGGTGTTGCTCGAGCGTCGGGTTCTCGCGCTTGCCGAAGGCGGGGTGCCCCTTCCAGATGAAGTCCGGGTGGAACTTCCCAATGAACGGCGTGTGCGCGCCGCCTACGACGTAGACCGGGCGTGCTGGGTGCATTGGACGCTCCTTCTAGCTTTGGAATCTCATATCAGAGATCTTCCTGCTTCTCTTCGGGCGGAAGCGCCGGCTGGGCAGATTCCTCGGGCGCCTCGGGCGCCGCGGGCACGGGGATGTGCCAAGCCGGGATCCAGGTCTGCTCCACCCGCACCCAGCCGCTCTCCAAGAGGCGCCGCTCGAAGTCGGGCATGTGGGCCGCGCCGTAGAAGACCGCCGTCCGCTGGAATCCCTCGGACAGCGAGCGCCGGAAGATCTCCCACGCATAGGCGTTCCGCAACCCGATGATCACGTCGTCGGGGTTCGCGATGTCGCCGATTTGAAGCTCCAGGGCGACGCGATCGAGCTTGCCGAGCAAGGATCCGAGCTGCCAGCGCATGCGATTCGCGAAGTGCGGATCGGACTTGCTCATCTCCTTGGTCATGGCCATGCCGAATCGGAAGATGGGCGCGATCCAGCGCGCAGCGCGGTCGTCGAGGAGCGGGATGATCTGCGGGCCCGCGCTCTCCTCGAGCGCCTGCTCGAATTCGCGGAGGGACATGTCCGAGTGGCGCAGGTTGCCCCGCGTGTAGTCGATGCCGTCGGCTTGATGCGCGAATTCGAGCAGCTTGGAGATCTCGTGCTGCAGCTCCGCGAAGAGCGTGAAGATCTCGCGCCGATCTTCGGGCTCCTCCCCGACCTTGCCGATCCGCTCGAAGAGGACGAGGTCGTAGCGGTCCAGCTCCGCTTGCAGCTCGTGATAGTAGGAGGGATCCCCTATGTGGATCGCCGCCACCAGCGCGACGACTTGCTTGGATCCTGGGTGGCGATAGCGAGTGACGGAGGATTCGAGGTTCGCTTCCAGGCGGGTAAGCTGTCGAAAGCGCGTGAACGCCGTCGGCGCAGCGGGATCGAGGGGCTCCGGGCCAACGCTCGGCACCGGGGGGGCTGCCTCGGGGGCTGGAGCCGGCTCGGGAGCCGATTGGTTCGCGGAGGTTTCGTCGCCGGCGTTCGCCTCTGGCGCCGGCACTTGGGCGTAAGCGCAAGAGCCGCTGGATGTTATCGCTGCGGCGAGGACCGCGGCGGCAACCGCCCGCAAGCAGCTCTGCACGCGCCGAGATTGTCCAAGTTCGATCATTGCCCGCCCGCACTTCCGATCGAAGGAATGAGCCCTTGAGGTTCGCAGGTTGTTAGGTTAGCCTTTTGTCCTGTTCGCCGCCGCACCGGAAATTTGCTGCCTTGAAATTCGCTCGGAGTGAGTTCGCTAGCAACCAGACCCAACATTTCGAAGCGATCTCGCAGGCAACCACAATCCGTCGATTTCCATCGCGTTCGATCGGCTTCGCCACGCCGCTCACGTACTCCGCCGGCGGGCGAACATCTCTCGAACGAGTGAAGGAGGGCTAATGCACCCGTTCACTTCCGCGAAACGCAACCCCGCGAGCCGGCGCACCGCCGGCACCGTCATCGCGAGCAGGATCGCGAGCCAGGCAGCAACCTCGAAGGATACGAAGAAGCGTTCTCTGCGGAAAGGTCCCCTGCGCGCGGTCAGTCATCTGCGGCGGCGCGCGCGGGCCGGCATGGACCCCGCCTCGCTGTTCTCGACGCAGCTCGAGATCTTTTCCGCCGCCGCCGCCGCGCGCGAGTCGCTGCCTTCATTCCGCCGGGATGCCGCAGGTCTCCACGTGCGCGCCTGTGGGGTGGCAGCCCGCGCTTTGGCGCCGGCGATCCACATTCCGTGGCGCCGTCCCGAGTTCCGCATGGCACCGCCGGATGCCGCGCCTACCCGCCTCTCCGAGCGTGTGGCGCCAGGGGGTCCGCGGCACGCGCCGGAGCCGGCATCGCTCGAAGCGTGCCTGTACCTCTGCGCCGGCATTCTGCTCCTCTGCCTCGTCTGGTTTGGAGTCTAGCGCGCGTGTTCTATACGGAGCGCCAGCAAGCGATCCTAGAGTTCATCCGACGCTATCAGCGCGTGCGCACCGTTGCACCCACGCTGGAGGAGATCGCACAGCACTTCTGTCTGTCGAAGGTCACCGTCTACGAGCACGTCCGGCAGCTCGAGAAGAAGGGCGCCGTGCGGAAGGCGCCGCACCTCGCGCGCTCCCTCGAAATCCTGGATCCGCACTACAAGGAAGTGCCCATCGCGCACGACGCGGCACGGCTGCCGCTTTCGGTGCTCGGAGGAATCGCCGCCGGGCAACCGCTCGAGGCGGTGGAGCAGGAAGAGATCTTCGATCTCGGCGACTTGATGCCGCCGGGCGTCGAGCGCTACGCGCTCCGCGTGTGCGGCGATTCGATGATCGAAGATGGGATCCACGACGGCGATCTCGCGATCATCGAGCGCCGGAGCGTCGCCGATGACGGCGAGGTAGTCGTCGCCGTGCTCGATGACAACGAAGCGACCTTGAAGCGACTCTACCGCGAGCCGCAGGGAAGCGCGAAACGCTATCGGCTGGAGCCGGCAAATCGGCGCCTGTCCCCGATCTTGGTGGATCGCGTCGAGATTCGCGGCGTCGTCGTCGGCCTCATCCGCCGCTTCAGCCACTGACGGCGCGGGCGCAGCACGCTAAGATTCCCACCGCATGCCGATTCAATACCGTTGCCGCTGCGGCCAGGAGGTCGTGCTGCGCCCCCGCGAGGGCGTGTACGGCGTCATCGCCCTGATCCTCGGGCTCTCCGTCTTGAACACCGCGTTCGTGGCTTTCGTCTGGTTCGAAGTGAGCGCGCTGCGCGAGCGCGACGCGGCGCCGGCCACCTTGCAACCCGGCGCCATCGCGGGACTGGTGCCCGAGGCCTTCGAACAGGCTTTGCCAATCCATGACCGCGCGCCGGCGGCGGTCGCCATCCTGCCGGACACGCCCGGCGTACCGAGCGAAGCCGCGCCCGAGCAATCAGTCGTCCCCGCGCCGCCGCAGCCTCCCGGCGCTTTCGTGGCGCCGATCGCGACGCCCGCCCCCGCGGAAAGCCTGCGCTTGGCGATCCCGCGCGCCCTCGATGGCCTGCTCCTGGCGATGCTCATCGAGGATCTCCCCGCGGAGCGCGGCGACCGCGAGGCCGTGCTGCTCGCAGCGGCGCTGTGGGGCAGCGGCTACATCGCCGCCGAAGCGCGCCGCGTTGCCGCCGCGGATGATCTCGCCACCAAGTTGCTCGCCGTGGCCGCCATCGAGAGCGCGCGCGGCGGCACTGACGGCAACGGCGGCAATGCCGCCCAGGAGCCGCCCCGGAGCGAGATCGTGCTCGCGCCGGGAGTGGATGCGGCGCTCGCGGAGGCCTGCGCCGCGCTCGCGGGGGAGTGGGAGTCGCGCTGGACGCGTCTCGCGCAGGCGACTCCAGCGAGCGACGAAGCGGCGCGCTTCGCCGATCGCGCGCGCGCCCATCTCGCCGTCGAGGTGGACCGCCTCCTGTTGATCGACCTCACCGAGAGCATGGCCGGCGAAGCCGCGATCACCATCGCGGCACTGCGCCGCATCGTTCCGCTCGCTCTCGCGGCGAGAGGCAAGCAGCGGTGGGGTTGGATCGGCTATCGAGACGACGTGACGGATACGTTTCCGCTCACGGCGGATGGGAACGAATTCCTCGCTTCGCTCGAGCGCTGGGAGTGCCAGGAAGGCGGCGACGTGCCGGAGGGGGTCGATCGGGCGCTCTTCGAGGCACTGCGTTTCGGCTCCTTCGCTTGGCGCCCCACGGCGCGGCACGAGCTTTGGATCATCGGCGATGCGCCGCCGCCCTATGACAGGATCGCGCCGATGCTCTCTCTCGTGCGCTCGGCGCACGAGTCGCCGGAGCGATTTCGCGTCAATTGTCTCGGCGTGATTCGCGAGCCGGATTTCCCGCGCGTGCCTTCGTTCGCGGAGCTTGCGGACGCGACCGGCGGCATCGCCCGCTTCGTCGCGCCTGGGGAAGAGATTCGCGGCGCGTGGTGGGAGCTTGCGTGCGGGCGCGCGCCTCAGGTGGAGAGGTAGCGGGCGAACCCCGGGCGTGATCCGGCGGTGGCGGGGTTGGCAGCCGCGCGCGGTCTTCGCTATGATCTCGCCGCCGTCCGCGTGGACGGCGAAGCCGGTGCCGCAGGCGCTCCGCGCCGCGACGCATGGCGCCGGCTTCCGGTGCACCTTCCGCGGGCACACACATCTCCGGGGCGCTTCCTGCCTGCGCGCGACGGCTTCCCTACGACAAGGTGTATGGAACCCAAAGTCATCCCGCGCTCAGAGCATGGCATCTCGCGCCGCAACATCGACCCGGATGCCCTCAAGATCCTCTACCGGCTGAGCCAGAGCGGGCATCGCGCCTTCCTCGTCGGCGGCAGCGTGCGCGACCTCATGTTGGGGATCCAGCCGAAGGACTTCGACATTGCGACGGACGCGCGCCCGCGCCGCCTGAAAAAGCTATTTCGCAACTGCCGCATCATCGGCCGGCGCTTCCGCCTCGCGCACCTGCACTACCCCGATGGCAAGATCATCGAAGTGGCGACCTTCCGCAGCTCCGGCGAGTCCGATGAGATCGAGCGGGAAGGGGAGTTGATCCGGCGCGACAACGTCTTCGGATCGCCCGAGGAAGATGCGTTGCGCCGCGATCTGACGATCAACGCGCTCTTCTACAACATCGCCGACTTCACGGTGATCGACTACGTCGGCGGCGTCGAAGACTTGCGCGCGCGATTGATCCGCACGATCGCCGATCCGCAGCGCTCCTTTCGCGAGGATCCGGTTCGCATCCTGCGCGCGATCCGCCACGGGACGCGCCTCGACTTCCTGTTCGAAGAGGAGACGGAGCGGGCGATCCACGCCGAGCTGGCCGAGCTTCTCAAAGTGAACCGCGCGCGCCTGCTCGAGGAGCTGTTCAAGGACCTCTGCTCCGGCGGCGCGCGAAAGTGCTTCGAGATCATGGAGGAGTACGGCGTCCTCCGCTACTTGCTGCCCGACCTCGTGAACGCGTTCCGGGGGCGCGGCGCGCGCGCCGGGAAGCAGCTCTGGCTCGCGGCGCTCGATCGCCTCGACGAGCTGGTACACGCGGGCCAGCCGCCGTCCCACGCGCTCGCGCTCGGCGCGTTCCTTGCGCCGATCGTGCAGCCGGTCGCGAGCATCTGCCGCGAATTCGACGCGGAACCCGCGCAAGCGGTCGCGACCCGCTTCCAGGAGGTTCTCGTGCCGGCGCTCCGCCACTTGCGCGTCTACCGGCGCGATGAGGAGCGGCTTTGGCAGCTCTTTGCGCTCCTGCCGAAGGTCGCGCGCGCGCTCGACGAAGAGCGGATTCCGCCGTCGCTCGCGCGGCGGAGCTGCTTCGGCGAGGCGGCGGAAGTGTTCGCCTTGATCGAGGATGAGAGCGCCGCGCTAACGCGGTTCCTCGCGGAGGTGCGCGCACTGCCGGCGCCGGATCCGGAAGCAGAGGAGGCGCCGGAGTGGATGCCGTCTCGCCCGCGCAGGCGGCGGCGCCGGCGGCGGAGGAGCGACGACCGGGAGGGAGATGAGGAAGCTGCGCCGCGCCAAAGCGTCGCACTCGAGGTGCCGCGCGCGGGAGGGAGCGCGCAGCGCCAGAGGCGGCGGCGCGGCGGGCGGCGGCGCGGCGGGCGCCGGCGGGAACCGGAGCGAGGCGGCGATGAGATTCCCTTCTAGCATTCATGGCTTCGGCGCCGCCGGCGGCGAGATCACGACGCGGCGCGCGGCGCCGCGAATTCATTTCTGGCTGTTCGCGGTTTCGCTCGCGCTCCTCGCGGCGCGCGCGGCCGCTTCGACGCTCTCAGCGCGCGAGCCGCAGCGCTCCGCCGTGAAGCTCCGCGGCAACGAATTCTCGCTGGAGCTGTACCCGGCCCTCGGCGCGCTCCCGCGGCTGCCGGATCTTTCCACGCCGGGCGAGACGCGCATTCCGCAGAGCGCGATCCTGCGTACGGCGCAGCCCGTGCTTTGGAACGATCGCATCGTCCCGCCGGGGGAATACGAGTTGTTTCTCGTCGTCACGGAAGAGCGCACGCTGCTCCTCGGGCTCGAGTCGATGGGAGCGGGAGCGGGATTGCGCGTGCTCGTGGAGCGCGCGGACTACGCGGAGCCGAGCGACGACATCTCCGTGTTCTTGCTCGCGCAGTCCGCGGGGAAACGGGAGCGCGGCGCGCTCCAGATTCGTTGGGGATCGCTGCTCCTCCAGGGAAATTTCGAGCCGCTGACCACGACGGTGGTCGAAGAGGGCGAGCTACGGCTCGCGACCTACGAGTTCCCCGAGCGTTTGCAGGGCGCGGAGCAAGTGTTCCTCGGCACGATCGAGAGGATCAAGGGCGGGGGGCCGAGTTGGGCCGCGTCGCTCTCGCTCACGGGAGCGCGGCCGTCGCTCCGGCTCGACGATCGCGAGCTGTCGGGCCTCGTGGCGGAGCAGCGCTCGCTGCGGCGTCGGATCGCGTTCTTGAAGGAGGCTGCGCGCACGGAGCCCGCTTCGCACGCGGCGGCCGACGCGAAGCTCTTGGAAGCGCGGCTCCAATCGATCGATCGCCGCCTCGAAGATTTCAACGCCGCGAGCGCGACCTTGGAGATCCCCGGCGAGCGGCTCGATCAGAATCCCGCCAGCCTCGCGCTCACGCTCACCCACACCGGCGAGCAGCATCAACTCACGGTCTCCACGCGCCAGGGAACGCTCCTGTTTCGATTGCCGTGAGCGCGAGGCGAGAGGCTACTGCGTTCCTTGGTTCCACGTTCACCTCTGTCCCCCCGTCAGAAGTGGAAGCAGCGCCGCCGCTTGCAGGCGAATTGCTCCTGATCCTTGACTCGATCGGGGCCTCGCAGGAACATTCACTCGCTTCGATGGCGAGGCGAAGCCGCTCCGATGGGAAGCTGAGGGTTCAAATGTTGGCCGGTTTCAGTAATCCGCCACGTGAAGCAGTAACCAACGACCTGGCAGGAACTTGCCGAACGACGTCAGGGCAATTATCGAATTGCGCCACGTTCGACTGAGTGCGCGCCGGTTCCGCCGCCGGGTGAAGGCGAAGGGACGCACGATGTTCTCAGGGCAAATGGCACTCCGCCTGGCAATGTTATTGCCTCTCTCTTTCTCTTTCGTAAACACACTCGAAGGCGCCGATCTCTATCGGCTCCGGATGTTGAGCATTCCTGACCTCCATCCGGGGTGTACGACCGAATGCATGGTCGTGGTCGACCATACCCGCTGGCCATTCCCCGGCCCACCGCTCGATTCCACGAAAGCCCTGCAGGCGTTCAGCTTTGGCCTGACGCTGCCGCCTCCTCTCGAGTACGTGAGCCACACGTTCAATGGCACTCACCTTCAGCAGATGATTCAGGGGAACCCCTGGTATGCCTCCGTACGACCCGTCGCGGGCGGCGTGACCGTCGGTGTTGTCTTCGACTCCCAGATGCAAAAAACCATGCCCGAGGGAACGAGCCAGATCGTTCTCAAGCTCACTTTGTCCGTTCCGGCAGGCACACCTTCTCAGCAGTTGACCCTGCAATTCCGAGGCGACCTCGGCAATCCGGATGTTCCTATCCAGTTCGTCATGCGCGGCGGCAACGTAACTCCTGCCGTGCAGCCGCGGACGGTGAACGTGACCCCGGGAACATGCTTCATTCCGTGTTTCGAGTCGCCGAGCAGCTATTGCTACACGGCGCGGCAGCCGCATCAACCGGAGCACCGCTTCATCGCGTGGTATCCGGCGGTCGCCGCGGGAGTCGCGCCCTCCGGTGCGCTCTGCCTGATCTCGGCCGCTAGTCCAGATGCACAAGGCGACGCGCCGGTGGAAGAGGCCGAGGTAGGAGCTGGCGACGTCGCGGAAGAGCCGGAAGGCGAGGAGCCGCCCGACCCGTCGACCCTCGAGTTTCCGGAGCCGACTGCGGACGAGCTGGTAGAGTCCGCACCCAGTGTGCCCTCGCAGGATCCTCCGGCGCCGGGACTCGTATCTGCCGAGGCCGGTGCAACGGATGCAATGTCGATCGGCGAGACCGTCGGCGGCGGTTCGAGCTCGCTCGGACCTAGTGGGGGCGAAGCTGAAGTGAGTCACATTGACCTCAAGGTCACCGCCCCCTGCGTCGACTGTTCCGGCTGTGCTGTGGCATGTGGAGACCTTCCGGAGGCCACCGTCATGGTGGATGACAGCTTTCTCGCCGACGACGACACCACCGTACCGCCGCAGCGAATGACCATTCAGGGGGGTATCGCAAAGGCGATCGAAATGACCGCGGAAGACCTGCTGGCGGATCCGCCGTATCTCGGGAAGTGCGGCGTCGTGCTCGTAAAGGCGGGAACTTACGATGAAGCGATCACTATCGTAACCGGGGACTGGAACGGACACACCATTACTGTCATCTCCGAGGATGGACCGGAGGTCACGTTCATCGAGGACCCAGATCCGTACGTCGGCGACGGGACCGGAGTCGTCGTCATTGATGGCGAGGGCTTCGCTAGTACCGTTTCCAGCACTCTCCACTTCGGTTGGACGATCGACGAACCAGCCGGCGAACTGATACCGGAGACTCCTCCTGAGCCCCTCTATTCGAGCGCGGGATGGCATGGCTTCACGATACGATATGGAAGACTCACTCCCGCTCTCGAAAACGATGTCAACTTGCGAGGTGGCGGTATATTTCTGCATCAAGCGCGAGGGGGAGTCCACATCCGGGGCAACGTCATCGCTGACAATCCCATCACTAATGACGACCCTAGCCCCTAAGCAAGCGTGAGTTTCTTGGCGCGCGGAATCGCTTGACAAAAAAACACTCGAAAAACCCTGGATTTCGTGTAACAGGACGCTTGTGAGAAACGCAG
>JAKEFC010000019.1 GCA_022616235.1 Planctomycetota bacterium
CAGAGAGAACTCAAACTCGAAACCGGAAAGGAAACACGCTCGTCGAAAAAGCAGGCGGGATGATGCCGCCAAGAATCTCAACTAAAATTGGCATTGACTCCCGAAGAGTAGCCGCTCACTAGCACCGCCAATGTCGCCGGCGGGGAGAAGGTGACCGTGTACTCCTGCGGCTTCCCGTAGGTCGCGGAGAATTGTTTCTGGCCGTGAGCGCGGGATTGAATCGTGAGGGTTAGCACCGCGTCTTCCGCGAAACTCTTCTCGACTTCGTCGAATTCTTCTTCCACGAATTGCGCAGTGAACCAATAGCTTCCGTCCTTCTTACGCGTAAGCTCCAGACCTCCTCCGTGGTTGTTCCCGGCCGATCGCAGCGAGTACTGCAGCGAATGGATGTCGTCGATCAACTCCCCATGATTGTCGTAGGCCCACAACACCGAAGACTCGGCGCGCGTACGCGGAGGCAGCGTCACTTCGATTTCTTTGACGCCGCTGTCGACTTCGACCACCGTCGAGGAAACGGCGGGGCCGTTGTAGCTTCGATACAAATCGATTCGATACGTCCCGGGCTCCAGGTCGAGGTACGAGAAATGCTGCGCTCCGCGCGATATGTGTTGGCGACTCTCATGATCCATGCCTCGCCGGTTCGGAGACGTCGAGTCCGCCGCCTTGTTGCAGGCTACTGAGGCATTTATTCCGTCTTCATCCTTCGGCAGCACCACGACGCCGCGAATGCCGTTACGCCCCTGCAGTTTGAATTCCAGGTCGGGCACATCTTGGTCCTCCCCGATGACTACAGTTTCGGCATCGGACTTGAACTCTTGAAATTTCCCCGCCGCTGCACTGAGGGCGTAAGTACCGTGCGCTAGCGTGATGGTCCTCTTTGAAGCGCTCCACGGAAGATATGTCGTATTATTGCCTTCGGTGCAAAGGATGTTCGCTTCGCTTGCCATCTCCCCGGTCGGCAGGCGGACGGCGACAGAGACCGCGACGACGGGTTTGGCGATGAAATCGACTTCTGCGTCGGGCGCCAGGTTGTAGTTTCTACCGCGTTCCGCATCGAATCGGAATCCGTCGAGCGAGGCGGTCAGCGAGAAGCCCATCGCAGGGAGATCTCTCAGTTCGTACCGGCCCGAAGCATCCGTCACGGTCTCCCGGAAGAGCGATCTCTTCCAGCGGTAGAGCTGTGCGAAGCTCTCCAAATATTCGCGGACATCCACGTCGAACTCTTCGTGAAACTCGATGCCGTGATTGTGATTGCTTGGAAGAACGCGAATTCGGACGCCCGCAAGCGGCGCTCCACTCGTCGTCGCCACGACGCCGTGAAAGCGACCGGCTCCTAAGGGGACCGTGGGAGGAATTGCATCGCGGATCACGATCGTGGCGCCGGAGTCGGCCACATCAGCTTCCGAGGGCGCTGGCGCGGAGCTTTCGTTCGGGAGTGCCGCTTCATTGCGTGCGGTAGAGGCTTCGCGCTGGGCTCGACCATCCGCTGGTGCGGCCTCCGGGATCGGCGCCGCGACGTCCTTCTCCACGAAACGGAGCGCGGCCAGAAAGCCGCCTGCGCCGCCCGCGGCAACGAGCAGGATCGCCACCAAAACTCTTTGCATTTGCGCCCCCTCGCTGTGAGAGCCCACTCGAGAATCGATTCACGAATACAATACGCGATACGGAGTCGCCGAGGAATACGGACGCGCGCCCGGTATCTCGCGAGTATAGTCATCCCGGAGAGTCGGACAACGATCGCTCGCTGTGCGCGGCGCCGCGCGGTGGTTTGCAGGAAGGCTCGGGACCGATTGTCGGAGATACGTCGGACCGCGGTCCTCTTTGCAACCCTGTTATCGGCGGGGTGTGCTTCGCCGGCGCCGCCAAGCCCCGAGAGTCCGATCGTGCGTCTCTTCTGGGGCACCATGCAGGGAGGAGCGCCCTCCGATCTCGCATTGCGAGTCACGAACATCCGAATCTCGCGCGTTGTCTACAGACTGTCGCTTCATGCCGGCGACAGGCAGGTGGTATGGCCATTTGACATCGAACTCTTCTGGAACGATCCGCCGGTCATCGGTGAGCCACCGGGATTGCGCGAGCGCGCATTTCGCGACTCGATCCGGCTTTGGAGACGAGACTTCCCGGTCGATCGAGTGTACCGCGAGCGCCATGCGAATTGCGAAGTCCTCGATGGCCACGTAATACACGGCGCCATCACGAGTATTGGAGAGGAATTACTCGACGAACACCTATACGATTTCGGCGCTTGAATGCTTGCGCGCACGCACTCCGAAGATGCGACGCTCGACGCAACAGGGTTTCGGCTTGCGGCGAACGCGGCGCGAATCACGCGGATCTACCATTCGCTGATTCTGAATGAGTCGTTTCGCCCTATCGTCCTCGAAGTGTTCGGTCGCCTGCCGCTCGGGCTCCAGATCGCGCTCTTTATGCACCCGCTCACGATCGAACTCGAGCCTCGCTGGGATCGTGTTCGGCCGATCACGGTCGAGTACCCCGCGGCCGTCGCGGGACGCTCCGGCTTCGAGATCCCCATCGATCTCAGCGCGAATGGCGTTCCGGTCATGGAAGGGACAGTGACGGTCATCGATACGCGCACTCCGCTTGCGGGCGAGGCGCCCGGCCGCGACTCGCTGCTCGCGCTGACCATGGGAGTCCTGCGAATCTCCGCGCGGGGCGTCCACGATCCCGACTGCCAGGTCACCGTGGAACTCGTCGCGGCTACGCGCTGAGTGCGGGGTAGAGGTCGAAGACTATTGCCTAGATAGTCGCTATGCAGGCGCGGTTCGAATTCCATTTCGGCCGTCGGCATCGTCGCCCTGCGCTTACTCGCTCACTGGCGGAGGCAAAGGGCGCCGCTCGAGGAGGGCGGAGATGCGCTCGGGAACCGGAGCAAAGTAGGCGTTCTGACTCGCCATGGTGAGAGCCCAGCGATCGAGATGACCGCGATCGAGCTTGTGCTCGTGCCTCGCGAAAATCCCGCGGACATCTGCGATGTCCTTCGCCCGCCAAGCCGCGGCTTTCAGGAGCAGCAGGTCTTCGGGAGCGGCGACCCGCACCCGCTGCCCCCAGAGCCGTGTCTGTTGAGCCCGCCAGGCCAATTCCTTCAGGAACGTCGAATTGCACGCCATCAAGTCGATTGGAACTCCCGTTCGCTCCGGTCCCACCCAGAGTCGTGCGAAGCCGCTTGCGAGCCACTGAGTTCGAGCGAGTTCGGGTTCGACGGTAAAGCCGTCCTGCTGTGCGGCACGCGCCAGATTCTGGATTTCGCTAGAAGGAATGGCCACCATGAGATCGACGTCGGCCGTCGTGCGAGGATCTCCTTGTAACGACGCCGCCAACCCGCCGATCAGGACCGCCGGAAACCGGCGGGCTTCTAGGAATTGCATCGTTTTTCGGAACGCGGCCGGTAGGTCCGGACGTGCAGTCATGCGCTTGCCTCGGGAGTGACGTCGTCCTCGTGGGGAGCACCGGCCAGGAGCATGGCGTAGCTCACTCTGGGCAGCGGCGTCGGATCGCCAGGGGGAACTTTCAGCTCGGCGCTTGCCGATTCGAACCCCACGGCAAACTCGAAAAGCGCCTCCAACTCGGCGGCAGCTTGCTCGAGCGTCATGGCCTGCAAACGCTCCCTGCGGAGCTGCGCATTCAGGCGCGCATACGACTCGGGATCGGAGATCAAGTCTCGCTCCATGGCTGGCGATCAGGGGCTGTCGGTCGAGCGCTCTGCACCCCTGTTCCCCTCTCCTCTCTCACTGTTTCCTCCGGAGCACATCGTACCTTCGATGGAGGTTCGTGACGCCGAAAAATCGTCTATTCATGACGCAGCGCGGCGATGGGGTTCATGAGGCTCGCTTTGCGCGCGGGGTAGAGGCCGAAGATGATGCCGATCCCGCAGGAGATCGCGACCGAAGTCGCGATGACGGGGAAGGTCACGACGGCGCCCTTCAACTCGGGGATCCAGCGGATGAAGTGGATCGCGCTCAGGCCGAGCACGCAGCCGAGGACGCCGCCGATGAAGGAGAGGATCGTCGTCTCGACGAGGAACTGCGCGACGATGTCCCCGCGCCGCGCGCCGAGCGCGCGCCGGATGCCGATCTCGCGCGTGCGCTCCGTGATGGTGGCGAGCATGATGTTCACGATGCCGATCCCGCCGACGAGGAGCGAGATCGCCGCCGTCATCAGCATCAGGCGATCGAACACCTGGCGCGTGCGCTGACTCTGCCGGAGCTTCTCGAGCGGCACGATCATCTCCGTGTCCTTGCGCTCGTGGAGATCGAGGATGCGCTGCACTTCGCGCGCCGTGGCCTCGACGGCGTCCTCCGCCATCACCTCCACGACGATCGTGTGCAGCTCCACCTTGGTCTGTTCGAAGCTCCCCGCAGACTGTTTCACGACCGTCGTCCCGAAGCGCCGATATGCGGTCTGGTAGGGAATGTATATGTTCAGTCCCTGCCGTTCGAGATCCATCGCCTTTCTCGTCGCCGTCTGGAACTCGTCCGACTCGATGACGCCGACGACGCGAAACAGGATCCCCCCGATACTCAGGATCATGGCGAGCGGATCGCCGAGGTACTTCGATTCCTCGAGGAGGCTGCGCGTGATCACGCACACGCGCGCCGCGCGCTCTTCATCGGCATCCGTGATGAACCGCCCCTTTTCGAGACCAAGGCTGAGTACGCGCTGGTAGGCGGGCACGACGCCGAAGGCCTTGCCCGAGATCTGGCGCGAGCCCAGCCAGATGTCCTGTTCGACGTTCTGGACGGGGAGGGCGCGCGCGATGGTCGGCCGAGCCCGAATCCGCTCGAGGTCGCGGAACTCCAGTCCGTATTCGTTGATGCTCGCCGCTGCATCTTGCTGCTCCTTGCCGGTGACCTCCGGCGGGCGCACGCTGTTCAGGAAGATGTTGCGGAGCCCGAGTTTCTCCATCTGCGCGATCAGCTCCTGCTCGGCGCCTGCGCCGACGCCGAGCATCGCCATGACCGCGGCGATGCCGAAGATGATCCCGAGCATCGTCAGGAAGGAGCGGAGCTTGTAGCGCCAGAGGCTCGCGAGGCCGAGGCGCACCAGCTCCCAAGTGTGGAGGCGGCCGAATCCAAGCACGGCGTCAATTCCTCACGGCATCCACGCCGGCCAAGACTCCATCGTGCATGCGGATGCGCCGCTCTTGCTGCTCGGCGATGGCGGGATCGTGGGTCACGACGACGACCGTCATCCCGCTCTTGTGCAGGTCTTCGAACAGGGCGAGGATCTGTTCGCCGTTCTGCGAATCCAGGTTGCCCGTGGGTTCGTCCGCGAGCAAGAGCGCGGGATCGTTCGCGAGCGCGCGCGCGATCGCGGTGCGCTGGCTCTCGCCTCCGGAGAGCTGCGCCGGACGGTGCGTCGTGCGGTGCGCCATCCCGACCCGTTCGATCAGTTGCAGCGCGCGCGCGCGGCGCTTCTGCCGCGGCCAACCGAGGTAGTAGAGCGGCAGCTCGACGTTCTCGAGCAGCGTGAGGTGCGGAATCAGGTTGAAGGATTGGAACACGAATCCGATCTTCTCGTTGCGGAGGCGCGCGAGCTGGGCATCGCTCATGCCCGCCACATCCTCGCCGTCGAGGCGATAGCTCCCGCTCGTCGGCACGTCGAGGCAGCCGAGGATGTTGAGGAGCGTCGATTTTCCGGAGCCCGAATGGCCCACGATGGCGATCGATTCGCCGGCGCGGACGCTGAAGCTGATCCCGCGCAGGACCGGGACCTGGTGCGCGGCATTGCCATAGCTCTTGTGAAGGGAATCGACCTCGATGACCGCCGCGGCCGCACTCGCCGCCATGCTAGCGGCTCCCCTCTTTCTCCTTGACGGGGGGGGAAGCGGCTTCCGCGGCGCCATCCGTTGCTGCCGCGGGTGCGACTGCGGGTGCCTGCGCGGCAGGGACGGCGTCGGCGGCGGGCTGCTCCAGAGGAGCGCCGGCTGCGGCTGCCGACTCGCCTTGCGCCGTTGTGGGCACCGACTCGGCGGCGCCAGGCGCCGTGGTTACGGCTTCAGCCGCGGCCGGCGCTGCAGGTGCGCCTTCCGCCGCCGCGGCGACGACCGTCTCGCTCGCTGCCGCCGGCGCCGCGGGCGGAACGCTTTCTTCCGCTTTCGGCGCGGGTCGATAGGTGTCGGGGCGATAGAGGAGCACGCGCTCCCCTTCCACGATACCGCTCTTCACCACCGCGTAGATGTCCGTCGAAGCGCCGACCTCCACGCGCCGCTCCTCGATCTCCGCGGCTCCATCCACGAAACAATAGTGCTTGCCCTCCGTGATGAACACCGCGTGCACAGGCACGTGAATCACGTCCGCCAGCTCCTCGATCATCACCTCGGTCTTGGCGCTGATCCCCGGCTTGATTCCTAGATTCGCCTGATCGAGCGTCACGGTGACCGTGAATTCCTTCACCTTTTGCGGCATCCAGAACTGCCCGGAGTTCGCGAGCGTCGCGATCTTCTCGATCTTGCCCGTGATGCTCAAACCCGGATAGGTGTCGCACGTCGTCACGGTCGGGAGGCCGACCTTGACCTTGTTGATGTCCGCCTCGTGGATGTTGAGGCTGACTTGCATCTCGCGGAGGTCCGGCAGCGTGAAGAGAGTCATCCCCGGCCAAGCCTGGCCGCCGATCTTGATGTTGTTCCGCTGCCACGGATCCTCCGGCGAGCCGTAGATGACGATCCCGTTCCCCGGCGATTTGATCTCCGTCTGCGCAAGCTCTTCCTTCTTCTTGCGGAGCCTCTCCTCGAGTTGGCGCACCTGGCGCTCGCGCTGGGTCAGCGTCGCTTCCCTCTGCGCCTTCAGCGACTCCGCCTTGGCGACCGCACGCTCGAGCTGGTGCTGCGCTTCGGTGACAGCGAACTCCTTGGTGCGCCGATCTTTGCCGGACGTGAATTCGTTGTACGCCTTCAGGTCGGTGCGCGCCTGATCCAGAGTCATCGTGGCGCGGCGCAGCTCGATCGCTTCCGACTTCAGCTCGGCCTCGGTGACGAAGCCCTCCTCCTTGAGCTTCACGGCGCGCTCGTGACGCTCTTCGATCCGCTTCTGGTCTAGTTCCGACGTCGTCAGCCGGTCCTGCAACTCTTGCGACTTCCCGGGGTGCGACACCTGCTCGAAAAGCTCGAAATCGCTCGTCTTGCTGTCGAGGTCCAACTGTGCTTGGGCGAGGCTCGCCGCGTTGTCCTCGAGCTGGATCTCGAGGTCGTTCTGCGCGGTCTTCAGGTTGGTCCGCGCTTCGCTCAACTGCGATTCCAGGTCTTCGATCTCCCTCTTGATGTCCGTGTCGTCGAGGCGGGCGAGCACCTCATCCTTCTTCACCTCCTGGCCTTCGGTGACGAGCCAGGTGAGCAGGCCGCCGCGCTGCAACTTCGAGGTGACGATCTCCGCGTTCTTCGCCTTCAGCGTGCCCGCTTCCACCAGAGTGATTCGGAGCGGGCCGCGGACGGCGATGCACTTCGATGCCAGCAGGGAACGAGTCTCGCCGGCGGAACTGTCGCGATAGAGGAAGGCCCAGGCGGCGGCGGCGCCGCCCGCGAGCAGGACGATCGCGACGATCCAGTACTTCATTCCTTCACCACCCCATCGTCGTCCAAGAAGAGAATGCCGAGGTCGCGCAGGAGCTGCACGCGCGCAATCTCGTAGTCGACTATGCGATTGATCTCATCGTTCTTCGCTTGCGTCAGCGAATTCTGCGCCTGGGTCCAGTCCCGGTTGTCGATCTCGCCGACTTCGAGCAGGAACGCGGCGCGCTTCACTTCGCGCTCCGAGATCTGGATCGCCTGGCGGGCGATCTGGATCGCGATCTCGGCGCGCTCGAGGCGCCGGAGCCCCGCGCGGATCTGATTCACGACTTGGTCCTCGTCGCGCGAGAGCTGGCGCTCGGATTGGCGCTTCGCGATGCGCGCCCCCGCGAGCGCATTGCGCTCCGCGTAGCGGTCGGTGGGGAGCGCGAGGGCGAGCGACACGTTGTAGCTGTGCGCGGAGTAGTTCAGGTCGCCAGGGTCATCGCGCGCCGGCGCATCGAGGGCGTAGCTCACGCCGAGATCGAGGTCGGGCAAGACGGCGTTCTCGGCGATCGCGACCGCGCGGCCGCGATCGCCGATGCGGTCGCGCGAAGTATGGAGGTCGAGGCGGTTCGCGAGCGCGCAGCGGGCGGCCTCCTCGAAGTCGATCTTGCCGGCGCGCAGCTCCGCCGGCCGCTCCGCGGCGACGTCGATGCTCATCGCCACGGGCAGGCCGAGCTGAATCTTGAAGGAGTCGAGGGCGTTCTGGTACTGCTCCTCCACTCCGATCAGGCTGTTTTGCGCATCGAGCTTGGCGTTCTCCGCGCGCAGCGCCTCGACGAGGTTCTGCCGGCCGACTTCGTAGAGCGCGTGGGTCTTCTGCGCCTGGAATTCGAGCATGGCGAGGTTGTCCCGTTGGTTCTTCACGGTCTCCTGGAGCGCCACGAGGCCGTAGAACGCCTGCATGAGATCGATCGTGAAGTCCTCGCGAAAAAGCTCGAACGCGCGCACGGCATAGAGGATGTCTCGCTCCGCCTGAATCAGCCGTTCGTGGCTGATGTCCTTGCCGAAACCTCTCAGGAGCGGCTGGCTGAGCGACAGGTCCACCGCCGAGGAAGCCGTGCTCGGGTCGGTACCCGCGCCGCCGGTCGTGTTCACGGTTTGGTCGAGGCGCCCCGACAGCGCCGCTTGCAGCTCGCCGCCGAACGGCAATGTGTCGGAAACGCCGATGCTGCCGCTTTCGCTGACGGAGCGGGGCGTCCCGGTGCCATCGCCGAGGAGCGCGTTCAAGGTGCTGTTCACGATCGGCCCGAAGTCGTGCCGGGCGAGATCGAGCGACAATCCTTGCAGGAAGAGGGACTCGCGCTGCGCCTTGTATTCGCGGTTGTTGCGCGTCGCGATGCTCAACGCATCGCGTAAGGAGAGGGCAACGAGCTTCTCCGCCGCAACCGGCAAGTCGAGCCGCTCGCGCTCCCCGGCGGCGGGAGCGGCGGTGGCGGTCACCCCGCCCGGCACGAGCACTTGCTCGCGGCGCGGCGCGATGATCTCGGCGGTGGCCGCGTCGACGGCGCGGTTCCCCGCGCGATCGGCCCAGCGGTCCAGTTGCGGGACCGTGCACCCCGCCAGTAGAAGCGCGAGGATCGCTGCGGCTCGCGGCCCGCGAGATAGGCTTCTTGCGCACGCGGCTTGGCGCGCGTTGCCTTCGGTGCGCGAATCGTGCGGCCCCATCTAAAGTCCCCCGATTGAGAGTGCCAAATCTAGTTCGGCGAGTATCGGCCCATTGCAATGCATGCTTTGGAAGTGCGCTGCGCAACGTCTACGCGCTTCGAGCACTTCGGTCTCTGCGGATTGCGTAGTTGCCGTCGCCTTCACTTGGGGGTCCGCGCGCATGCTAAGTGACGCGGCGCGCGGGCGCAACGAGCGGGTTCGATCGCCGCGCCGATAATGGAGCGCCAAGCAGAAAGCGTAATTAGGCCCGGCGGCGCCGATTCTACCGCCCGCGCGTGGTCGCGCTATGGCGGCGAGGCAGGCGGCCGTAAACTAGAACATGCCAAGGTCCAGGCGCGCGGCCTCGGTCATCATCTGCGGCGTCCACGGCGGATCCCACACGACCTCGACGCGCGAGCGGCGCACGCCGGGGACTTGCCCCACCTTCGTCTCGACCTCCGGCGGCAGCGTTCCCGCGACCGGACAGGCCGGCGACGTCAGCGTCATGTCGATCGCGACGTCGTGCTCCGGCGTTATGTCGATCTTGTAGATGAGTCCAAGCTCGTAAATGTTAACGGGAATCTCCGGATCGTAGCAGGACTTGATCGCCTCGATCACGCGCTCGCGCAGCTCATCGTCGCCGGCGGCATCCTCCGCGGCAGGCGCCGGCGCCGGGTCCGCGGGGGCGGGTGCCGGCTCGCTGGGGTCGTGCGGAGGTTCCTTCTTCATTCGGTCGTGATGCTCTCTTCGCGTTTGTCGAGCGCCGCGAGCAGCGTGTGCCAGGCGAGGGTCGCGCACTTCACCCGCATGGGAAACTCACAGACGCCGCCGAACACGGCGAGCTTGCCGAGCGCTCGCCGCGCGTCCTCGCTCTCGACCTTGCCGGTCACCAATTCGCGAAAACGCGCGAACAGCGCTTCCGCGGCGGCGCGGTCTTTCCCCTTCAAGGCCTCGGTCAGGAGCGATGCGGCCGCCGTCGAGATCGCGCAACCGGCACCCTCGAAGCGCAGATCGCGGATCCGGTCCCCCTCCAGGAGGACGTGGAGCGTGATCTTGTCGCCGCACAGCGGATTGTGGCCGTTGGCGTGGCGGTTCGCCTCTGGCAGCGGACCGAAATTGCGCGGCCGCTTCGAGTGGTCGAGGATCAGCTCCTGGTACAGCTCCGCCAATTCCGACATCAACCGAATACCCTCCTCGCTTCGACGAGCGCTTCCGCCAAGCGGTCGATCTCCTCTCGCGTATTGAAGAGCGCGATCGAAGCGCGGGCCGTGGCGGTGACGCCGAGGCGGTCCATGACCGGCTGCGCGCAGTGATGGCCGGCGCGGATCGCGATCCCGGCGCGGTCGAGCACGGTGCCCACGTCGTGCGGGTGGATCCTGCCGAGATTGAAGGAGAGCACGCCTCTGCGTTGGGTCTTGCTGCCGAAGAGCACGAGATCGGGTACGCGCGCCAGCGCCTCCTCCGCGTAGCGGAAGAGCCCGGATTCGTAGTCCTCGATCGCCGTGCGCCCGATGCGTTCCAGGTAGTCTACTGCGGCGCCGAGCCCGATTGCGCCGGAGATGTGCGGCGTGCCCGCCTCGAATTTCCAGGGCAGATCGTTGAAGGTGGTCTTCTCGAAAGTAACGACGCGGATCATGTCGCCGCCGCCCTGATAGGGAGGCATCGCTTCGAGCAGCGCCGCCTTGCCGTAGAGGACGCCGATCCCGGTCGGGCCGTAGAGCTTGTGCCCGGAGAAGACATAGAAGTCGCAGTCGAGGCCGCGCACGTCGATCGGCAGGTGGGGAGCCGCCTGCGCGCCGTCGAGGAGCACGGGCACTCCGCGCGCGTGCGCAAGCTCGATCATGCGCGCGACGGGGTTCAGCGTCCCGAGCGCGTTCGAGAGGTGGCTCGCCGCTACGAGCCGCGTCCGCGGCGTGAGCAGTTTCTCGTATTCATCGAGGAGCAGCTCTCCATCGTCGTTCATCGGCACGACGCGCAGGCGCGCGCCCCGCTCTTCGCAGAGAAGCTGCCAGGGCACGATGTTGGAGTGGTGCTCCATTGCCGTGATCAGGATCTCGCCGCCGCGCGCCAGGCCCTGCGCTCCGAAGCTCCGCGCCACGAGGTTGATGCCCTCCGTGGCGCTCCGGACGAAGATGATCTCGCGCGCGTCGCCGGCGTTCAGGAAGCGGCGGACCTTCTCGCGGGCCTCTTCATATGCCTCCGTCGCGCGGGCGCCGAGCGCGTGTACGGCGCGATGGACGTTTGCGTTCGACTCGGAGTAGTAGTTCGCGATCGCGTCGATCACCGCCTGCGGCTTCTGCGAGGTCGCGGCGTTGTCCAGGTAGATGAGCGGCTTCCCGTACACGCGCTGGGCGAGAATCGGAAAGTCCTTCCGCACGGCGGCGACATCGAAGCGCGCCGGGGCCGCATCTTTGCGAGCGGCGCTTTCCGTGGCGGCGGGGCTCCGGACCTTCATGGCGCCCCCGCGGCGGGTAAGCTCGCGTGCACGAGGCCCTCGAGGCGCGCGCGCAGCTCCAGGGACTCGATCTGGAGGAATAGCTCGTCCGCGAAGGCGCGCGTGAGCAATTCCCGCGCCTCGGCGAGCGAGAGCCCGCGGCTCCGCAGGTAGAAGAGCGCCGCAGCGTCGAGCTGGCCCACGGTCGCGCCGTGCGTGCAGCGCACGTCATCGGCGTAGATCTCGAGGCGCGGCCGGGTGTTCGCGGTGGCGCCATCGGAGAGGAGCAGGTTGTCGTTGCTCTGCTTCGCGTCGGTCTTCTGCGCGTCCTGGTGCACGTGGATCTTGCCGCTGAAGACCCCGGTGGCGCGATCCGCGAGGATGCCCTTGTAGATTTCGCGGCTGTGGCAGCGCGGCGCGACGTGGTGGATCAGCGTGTGGTTGTCGACGTGGCGTTCTCCGGTGGCGACGTAGATCCCGAAGAGCCCGCTCTCGCACTCTTCGCCTTCGATGGAGAGGGTGATCTCGTTGCGCACGACGCGGCCGCCGAGCGCCACGAACCACGTCGCGTAGCTGCTTCTCGCCCCCTGGCGCGTGCGCTGCGCGGCAACGTGCGCCGCGGCGGGCCCTTCCCGCGCGATCTTGTAGTGCTCGAACGAAGCGCCGGGCTCGATCCAGACTTCCGTCAGGGCGTTCGTCAGGTGTGCGGCGCCGGCGTCGATCGAGGCATAGGTCTCGACGAGCGTCGCGCGGCTCTCGGCGCCGATGACGAAGAGATTGCGGGGATGGATCGCGGCCGGCTGCGCTACCCCCGCCGTCAGGTAGAGGATCTCGACCGGCCTCTCGGCGCGCCGCTTCGGCGCGGTCTCGAAGAGCACGCCATCCTCGAAGAGCGCGGTGTTCAAGGCGGCGAAGGCCTCATCGGCGCGCGGCGGAGCGCCGGCGCCGAGGCGCTCCTCGGCGAGGAGGCGGCGCGCGAAGCGAGGCTCGAGGCGACCCCCGCCCGCGGCAAGCGCGGCGCCGAGGCTCTCGAGAACGACGCCGTCCGGCAGCGCCTCGAGGCGGGACAGCTCGCGCCGAAAGGCGCCGTTCACGAACACGATGAGAGGCGCCTCCGCCCCGAGGAGGCGCGCGCGCGCGACGGCGCCGGCGGCGACCGCGGGCGGCGGCGCGCCGGCGGGGGTGCTGCGGAATCCCGCGCCGAGGACGCGCGCGACGCTCGTGTAGAGCCACTCCTCGTCGCGGCGGCCGGGGAAGCCGCTCTCTCGGAAGCGGGACACTGCGGCCTTCCGCACCGGATGGAGCCAGGGCGAGGCCGGCGCGCGCAAGGCGGACTCCGCGCGGGCGAAATCCTCGATGAAGGGCTCGGCGAGCGTGTTCGCCCCCATGGGATCAGCCCTTCGACTTTCGCGCCGCGGACTTCTCGGCCGGCGCCGCGGAGCGGCCGTTTCGACTCGCGCCATCGAGCCACGCATAGCCGCGCTCCTCCAGCTCGCGCGCAAGCTCCTTCCCGCCCGAACGGACGATGCGTCCCTGATGGAGCACGTGGACGAAGTCTGGAACGATGTACTCGAGCAGGCGCTCGTAGTGCGTGACGACCAGCATCGCGCGCGCGGGAGAGCGCAGGCGGTTCACGCCATCCGCGACGCTGCGGAGCGCGTCGATGTCGAGCCCGGAATCGGTTTCGTCGAGGATCGCGAAGCGCGGCTCCAGCACCGCCATCTGGAAGATCTCGTTCCGCTTCTTTTCGCCGCCGGAGAAGCCGGCGTTCACCGGGCGCTGCAACAGGGTCTCGTCGAGGCCGACCAGTTTCACGCGCTCGCGGACGAGCTGGAGGAAATCGACTGAGTCCAGCTCCGGCTCGCCGCGCGCCTCGCGGAGCGCGTTAAGGGCGGCCTTCAAGAAATAGGTGTTGTTCACGCCGGGAATCTCCACGGGGTACTGGAACGCCAGGAAGATCCCCTTCCGCGCCCGCTCTTCCGGCGAGCAGGCGAGGAGGTCGGCGCCATCGTAGGTCACGGTGCCGGCGGTGACTTCGAAGTCCTCGCGCCCCGCGAGCACGTTCGCGAGCGTGCTCTTTCCGGAGCCGTTCGGCCCCATGAGCGCGTGGACCTCGCCCGCGCGAATCGCGAGATCGATCCCGCGCAGGATCTCCTTGTCCTCGACGCGCGCCTTCAGTCCTTTGATCTCGAGCAAGTCCGACTCTTTTCCGATTGCGTTTCGATTTGTTCCGCAGGCGGGATTACCCCACGCTGCCTTCGAGGCTGATGCCGAGCAGGTTCCGCGCTTCGACGGCGAACTCCATCGGCAGCTCGCTCAGCACTTCCTTGCAGAACCCGTTCACGATGAGCGTCACGGCATCCTCGGTCGAGATTCCGCGTTGGTTGCAGTAGAAGATCTGGTCCTCGCCGATGCGCGAGGTCGTCGCTTCGTGCTCCACCTTCGCGGTCGGGTTCTTGACCTCGATGTAAGGAAACGTGTGCGCGCCGCAGCGGTCGCCGAGCAGGAGCGAGTCGCACTGCGAGAAGTTGCGCGCCCCTTCCGCGCCCTTCTGGACCTTCACGAGGCCGCGGTAGGTGTTCTGGCCGCGTCCCGCGGAGATCCCCTTCGAGATGATCGTGCTCCGTGTGTTCTTCCCGATGTGTACCATCTTCGTGCCGGTATCCGCCTGCTGGTGGTGGTTCGTCACGGCGACGGAGTGGAATTCGCCGACGGAATCATCGCCCTGCAAGATGCAGCTCGGAT
Source organism: Planctomycetota bacterium (assembly GCA_022616235.1). Lineage (GTDB taxonomy): Bacteria > Planctomycetota > UBA8108 > UBA1146 > JAKEFC01 > JAKEFC01. Next base: position 14,391 of record JAKEFC010000019.1, read on the forward strand.
ACTTCCAAGTGATCGCGGAGCCGGTCTCGACTTGGGTCCAGGAGATCTTCGAGCCGCGCCCGCGGCAGGCGCCGCGCTTCGTGACGAAGTTGTAGATGCCGCCCTTGCCGTCCTTGTCCCCGGGGTACCAGTTCTGCACCGTGGAGTACTTGATCTGCGCGCGCTCGAGCGCCACCAATTCGACGACCGCCGCGTGGAGCTGATTCGTGTCCCGCATCGGGGCGGTGCACCCCTCGAGGTAGCTCACGTAGCTGTTCGGCTCGGCGACGATCAGCGTGCGCTCGAACTGGCCGGTATTCGCGGCGTTGATGCGGAAGTACGTGGACAGCTCCATCGGACAGCGGACGCCGGCCGGGATGTAACAGAAGGAGCCATCGCTGAAGACCGCGGAATTGAGCGACGCGAAGTAGTTGTCGGTGTAGGGAACCACCGACCCGAGGTAGCGCTGCACCAGCTCCGGATGGCTCTGCACCGCTTCCGAGAATGAGCAGAAGACGATCCCCAACTCCGCGAGCTTGTCCTTGAACGTGGTCGCGACGGACACGCTGTCGAACACCGCGTCGACGGCGACTCCGCTAAGCCGCTTCTGCTCCTCGAGGGAGATCCCCAGCTTCTCGAAGGTGGCGAGCAGCTCGGGGTCGACTTGGTCCAGGTTCTCCAAGCGCGCCTTCTGCTTCGGCGCGGAGTAGTAGATGATGTCCTGGTAGTCGATCGGAGGATGGCGGACGTTGGGCCACGATGGCTCCGTCATGCCGAGCCAATGTCGTAGCGCTTTCAAGCGCCACTCGAGCAGCCACTCAGGCTCGGTCTTCCGCTCGGAGATCGCACGCACGATCTCTTCGTTCAGACCGCGCGGCAGCGTCTCGGAATCGATCTCCGTCACGAAGCCGTATTTGTATTCGCGGTTCGCGAGCGCTTCGATGTCGCGATTCGAATCCGCCATGCGTCCTTCTCTTCCCGAGTTCTCGCTCAATTCGCCGGTCTCGTCTCCACCGCGCGCGCGCGGGGCGCCGCGGCGACGAGGGCCCGGCCGCACTTCGCGCCCGCCAAGGTGTGCGCGAGCACTTGGCAGGTCATGTCCGCGAGCGTGATGCGGTCGAGCACCTCGCGAATCGCGCGGTTGATGAGCTGCCAATTCGCTTCGGTGGCGCACGAGCCCGCGTGCTCGCAGAAGGTCTCCGCGTCGGCCACGCACGCGGTGATGGCGACCGGCCCTTCCAGGGCCGCCACCATGGCGCTCACCGTGATCTCCGCCGGGGGCCGCGCGAGGCGGTAGCCCCCCTTGACGCCCCGCTGGGAGCCGAGGAGCCCCGCCCGGGTGAGGAGCTTCAGGATCTTGCTCACCATGGGGAGCGGCAGCCGGCTCGCCTCCGCAAGCTCCGGCGCCGTATGCACCTCCGCGCTCCCCCCCCGCGCCATGTGGGAGAGTAGGACGATCCCGTAATCGGTCTGCCGGGTGATTCGAATCACGGCGCCTCCGGGAAAAGAGTACCTTTTCATTCCTATTTATCGCAAGGCAAAAATTGGGAGGGTCCGAAACAGGGAGCGGGGACTTGGCGCGCCGAGAATTGCCCTCGGCGCAAACCGGAAAGCCTCGTCCTACGCGCGCGTGCCTCGCGCCTACCGCGCCTCGGCCACTTCGGAACGCCGGCGCGGATTCGTTGTGAACGCGCTTCGTCTCGGCCTAGTATTCGCCGCTTCGCAGCGGTGCGCGCCGCTCGAGTGGCGCGCGCGATCACGTGGGAAGAAAGTCTCGATGAGCGACGCCGTCGCCGACAAGCCGGAGCATCCGCCGCGCGCCGCCAGTGCCGCCGGTGCCGCCGTCAGTACCGCCGCCGGCGCTCCGACCCTCGGGGCGATGTGGCACGCGCTCGTCGAATTGGGGAAGCTGCGTCTCACCGCGCTCGTCGTCGTCACGACGGGGGCGGGGTACATCCTCGGCGCCGCCGACTCTCCCCCATACGCGAGCTTTCCTCCGCTCCTTTTCGTGCTCCTCGGCACCGCACTCGTCTCCGCGGGAGCGAGCGCGTTCAACCAGTGCTGGGAGATGGACGCGGACGCCCGCATGGCGCGCACGCGCGCGCGCCCCCTCCCCGCGCGCGCGGTGCCGTTTTGGTTCGGGCTTGCGGCGGCCGTCCTGTTCAGCGCGAGCGGGCTGTCGCTCCTTTGCGCCGGGGCAAACCCGCTCGCGGCGGGGCTGGCGCTGGCATCGCTCCTCCTCTACCTCCTCGTCTACACGCCGCTCAAACGGCGCGCCACGCTGAACACGCTCGCCGGGGCGATCCCCGGCGCGATCCCGCCCCTCATCGGCTGGGCAGCAGCCACCGGCGGGCTCGAGAGGGGCGCATGGCTCCTCTTCACGATGCTCTACGCCTGGCAGATTCCCCACTTCCTCGCGATCGCATGGATCTACCGCGAGGACTACCGCCGCGCCGGGTTTCAGATGCTGCCGGTCGTAGACCCGAGCGGGGAACTCACCGGCCGCTTCGCGATGCTCTACGCTCTCGCGCTCGTCGCGCTCTCCCTGCTCGCGCCGCTCGCTTCCATCGGCGGCTGGGTCGCGATGGCCGGATGCGCCGCGCTCGGGGCGTACTTACTGCGCGCGGTGCAGCGCTTTCGAAGGGAGCCGAGCGATGGCAACGCGCGCAAGCTCTTCTTCGCGAGCATCGTCTACTTGCCCGCGGTGCTGGCGCTCCTGATCTTTGATCCCACGGCGCAGCCGTTCCAGCGCCCATGGTAGGCGCGGGCACCGAGTTGCCGGCCTCCGAATCGCCGCCGCCGCGCGAGCGCATGCTCGACTGGAAGAGCGCTTGGCCCTTGTGGGTGGCCGCGCTGCTCGTGATCGCGACCGTGATCTGGCGCGGCGTCTGGATCCTCGACGTCAGGAATTGGGAGTCCGGGGAGCTGCCCGGGCGCGCGGTCGCGAACAGCTTCGACCTCTCCACCGCGATCGTGCCCGTGGAGCGAATCCAAAACGGCAACATGGCGCTCGATGCGCTGAAGCCGCTCAACGAGCCGCTCATCCTCACGCGCGAGGAGCGAAAGGATCTCTCCTACCATCTGGTCGCGCTCGAAGACCGCGTGATCGGCGTCGCGCTCGGCGGCGAAGCGCGCGCCTACCCGCTCCGGATCCTGAATTGGCACGAGGTCGCGAACGACACCCTCGCCGAGAGGCCGATCGCCGTCACCTACTCCGGGCTCTGCGACAGCGCGGCGGTGTACCTGCGGACGGTCGGCGGCGAAGTGCTGACCTTCCGCATTAGCGGACTCCTCCTCAACTCGAATCTGCTCTTCTACGACGACCATCAGACGGATGCGGATGCGCGCAGCCTTTGGAGCCAGCTCACGGGGCGCGCGATCAGCGGCCCGCGCGCGGGGGTGCAACTGGAAGCGGTTCCCTGCGCGCTCCTCACGCTCGGCGACTGGCTCGCGATGCACCCCGACTCGACGCTCGTGAACGGCACGACGAACCCGAGCAACGCGCGCGCCTTCCGGAAGCTCTACGGCAAGGATCCTCACTTCACGTACTACCAGGCCGGCGTCCCGCGCTTCTCTGCGATCCCAGAGCCGCCCCCCGGCTCGGGGGTGCCCTTCTCCCGCGTGCTCATCGTCACGACGCCGGAAGGAGAGTTCTCCTTTCCGTTCGCGACGATCGCCGCGAACGCCGCAGGCACGCCGCATGCCACGTGGAGCGCGATGGCGGGAAAAACGCGGCTCACGCTCCGCTATCGCGAGGGCCCCGAGTGCGCGTGGGTCGCCGCGCGCGAGGGTCCAGTCACCGCCGTGCGCACGTCCTTCTGGTTCGCGTACTACGCGGCGCGGCAAACCCAATTCGGCGGGCCGTAGTCGCCCGGCGTCTTTCCGTGCTTGCGGTGGGGCCGTGTGGCAGACTCCGCGCTCTGATCGTGACTTACTCGCACACGAACTGCGTGCACTTCAGATCTGTTGCCTCAAGCGGCGCGCCGCAAACCGGATACGGCGCAGCGGGCTGCCGGCCAGCCAAGTACAGAAACTGAATGAGCAAGACAGGATCGACGATCGTGACATGCGCATCGCCATCGATGTCGCACGTCGGAACGCACGTCGTCTCGGCTTCGCCTAGCAAATAGGCGAGCAGATAAAAGATATCGGCCAGTCCGATGATTCCGTCGAGGTCCGTATCGCCACGGAGATAGACCGACTCGGGGAGTGCGTATTCGTGATAAAAGCTGCCGCCGTGCGCGCCATGGAATCATTGCGAACTGTCCGAGGGACGATTAGCAGGTTCCGACGTGGCCGTATGAGCCCGTTGGAATTCCCGTCATGTTCCTGTTGAACCGCGCATCACCTTTCCTTTGAAGCACCCGATGTATCGCGCTCGCTTGGTGCGGAGTCAAGGATCATGCGTGGAATTGGCGTAAGAGGCAGTATCGCCGGCACTTCGATTCGCTGCAGTCAAAGCGTCGATACGCCGAATCTTGCCGAAGACAGCGAACCGGTTGCTAGCGGCTCCCGAGGACGAGCGCTAGGAAGACGAGCAGCCAAGCGGCGTCGAGGAAGTGCCAATACATTGCGCTGTAGGTGATCCCCGGGTGGTGGTAGTAGCGATAGACGCCGCGGAAGGCGCGGATCGTGACCACCGTCTGCAGAACGAGCCCGCCGATGACGTGGATCGCGTGGAGCGACGTGAAGAGGAAGAGCGTCACGACGAAGATGCGGAGCGCGGCGGGCACCGCCGGCTGCTCTCCAGGCGCGGCGGCGGGATGCGCGGCCAGGACCCCCTCCCACCCCCGCCACACTTCGTGCCACACGCCGCACTGGCAGGCGAAGAACGCCGCGCCGAGGACGAGCGCCGCGAGTGTCGCTGCGCGCACGCGGGCCTGCCGCTCCGCGCGCACCGACACGAGGCCCCAGTGTACCGCGATGCTCGCGCATAGAATGAGCCCGGTGCAGACCCAGAGGAGCGCGGGTAGCGGCGGCGCTCCCGCAGGCGGCCACGGCTGGTAGGTGGCGCGGAAGACGAGGTAGCCGACGAATACGGCGAGAAACGGCATCGTGAGGGAGGCGAGGAAGAACCACATCCCGAGCACGCCGGCGCCGGGAAGGCTCTGCCCCTTCGCGTAGGGGGGCCACACTTCGCGCGGCTCCACCGGAGGGATCGGATCCGGGGCGTCGCGCGAGTCGCGCATGCCTACTTCGGAACCGCAGTGTCCGATGGGAACTGCGGGAAGGCCTCTTTGCCGAAGTCGGGGATGATCTGGTGCTGATACTCGAGCGTGTCCAAGAGCGAGAAGCCTATGAAGAGACCGAGGAAGAGGAGCGTGCTCACGAACACGACCGCGTTGAAGGGCTTGTCCCAACGCAAGTGCATGAAGAAGAGCACGACGAGGGAGGCCTTGATCACGGCGACTCCGAGCGCGACGGCGAGATTGAGAGGTCCGAGGTCCAGGTAGCTCACCGCCACGGTGATGACCGTGAGCACGAGGAGCGCGAGCAGTATTTTCACGAGCAGCGCCGCGGGCACGATGTGCCCGATCGCGCCGTGCGCGTCCCCGGTGCCGTCGTGCATCGCGCCAGCCTGAGTCCCATGAACGCTAGTCGTCATCGCCAGCTTGCCTTTCCTCGAGATTCCGTTTTCACGAGATCAGATAGAGGAGCGGGAAGAGGAAGATCCATACCAGGTCGACGAGGTGCCAATAGAGGCCGCCGAGATCGATCTTCGTGAAGTGGCCGTCGATGTGGCGCCCCTTCGACACGCCCCACATGAGCCACGCGAGCATGATCATCCCCGCGAGGACGTGGATCCCGTGGAGCCCGGTGAGTGCGAAGTAGATCCCGATGAAGATGTGGATGTCGCGAGGACGCGCCCCCTCCGGCCGTTTCGAGGCGTGTTCGGCGTCGCTTGCGCCGTCCGCGTGCAGATCGGATGAATCCTGCGGCACGATCTCCGCGATCGCGAGTCCGGTCGGGCCCTTCGCCGGCGGAGTAAGCACCGAGCGCTGGTCTTCCGGGAGCGCTGCCGCGACCGGCGCGGCGAGAACCTCCGGGAAGTACAACTTGCGCAGGTACTGCGCTTCCTCCGCCGCAACCCTGTCCTCTTCCATGCGCTGTTTGTAGTTGAAGCCCCGGAAACCCGCACCGAAGCCTGTGCGTCGAGTCGGATCGTTGGGATCGTCATCGCCTGCCATCACGAGACCGTCGTGGATCTTGTGGCTGTATTCCTGGTACTTGACCGCCATGAAGGCAGAGGCGCACACGAAGGTGAGGAAGAGCCAGAGGAGGGTCATGTTCTTCTGGCGAAGCTGCGCGGAGCGGACGCCGAGCGCCATCGTGAGGCTGCTCACGAGGAGCACGACGGTGTTCACGGCGCCCCAGATCTTGTCCAGATACTGGCTCGCCCAGACGTAGACCTCGGGGTGGATCGCGCGGTAGACCGAATAGGCGCAGAAGAGTCCGCCGAAGAAGAGGATCTCCTGCGCCAGGAAGAGCCACATCCCGAACTTCGCCGCGCTGAACTGCTGCTCGAGGGATTCGAAGTGGTGCTCGAGGTGAGGCACGTGCGCATGGCCGTGCTCACCGTGCCCGTGCGTGGCCGCAGTGCCGCTGCCGTTATCGTGGCTCATGTGTGCTCGCGCCTAGTCGCCAACCGCTCCCCCATGCCTCTACGCCGGCACGCGGCCGGGCGCCGTGGTTTTCTTGATGAAGCCGCCGCTCGCGGCATCGTAGCGCCAATCGTGGAAGTCGTAGCAGTCGATGACCTCCGGCACCGTCTCGAAGTTCGTGTGCGGCGGCGGCGCCGCGCAGTGCCATTCGAGCGAGTTGCCGCCCCATGGATTTGCCGCCGCTTTCCTCCCCGCGGCGAGAGATTGGACGAAGCAGACGAACATGACGACGAACCCTACCGCCATGATGTAGGCGCCGATGGTCGATGCGATGTGGTAGCCGGTAAACCCCGCGTCGGCGGGATAGCTCGCGTAGCGCCGCGGCATGCCGAGGGAGCCCATGACGAATTGCGGCAGGAAGGCCGTGTTGAAGCCGATGAAAATCAGCCAGAAGGAAACCTGGCCGAGCAGCTCGCTGTAGGTGCGCCCGGTGATCTTCGGCCACCAGTGGTGGAGTCCGCCGAACATCGCCATGAGCGCGCTTCCCATCATCACGTAGTGGAAGTGCGCGACCACGAAGTAGGTGTCGTGGAGGTGAATGTCGACTTGCAAGGTCCCGAGGTGGAGTCCGGTGAGGCCGCCGATCGTGAACAGGATGATGAACGCGAGCCCGTAGAGCATCGGCGTGGTGATGCTGATCGAGGCCTTGTAGAGCGTCGCGAGCCAGTTGAAGACCTTGATCGCGCTCGGGATCGACACCGAAAAGGTGAGGGCGCTGAAGATCGCGTTCATGAGCGGCGACATCGTGCTCGTGAACATGTGATGTCCCCACACGATGAAGCTGAACATGGCGATCGCCACGCTCGACCACGCGATGAAGCGATAGCCGAAGATGTGCCGGTGGCTGTGTACCGCGATCAACTCGCTGACGACCCCCATCGCGGGCAGGATCATGATGTAGACCGCGGGGTGGGAGTAGAACCAGAAGAAGTGCTGGAAGAGCACCGGGTCGCCGCCGAGGGCGGGGTTGAAGATGCCGATCCCCATCGTCCGCTCGACGATCAAGAGGAGGAGCGTGATCGCGAGCACCGGCGTCGCCATCACTTGCAGCACCGCGGTCGAGTAGATCGCCCAGAGGAAGAGCGGCATCTTGAACCAAGTCATCGCCCGCGGCCGCAGCTTCTGGATCGTCACGATGAAGTTTAGCCCCGTGAAGATGGAGCTGAAGCCGAGGAGGAACACCCCCGTAAGCGCCAAGGAAGCAAATTGCGTCGTGCGGATGCTGTGCGGCGGATAGAGGGTCCAGCCGGTGTCCACACCGTAGACCTTGGTGCTGCCGGCCAGGAACAGCGTGCTGAGCAGGAACCCCGCGCCACCGAGCCAGAAGTAGAAGCTCATGAGGTTCAGGCGCGGGAAGGCGACGTCCTTCGCGCCGAGCATGAGGGGGAGGACGAAGTTGCCGAGCGCCGCCGGGACGCCAGGGATGATCACCATGAACACCATGATCGCCCCGTGAAGGGTGAACCAGGCGTTGTACTGGTCGCCGGAGGGGGCGCGATCGAGCGCCGGCGTGAGAAGCTCGGTGCGGATCAGGAGCGCGATGAAGCCTGCTGCGGCGAAGGAGAGCAGGATCATCACGCCGTAGAGGATGCCGATCCGCTTGTGGTCCAGCGTGAAGATCCAGGACGCGATGCCGCGCGAGCTGGTCAGGTAGTTCTCGGGAGCGGGAGCGGTCTCCTCCGCGCTCGACTGGTAGCTCGTGCTCATGGCGCCGACCCCTCCTTATTCTTCGGGGGTATCTTTGAGCGACTTGATGAACGCGACAATGCTGTCTTCCTGGTCTTGCGTGAGGGTCGGGACCGGCATTGTGGGCCCGAAGCCTGCTACGATCTTCTTGCTCGGCGTCCGCATCGACTCGCGGACGTATGCTTCGTCCACGATCTGCCTCGATCCATCAGTGAATTCCCTTAGCTGCCCAAAGTCTCTTGATAGGTTGCGCCAACTAGGCGCGAGGAGTATCTGGCCCGGCTTTGGGGTCGTCGTAATGTGGCACTGAGCGCACCCCTTGTCCGTGTGCATGATCTTTCCATGCTCCTCAAGACTGCGACCCTCCGGCCTAATGTCCAATATCGCCATCTTCGCTTCGAACGCCTCGCGTGACTCGTACACGATCGCCCGCGCTCGCATGTTCGAGTGGTCTGTTCCACAGTATTCGGCGCAAAACACCTGATAATCTCCGGGACTGTCGCACGTGAACCAGACCTTCGAGTACTTCTTCGGCACGATGTCATTTTTCACGCGAAACGCTGGAACATAGAATGCGTGCAAGACATCCTGCGACGTCATGGTGAGCACGACCGGCTGGCCCGGCGGGATGTGGAGATCCTTGTCCGACTTGGCGTTCGGGTACGTGAATTGCCAACTCCATTGCTGTGCCGAGACCTGGATGTCGTACGCGTTCGCCGGCGGGGTCGCCATCTCGTTGGCGCCGACCATCCCCCAGTAGAACATGAAAATCACCAGGATGAGCGGGATCACGGTCCAGGTGATCTCGAGCGGCAGGTGGTGCTCGGGTCCCTCACCGGGCGGATCGTTCGGATCGCGGCGGCGGTACTTGATCACGAAGGCGATCATCAACACGAGGATGAGCACGAAGAAGAAGATGCTCACCCACGTGATGTAGTAGAAGAGCCAATCGACATCGCCCGCGAAATTCGACTTCTGCGGCGGGAGCATCCATTTCAATGGGTTCATGGCGTCGTTCCTGCCGGGATCTGCGGCGCCGTCTGCGCCTTCTGCTTGTGCCTGGTCGCGTGCAAGATGAGGAGGAGTCCTCCGACGAGGAGGATCGTGATGACGCCGCCGATCTTCATGATCGTGAACGCGGCAGGAATGTAGCGGCCCTTCACGGGATCCCACGACATGCAGGTCATGAGGATGAAGCGCGCGAACGGCGAGCCGATCTTGCCCTCGCCGGCATCGACCAGCGCCATCTCGATCTGGTCGGGCTCGTAGGCGACGCCGCCGAGGACGCGCGAAAGCCTTCCCGCCGGCGTGATCATGAAGAGCCCCGCGCCGTGCGCGTATTGCTTCTGCTCCTCGACCCACCGGTAGCCGAAGCCGATCGTGTCCGCGAGAAGTCGCACGTTCGCTTCGGTGCCGGTGAGGTGGTGCCAACCGGCGGAGGTTTCCGGGCGGCCGTAGCGCTCGAGGAAATGCGCGTGACGCGTCCGCGATTGCGCAGCGCCGTCGCGCGGGTCCATGCTCACGATGACGACATCGAAGTCCTTGCCGGGCACCAGCTCCGTCGTCACCAAGGTCGTCACGAGGGCTTCCATCACCTGATTGCAGAGGGACGGGCAGGTGTAGTAGACGAGCGTGAGGAGCGCGGGACGGTTGCCGTTCAGGATCGAGCCCAGCGTGATCTCCGTGCCCGTCATGTCGACCAGCTCGAGGTCGAGCGGCACTTGGGCGTCGAGGCGCGGCTCGATCTGTGCGGCGGCAGCCACGCGATCGAATTTCGCATCCCCTGTCGTCTCCGCCGCGAGCGGCGAGGTCACGAGGAGCGCCCACAATGTGCAAAGCACCGGCGCGGCGAGCGCGCGTGCCATCGGCTTCGCAGTCCGCTCCGCTTGCCTTCGCAGTTCGGCCGTCGCTGCCATCTCGCCCTTACTTTCCGGCGCCGCGCTCGCGCGCCACGATCTCCATCGCCCGCTCGATCGGAATCATCAACGCTTCCCCGCCCGTCTCCAGCTTGCGGACGCCGTAGCCGGCGAGGCGCCGCGCCTGCTGCGTGCGGTACTGCTCGCGCGCGGCGATCTCGGGGGTAACGAAACTCTCCTCGATGATCCGCTCCTCCACGTCGTAGAACGCCCCGCTCACCCAGTAGATGCAAGCGACCAGGAAGAAGACCCCGACGAGCCCCACGATCAGGGTGCTCCGCCAGCTCGGGTCTTCGATCCAGACTTCCTTGTCCGCGCCGTAGCCGTGTCCGTGCGAATCGGTCATTCCCCCGCTCCTATGCGTTCTCGAACACGAGCGACTCGGGCAGGCGCGGATCCCGCTCCGGCACGAGCGAGCAGCCCCTGAGGACGATCGCGACCGCCGCCACGTAGAAGCCGACGAGCCCCGCCGTGGCGCAGAATCCGGTGAGCAGGAGCGGAAACAGTCCGATCGACGTCATGACGCCGCCCGCGCTCTCGTAGACCCACGCCGCCGGCGCCGAGCGCTCGTGCGGAAACACGAGCCAGAAGAGATCCACGTAGTGCATCAACATCACCCACACGGTCCCCGCCACGAGCGCCGCGGGATTCCGCTTCACGTGGCGCGAGAGCAGGAGGAGGAACGGCACGAAGAAGTGGCCGATGATCAGGATCCAGCCGAGGATCCCCCACTGCGTCTGGAATTCTCCCTTGTGGAAGATGCGGTAGTAGGAAGTCTCTTCCGGCAAGTTCGCGTACCACATCAGCATGTATTGAGAAAAAGCGATGTAGGCCCAGAACACCACGAACGCGAAGCAGAACTTGCCGACGTCGTGGTAGTGCTCCGGCGTGATGGAGTGGGAGAGGCGGCCGTTGCGCTGCAACCAGCGCATCGCGTTGGCGAGGAACGCGAAGAAGACCATCGCGGAGCCGGCGAAGTAGTAGACGCCGAAGATCGTGCTGTACCACTCCGGCACGAGCGACATGAGGAGGTCGAAGGCCGCGAGGGTCAGCGTGAGGGCGAACACGATGATGCAGGGGCCGGCGATGAACTTGAGCCGTTTCGAGATGCGCGGGTCCCCAGAGGCGTCTTGGCGCAGCGAGCCGCCGAAGTAGATCGCCGCGATCGCGGTCCAGATCGCGATGCAGCCGATGACGCGCGCCGAGAACCACTCGGCGTTCAGGTAGCCGAGCTTCTGCTCTCCGAGGTGCGCGTTCTGCGCGGGGTCCATCCACCCCTCGTAGATGACGCCCTTCCACCAGAAGAGAACCGGAAACAAGAAGAGGAGCACGAAGGGCATCGCCATCGCGAGCCCCTCGGCGAGGCGCCGGACGACGACGCTCCAGCCGGCGCCCGTCACGTGCTGGATCAAGACGAAGAAGAGACCGCCGAGAGAGAGGGACAGGACGAAGCACACGCCGACGAGATAGCTGAGGTAGAAGGCTTTCTCCGAGAAGAGCGCGCGAGCTTCGGCCGGGATCGCGTATTGGGAGAGCAGCCAGGAGCAGAGGAGGAACACCGCGCCGAGGAGGACGCCCGCGGCGATGATGCGCCCAGCGAGGGCGTCGAGCCGGCGGGGCTCCAGCGTGATGTCGATCGGCGCTCGCATCGTGCTCACTTGCTCGGCTCCCGTCGTAGCTCTCGAACCGGCGCGCGCCCTCCGCGCGCCGTTATCTACCTTCCGGCCTCCGTGCCACTAGTACCGCGGCCAGCGCTCTTTTCGAGCGAACTCATCCTGCGGCACGTCTTCCGGACGCGCCGCCTGGCTCCGCTGCAGGGCCCGCACGTAGGCGACGATCGCCCAGCGATCCCGCGGCGGAATCTGCGGGCCGTACGGAGGCATCGTGCGGAGGCCGTTCGTGATGGTGTTGAACATCTGCCCGTCCGGCTGCTCGACCGGGCTGTCTTTACCGACCTTGTGCAGGTCGGTAGGCGCCACGAAGCTCGCCTCCGAGCCGAGCCGCCCGCGCAGGGCGACGAGCCCGGTGCCGGTGCCATCGTAGCCGTGGCACGGGCTACAGTAGATGTTGTAGCGCGCTCGCCCCCGCTCCAGGAGTGCCTGGTCCAGGAGGAGCGGCTTCTTCGTCTCCGGGTCCGCCGCGGGCAGCTTTTGCGCCCACGCACCATTCACTTTGCCCCGGTAAAAATGATCATCCTCTCGAAGCTCGCCGCGCGCCACGGTGCCGGCCACCGGCAGCCGCATCGCACGCTTGTCCGCAAACGCCACATTTTCGCTCTGCGCCTCGTAATAGTCCATATTGTCCATGTCCGGGATCGGGTGCACGCGCGGCTCCGTCGACTTCGCGTAGCGGGCGCGATAGATGACGAACGGCGGCACGAGCGCGAGCACCGTGAGCGTGGCGAAGATCCAGTGGATCCAGCCGGGCATCTTTTTCTGCGTCGCCATGCGCCTCTCTCGCTCCTTGTCGCGCTCTTCCCTCGCGCCGTTAGTCCGTAATCACTTCGACGCTCGCCGCGCCGAGTCCTTGGAGGAACCGCGCCGTCTTCTCCGCGGAGAATCCGGGGTCGCGCGCATCGATGCTGATGAAGAAACGATCCTGCGTCGCGCGCTTGAAGCGGTTCGAGTGAAACGCGAAGTGATAGAACCGCGGCAGTCCGTTCAGCGCGAGCATCCCGAAGAATGCTCCGAACGCGCTGAGGAGGATCGTCACCTCGAAGGTCACCGGAATGCTCGCGGGGATGCTCCAGAGCGGCTTGCCGCTGATCGTGAGCGCGTAGTCGTAGGCGTTCATCCACCACTGCATCAGCAAGCCGCTCCCCGCGCCCGTGATCCCGGCCGCGAGCACGATCCACGGGATCGGCGACGCGCGCAGGCCCATGGCCTTCTCGAGCCCATGCACGGGGTAGGGCGTGTGCGTGTCCCAGGCGCGATAGCCGGCGTCGCGAACGCGCTCGGCGGCCGCGAGGATGCCGTGCTCGTTTCCGAATTCGGCGAGCACGCCGAGGACGGTGCCGCTCCCGCCGCCGTGGGCGACTCCGTCTTGCGGCGTCCCGAATCTCGTTCCCGGCTGGTCCGCGTGCGCGCTCATCGATTTACCTCACCACCGCTTCCGCGGGACGATGCGGGACCGACTGCGCGGCCTTGCCAGGCACCGCGAGCTTCGCCAATTCCGCGTAATGATGATCCTGCGCCATGGTGCCCCGCACCTCCGCCATCGCGACGAAGGGGAGGAAGCGCGCGAAGAGGCAGAACAGGGTGAAGAAGAGCCCGAAGCTGCCGATCAGGATGCCGACGTCGACCCAGGTCGGACGGTAGTAGCCCCACGCCGATGGCATGTAGTCGTTGGCGAGCGAGCTGACGATGATCACGTAGCGCTCGAACCACATCCCAATGTTCACGAACGCGGCGATGATCATCATTACCCAGAAGTTCGTGCGGCACCACTTGAACCAAAACACCTGCGGCGAGAGCACGTTGCAGCTCACCATGATCCAGTAGGCCCACCCGTAGGGGCCGAAGGCGCGGTTGATGAAAGTAAACTGCTCGATCGGGTTGCCGCTGTACCAGGCCACGAAGAACTCGGTGGCGTAGGCATAGCCGACGATGGTGCCGGTCACGAGGATGATCTTGTTCATGTTGTCGAGGTGGCGGAGCGTGATGAGGTCCTTGAGCCCGAACCACTCCCGCGCAGGCGCGATGAGCGTGATCACCATCGCGAAGCCGCTGAAGATCGCGCCGGCCACGAAATACGGCGGGAAGATCGTTGTGTGCCAGCCGGGGACTTGGGAGACGGCGAAATCGAAGCTCACGACGGAGTGGACGCTGAGGACGAGCGGCGTCGCGAGCGCCGCCAGGATCAAGTAGGCGCGCTCGTAGGTGATCCACGCCCGCGTGGAGCCGCGCCAGCCGAGCGCGAGGATCCCGTAGACGAGTTGCCGCGCTTTGGTCTTCGCCCGGTCCCTGAGCGCGCCGAGGTCCGGGAGCATCCCCATGTACCAAAAGAGGAGCGAGACGGTGAAATAGGTTCCCACCGCGAACACGTCCCAGAGGAGCGGGCTCCGGAAGTTGGGCCACATCTCCATCTGATTCGGCAGCGGGAACATGTAGAACGCCATCCAGGCGCGCCCGGTGTGGATGCCCGGGAACATCCCGGCGCAGATCACGGCGAAGATCGTCATCGCTTCCGCGGCGCGGTTGATCCCCGTGCGCCAGCGCTGGCGGAAGAGGAACAGGATCGCGGAGATCAGGGTGCCCGCGTGGCCGATCCCGACCCAAAACACGAAATTCACGATGTCGTAGCCCCAGCCGACGGGGTTGTTGATCCCCCACACGCCGATGCCCGTGCCGATCAGGTACGCGATGAGGAGCCCGAGCATCGTGAGCGCCATGAACGAGATGGAGAACGCCGCCCACCAGCCGATCGTCGGCTTGCTCTCGACGATGCGGCAGACCTTGTCGGTGACCGACGTGTAGTCGTTGGCGCCTAAGATCAGCGGCGCCCGCTGGCCGGGCTGCTCGAGCGTGTTGTCGTGGACCGCGTGGCTCATCGCGCTGCGCTCGTTCCGTGCGACATACCCAATTTATCCATGCTTGGGTTCCTCCGCCGCCGCGAGCGGGTGCACGGGATTCGTGAGGCGCACGAGGTACTTGGTGCGCGGCTTCAGATGCAGCTCATCGAGGAGCGAATACGCGCGGGCGTGCGCGTGCGCTTTTCCGAGGCGCCCCGCCGGATCGCCGAGGTCGCCGAAGACGATCGCCTGCGCCGGACAGCTCTGCGCGCACGCCGGCGTGATCTCGCCATCCCGGATCTCCCGTTTCTCGTTTCGCGCGCGGATCTTCGCGCCGTTGATCCGCTGCACGCAGAACGTGCACTTTTCCATCACGCCCCGGTGCCGCATCGAAACTTCGGGATTGTAGATCATCGCCTCGAGCGGCGAGACATCCTTGTAGTTGTTGTAGTAGTTGAAGCGCCGCACCTTGAAGGGGCAGTTGTTCGAGCAATAGCGCGTGCCGATGCAGCGGTTGTACACCATGTCGTTGAGGCCCTCGGCGCTGTGCACCGTCGCCGCGACCGGACAGACTTGCTCGCAGGGAGCGTTCTCGCAGTGATGGCAGGTGACCGGCTGGTGCGAGGCGCGCGGGTCGTCTTCGTCGCCGGTGAAGTAGCGATCGATGCGGATCCAGTGCATCTCGCGGCCGTAGGCGACTTCGTCCTTGCCGGTGACGGCGATGTTGTTCTCCGCCTGGCAAGCGACGACACAGGCGCTGCATCCCGTGCAGGTGCTGAGGTCGATCGCCATCGCCCAGCGGTGCCCATCGTACTTGTGCTCGGTCCAGAGCGAATCGAGGACATGGTGTCCCGCGCCGTGGTGCTCGCCGCCGCCGCCGTGGCGGCGATAGGATCCGATGTCCTGGGTGCGAATCAGCGAGGCGAGGCGGCGGTCCGTCTCTCCGCGGAGTCCGGTATGGACCGCGTGGTGGACTTGCGTCGTCGCGAGGACGTACTTGCCGCCCGTCTTCGTCACGGCGGCCGGCACGCCCGCCTCCAGCATCGACTCCGCCGGCCGCAAGCGATAGGTGTCGAATCCGACGGTCGAGCCGTCGACCGATTCGGTCGCGCGATGGACGAGGCTCGCGTCCATCTCGAATTTCCGGTTGTAGGTCGCGCCGCCGGCGACCTTCGCGAAGCCCTCGCGTCCGTAGCCGAGGTGGATCGTGATCGAGTCGTTCGAATGCCCTGGCAGCACGAACGCGGGTAGCTTGCGCGTCCTGCCTGCCACCGTGACATCGAGCAGGTCGCCCGTCTCGATGCCGAGCGACCGGGACATTCCCACTCCGACGATCGCCGCGTTGTCCCAGGTGAGCTTCGTCATCGGATCCGGCAGCTCCTGGAGCCAGCCGTTGTTGGCGAAGCGGCCGTCGTAGACCTTGTAGTCCTGGGCGAATACCGCTTCCAACCCGGCGGGCCTCGCGAGAGCGCGGGCAAGGGACTCCCGCAGGTCGTCTTGCGGCGCGAGTCGCGGCGCGATTGCAGGCGTCGCGCTCTCGCGGACGAAGCCGTCGTGCAGGACTCGCTCCCAGAAGCGCAGGGGGTCCGCGCCGCCCGCGAGCGCGCCGATCGCCTCCCGCGTGATGTCGTAGCCGGAGCGCGGCGCCTCGTCGGCGATCATGCTCAAGAATTCGACTTGGCTCTTGCCGCCGTAGAGCGGCTCGATGAGCGGCTGCACGACGTTGATCGCGCCATCGAAGCTGCGCGCATCACCCCACGATTCCAGATAGTGGGCGGCGGGCACGTGCCACGTAGAGAGCGCGGAAGTTTCGTCCTCGTAGAGTCCAAGGCGCACGCAAACTAGCTCCTGCGCGCCCGCCAGGGCGTCGCGGAACGAGATGTCGGCCGGCGCGTCGTAGGCGGGATTACCCTCCAAGATGAAGAGCGTGCGCACGTTTCCCGACTTGATCTCCGTGACGAGGGCGCGCAGCGACTCTACGTGGTGCGCCCGCGCCGCCGGATCCGGATCTTCTGCGTAGCGGACGCACTTGCCGGCGTTTTCGAGCATGCCATTCATGAGGTGCGCGAGCGCGTGCACCGCCGCCGGCTGCCGCGCCCCGGCGATCACTGGGGCCGCGCCGCGGTGCGCGAGGAGATCCTTGGCGATCTCCGCGTAGTCCTCGACCGGGCACGCCGCCGCGGCCGCGCCGCATTGCGCGATGATCTCCGCCGCCGCGGCCGGCACTTCGCCCCCGCCGCGGGCGACCTCGCTCGCGATCGCCGCAGCGACCTTGGCGACATCCTGCGCGCGGCAGGGGTAGCGCTCGTCGGCGACCGAACCCGTGATGCTGTGCATGCTCTCGATGACGTAGAGCCGGCTCACATCCTTCTCGCGCCCGCTCTCATCTTCGCCGCGCCGACCCGCCGCGTATTCCCGCGTGAGCCGGAGCGCTTCCGGGTGGGTCATCAGGAAGTCGGCATCGAGCGCGAGGATCCGCGCGGCCCCCGCGAGGTCGTAGCGCGTGCGATAGGGCCGGCCGAAGGCGAGCACGCTCCCGGCGCGTTCGTTGTCGGCGGAGACCGGCTCGTACTCGAACCAGCGCGCGTTCGGCATCGCGGCGCCGAGGCGCGCGCGCACCGCGCGGAAGCCGAGCGATGACGTGGCGCCGTGCAGGATCGCGACGCCGGCTCCGCGCGTGCCGCGCACCTCGCTCGAGAACCTTTGCAGCTCGGCCCACGGCGCGAGTTCCGCGCGCTCCCCCGCGCCCTTCCGGCGCTTGAGCTGGCGGCTCCGGCACGGATCGTAAATCCCGAGCACGCTCCCTTGCAGAATCGCCCCCGCCGCTCCTTGGCTCTGCGGATGCTCGGGATTGCCTTCGATCTTGATGGGCCGGCCATCGAAGCTCGTTGCCAGGATCGGATGCGCGACGCCTCCCAGCTCCATCGAGGTCGCATACTGCACCGGCACGCCGGGCAGGCGCCCATCCGGCCGCGCGGTGAAGGGCAGGATCTTCTCCTTCGGCCAGCGCAGGCAGCCGCTCAGCCCGCTCATCCCCGCCATGGCGAGCGAGGCTCCCATGATCTTCAGGAAGTCGCGGCGCGACGACGAGGTGTCCAGGCGCGGCGCGATGTGCGGAAACTCCTTGGCCACGATGCGGCGGAACTCTTCCGTTTCCGCCAACTCCTCGAGGCTGCGCCAATGACGCGGCTCTTCCGCGACCGCGCCGCCGCCGCCGCCGCCCGCGGTCGCTGCGCGCGCCACACCGGCATCCTCTGCCGGGACTCGCGTCAACGGTGACAAGTGGAGCAACTCTCTAGTCTTTTCAAGCGCCAGGTCGGCGCGCCGTCCGCGTCGTGCAATCCGCGCTCGCGCATCAAGCTGAGGCCCAGCTCGCGCTGCTTGTCCGCGGGCAGCGACCATTCCATGTCCGTGATCTTGTCGAGCGGCCGGAGGTGCCGCTCCGGATTGCGGTGGCACTCGAGACAGAAGCCCATGCTGAGCGTCTTCGCTTGATAGACGCGCTCCATGCGGTCGATGCGCCCATGACAAGAGACGCAGCCTACGCCTCGCGTGACGTGCGCGCTGTGATTGAAGTAAGCGAAATCGGCGAGATCGTGGACGCGGATCCACTCGACCGGCGTTCCGTCCGAGTAGCTCTTTCGCACCGGCTCTAGGAGCGGACTCTGCGGTCGAATCTTCGAGTGGCAATTCATGCAGGTCTGCGTCGGAGGAACCGCGGCGCGCGCCGCGGACTCGACTCCCGTGTGGCAATAGCGGCAGTCGAGTCCGAGATCGCCCGCGTGCAGCGCGTGGCTGTAGGGAACCGGCTGCTCGGGCTGGTAGCCGACGTCCGTCGTCTTCGGCGAGAAACCGAACCAGACGATCGCGACGGTATAGACTCCGCCGAAGGCCGCGCCGAGACCGATGAGCTTGACGAGGTCGTCCACCCACGGCGGGAAGATGAGATTGCTCGAGGTCGCCACTTTCGCTTCGGACACCCTGACCGCGACCTCCACAGGAGTTCCCGCCCCGGTCGCGCGCGAGGCGGGTCAAGCGGCGCTTTTGCCCCTCAAAGCGGCGGGAGGATATGGTTACCGCCGGGCTTTGTAAACCCTTTTGCGGTTACTTGTGCGCGCCCGGCGGCAGTATGGCTGGCGTACCGGCGCCTTCGGGAGCGAGCAGGCGGTGCCCCCAGCTTGCGAGTAGCACCGCCGTCGCGAGCACGAGAGCGCCGACGACTTGGTGCGTCGTCGCGAGCAGCACCTCCGACGAGCCGCTCGGGTCGAAGCGAGTGGCGCCGTACGCGGAGATGCCGAGCAAGAATTGCGCGCCAACGGAGTAGATGAGAACGAGCCCTAGTCGGCGCAGGATGGCCTCTTGTCGATGCGCGAGCGCGGCACGCGCTCCGGAGACCGCCGCGAGCGCGAGCACGACGATCGCGCCGCCGATATGAGGGAAGAGCCACATGCCTTGGCCGCGGTGTCGGAGCAGCGCGCCCAACGCGAGCTGCAAGAGCACGGCGGCGAGGAGCCAGCGCCAGAGCGATCGATCCCCCCGCCCCCCGGGCGCGATGCGCGCCGAGCCGGTGCGCCACCTGCTGGAGACCAACGCGCCGAGCAGAGCGAACAGGCCGAGGATGATCTGGGCACCGATGCCATGGACGACCGCGATGCGGGGATCGTCCTGGAGAACGCGTATTCCACCGAGCGCGCCTTGGAGCACGACGAGCGCGAACAAGAGGAGCGCGAGGCCCAAGACGGCGTGCCGCTCGCGTGCGCGCGCGAGGAACACGCACAAAGAAAGCGAGATCACGCCGACGAGCGCGCCGCAAAGCCTATGAGAGTGCTCGAAATAGATGTCTCCCGTCATGCGAGAGAGCGGATAGAGGAACATGTTGGCGCCGAAGGAGGTCGGCCAATCGGGCACCGCCATGCCCGCATCCTTGGAGGTGACGACTCCGCCGAGCACGATCAAGAGGAGCGTGGCCCAGAAGCCCACGATCGCGAAGCGGCAGGACCAGTTCGCGGGCTCGCCCGATGCGGCAGGCGGCGCGCCGAGTCCCGCGAGCGCGCCTCCCAGAGCCGCCACGGCCATGCCGGCGCACAAGTAGCCGGCGACCCACGCCGCCGCGTGCGGGAGCATGTCGCGGCTCTCCGGCCGGGCGATGAGGCTGCCGATGACGAGCAGGTTGATGAGCGACGTGCCGAGCCCGGTGAGGAGTCCGCTCGGCCACGCGCCACGCCGGCCGTCGACCCGAGCGCTCCCGGCGGCGAACCCGCCCCCGCCGAGACAGAGGATCAAGAGCGCGAACCCGCGGGGGGCCGGGAGCGCGAGGGCAGGCAGGCGGCAGATGTACCCCGCGCACCACATGGCGGTGGCGGTCGCGAAACTGATCACGATCACGGCTTGCGCGCGCTCGCCGAATGTCCGCCGGGGTAACTTCGAAGTCGTGTCCACCTAAGTACTACCTCCTCGTCGTGCAACCCTGCCGCGGAGAGCGCAGGGAGTCAACGCCGCCGTTAGGAGCGCGAGAATCCTGGTTCGCGGCAATCTGCGAAGCTGCTACCATGGTCCCAAGCGGGGGCGCGCGCCCCTGCCATGGGCTGTCTACGAGGAACCAAGCAGATGACCACGGCATCGCCGTGCCGCGTGCCGATGCGGTGCACTTCGATCGCGCCATTCACGAGGAGGTGACTTGGGCATGAACTTTCGCTGGCGAAACTGGACGGCAGCTCCTTCAGCAGTCTTCGTGGCCGCCCTTGCTGCCGCCGTGCTAGGCCGGTCTCTCGCAACCGCGGGCCCCGATGTCATCGTCGGCGACCTGCCGAGCATGGCGAACTACGGCACCTCGGGTGGGATCGATGCATTCGCGGTGGGAACTTCATCTTGCAACTTGGGAGACGAGCCGCTCGCTTGGGTCGCGGGAACCAATCAGCATCCGGTAATCGGGCAGAACATGTACCGGCTGAAAGATGGGCGATTCGAGCAGATCGGCATGAGCTGGCTCAAGCACGGGTTCTTCGCGCTGCAAGACCCGTTCCTCTGCACGGACCCGGAGTGCGTCCCGAACCCGAACGGATCGGCGCTGGGAGTAGGCTGCTCCGACCCCTACGGCGCGGGATTGAACGGCTCCCAGTCGGGGCTCGGTCCGCGCTACGAGGTGAACGCAAGCGATGGTTCGTTCCCGTATCCCTTCGATGATCCACCGATCGCTCCCGTGATCGGCCGGAGGCTGCAAGTCCACGTGGAGGATCTCGACCCCGACTTGAACGAAGATGCGCTCTACTTCATCGAGGGGCATTACATCCATCCGGAGGATGCGGAAGAGGACAACGACGACAACAACGCCTCCTGGCGCGAGATCACGATCTCGACCATCACGCCGGGGGAGAATTTCAGCGCCGCGACGATCGGGCTCACCAAGCGAGAAGAGCCGGCGATCTACGCCTGGGAGGATGAAGAGCCGAGCGTGACGCTCGTGAACATCGATGTCGCCGATGATGGGCGCTTCGTCGCCGGCTATCTCGTCACCGACAACGGGGATGGCACGTGGCACTACGAATACGCCATCCACAATCTGAACTCGGACCGCTCAGCGGGTTCCTTTTCGGTGCCGGTCGCCGCCGGCGCGGACGTGCTCAATGTCGGCTTCCACGACGTCGATTATCACAGCGGCGAGCCGTTCGATGGCACCGATTGGAGCGCCGAGGTGACGGCGACGGCGGTGACCTGGACCGTCGCGGAATCGTTCACGGAGAACGCGGATGCGAACGCGCTCCGTTGGGGAACCCTCTACAACTTCCGTTTCGATTCGAATGCGCCGCCCGAAGCGGGCGACTTGACGCTCGGGCTCTTCAAGCCCGGCGCGGAGGCGGAAGTCACGTTCGGCGGCGAGCATCCGGGCGGCTCCTTCATCGCGCCCGTGCACGCCCTCGCC
Organism: Planctomycetota bacterium; assembly: GCA_022616235.1. Taxonomy (GTDB): domain Bacteria; phylum Planctomycetota; class UBA8108; order UBA1146; family JAKEFC01; genus JAKEFC01. The sequence goes on from JAKEFC010000019.1 coordinate 36,063, forward strand.
TGCGCCCACACCCCGGATGGCATCCAAGTGAGCTGGCTCAACGAGGAGCCCTACGAGCTGATCGAGGTCTATCGGGATGGCAGCATCATCGAGTTCTTCTTCGATCAAGAATTCGCTTACCTCGATCCGATCTCCACCGCGGGCACGTATACCTACGAAGTGATCCCGTACTTGCAGTCGAGCCCAGCCCTCGGGCGCGTGTGCGAGGCCACGGTGCCGCCCGCGCCGCCCCCCGGCTTCGACTTCGAAGTCTCCAGCCCCTCCGCGTTGTTCGACGTGGTGACGGGCGCCGGCACATTCGGCGCCACGATCACGCTCCGCGAAGACGCCGACCATGCCGGCTACCCGAGCGCGATCGAAGCGTTCGGCGTCGGGCTGCGGCACGATCCGCTCTTGGTGACGGCGACCGCAGTAGAAATGAGCGCGGACCTCGAAGCCGCGAACGGCGGCGATGGTCCCGATTTCTTCGCGGCGGTGGTGTGGGCGGATGGCATCACGATCGGATCTCTCGTCGATTTCGAGCTTTCCGGCACGCTTTCCGCCGCCGCCGGCATCGCGGTGGCGGAGGTCGCCTACGAAGTAGCCGGCGCTACAATGGCCGGGCGTGACCAAGGCGCGATCACCGTGCTCTCCTTCGCGAGCGACGTCGGCACGCCGGCAGCTCCGAACAGCGTGATCGTCGCGTTCGCGGAATCGGTGCCGGAGCCGCTCGCGGGGATCGTCACCCTGAATCCCGATGACGGCAGCACGCAGCCTTTCGTCCGCGGCGATGTGAACGGCGACGGGCAGCAGGCGATCGAGGACGCGATCCAGATGCTCGCGTATCTGTTCACTAACGGCGCGGTAGATTGCGTCGACGCCACGGATGTGGACGACGATGGCGCGCTCATCATCAACGATGCGGTTTGGCTCTTGTCGTACCTGTTTCTGAACGGCGCTCCGCCGCCGGCGCCCGCCACGACGTGCGGGTTGGACACCACGGCGGATCTCGGCGCGGATTTGGGATGCCTCGGCCCGGTGCCGGCGTGTCCGTGAAGTGAATTCCAGCGTGGGCGGCTGCGCCGAGGTCGCAGGCGCCGATTACGCGCCCCGTCTGAAGTGAACGCTTGCGCAAAGGAGGCAAGAATGATCGGACTCGCCAGCAACACCTTACGGTCAATGTTCGCCACGGCACGTCTTGCGCGTTCCGGTGGCCCGCTGCTGCTCGGAATCGCAGCCGCGATGACCTCCGTGGTCTTGGCGCCGGCGCCCGCCGCAGCCGACAACCATATCACGCACATCGAAGAGGTCTTCAGCAACGCCGATGGGACGTTGCAGTGGGTCGAGATCCAAGCGGACGGCCCATTCCAAACGAACTTCTCGGTGACGAAGGTCTTCTCCTACAACGCGGATGGCTCGGTCGAGACCGAAGTGTTCGACTTCGCGGTGGACTTCCCCGGACTCGGGTCGGGCGAGAGCATCCTCCTGGCGACTGCCGGTTTCGAGGCGGAATACGGCTTCGCGCCGGACGTCGTCATCGATGACAACAGCCTCACCCTCGGCAGCGGACGCGTCGCCTTCAAGCACGACATGCCGTGCGGGGTCATCGTCGACTGCGAGATCGACGCGGTCGCCTACGGCGACTTCACCGGCGACAACGGCGTGTACGGAGATCCGGCGGCGGAGCTGCCTTCCGACGGCTGCAGCGCGCTCGTGCGCACGGGTTCCGGCGCGAGCAGCGCCCTGAACTTCGACGTCGAGATCGCGACCCCCGAGAATCTCGATGGCGACACGGTGACGGTCGAGTGCGAGGAGCCGCCTCCGCCGCCGGGGAATCAGTTCGTCCGAGGCGATGCCAACGGCGATGGCATCGTGGCGCTGCCGGATGTGCTCCAGGCGCTCAGCTACCTGTTCTTGAACGGCACCGCACCCTGCATCGATGCGATCGACTTCGACAACGATGGCGCCGCGGGGCTCCTCGACATCATTGGGGTCCTCGGCTACCAATTCTTGCAGGGCGCGCCGCCGGCGCCGCCGTTTCCGGATTGCGGCGAGGACGACGATGGCGCACTTGGCTGCGTGACGCAGGCGGTGTTCTGCACGCCGTAGCCAGGAAACGCACGCGGCGGAGCGGTCGAGAACCGGATTGGCCGCTCCGCGCTCCTTCTCTACTTCTCGATGGACTGCAAGCGCTCGTCGATGGCGCCGAGCCTCGCGTCGATCTTCTCGATCTTCCGCATTAACTGCCGCAAGACTTCCGCGGAGTGGTCGTCTTTGCCGGCGGCAAGCTCGGCGACCGCGTCGCGCACCTCGGTGGTTTCCGCTCCCGTAGCTTCCAATTCTGCGCGCAGGGCCGCCGCGGTCTCCTCCTGCAAGGGCGTTGCGGCGGGCGCGGACCCCGCCGCCGGCGCGCGCGGCGCCGAATCGCAGCCGGCGGAGATCCCGAGGGCCGCCGCGGCGCCAAGAGCAATCACACTCGCTCGGACCGATGCAACTAGCGTCATTTTTCTCCGCCTCTCCGATTGTCTGCCCAGGCCGCTCATTCGAATCGAGTCCCCTTCTTCAATCGCTCCGTCACGGCGGCGACCGGCACCGGCGCGACCACGATGTCGCCGATGGCGCGCGGCAGCGCCATGTGCAGGACCCCGCCGATCGATTTCTTGTCGCGCATCATCTCCGCGAGCAGCGCGTCCGCAGCGCGCGGGTCCCAGCGGCGGTCGAAACCCCACGCGCGGAGCACGCCATCGATGCGGTGGGCGATCTCGAGGGGAACTATGCCGACGTCGAGCGCGATCTGCGCCGCGAAGCTGATCCCCTTGGCCACGGCCATTCCGTGCGCGATTCCGCCCGTCCCAGCGTGCGATTCCAAGGCATGGGCAAGAGTGTGGCCAAGGTTGAGCACCATGCGCGCGCCGCTCTCGCGGAAGTCCTTCTCCACGACGGCGCACTTCACGCGCGCGCAGCGGGCCACGGTTTCCGCGCTCGGCTCGCCGGGAGTGCGCGGCCCCCGCCGGCCGGTCGCGAAGTCCTCGAACAGCGCCACATCGCCGATGATCGCCGTCTTCAGCACTTCGCCCCAACCGCTCTTCAGCTCCGGCGCGGGCAGCCCTTGCAGCGCCGCCGTCTCGATGACGACCGCCCGTGGCAGATGGAACGACCCCACGCTGTTCTTGCCGCCGGCGAAATTGATCGCCGTCTTGCCGCCGATGAGTGCATCCACCATCCCGACGAGCGAAGTCGGCACCCCGATCCAGTCGATGCCGCGATGCCAAGTCGCGGCGGCGAAACCGGCGACGTCACCCACCGACCCGCCGCCGACGGCGATGAGGAGCGAGCGCCGGTCGAGGCGCGCGCGGTCGCAGGACATGAGGACGTCGCGCCATCCCGCCACTTGCTTCAACGCTTCGCCGCCGCGCACGTGGAGCGTAGAAGCGGGCACTCCGGCGGCAGCCGCCCACTGGCCGACTCCCGCGAGAAACGCGGGCGACAGCGCGAGATCGCAAACGACCAGGATCGAAGTCGGCGCGGCGCCTCCCAGGAGTTCGTTGATCGGCGGTCGAGCGCCGATGCAGATCACCGAGGTACGGCCTTCCCACTGGAGAGTCACGCGTTCCATGCGCATGCCTTTTCCACGGGCTCGCAGTTCCCCGCGCGGCGCCGGGCCACGAAGTCGAGCACGCTCTCCGCCGCTGCCCGCGCTCCTCCCGCGCGAAAGCTACGCTCCTTCAGCGCCCGTAATTCCGCTTGCACGCGCGCACGCTCCGGACCCGCGAGGAGTGCGCGCGCCGCCGCGTTGATCGCCCGCTCGTCGGCGGCGGTGAACAGGAACTCCGGAACGATGCGGCGGCCGGCATAGAGATTCACGAGCGCTACGAACGGCGTCACGGAGAGCAAACCAAAAACCCGGCGCTCCCAAGCGCGAACGGGGTAGACGACGACCATCGGGACGCCGAAGTAGGCGTGCTCGAGCGTCGCGGTTCCCGATACGACCAGCGACAAGTGCGACTGGCGCTCGAGTTCGTGCGGCGATCCGATCGCGACGCGAGCGCGCTCGAGCCCGGCCGCCGCCAACGCGCGGCGAATCTCGGGCTCCAACGCCGGACGCTGGCAGGAAACCGCGAGCGCGAGATCTTCTTCGCTCGCGAGGAGAGAACGTGCAACGCGCAACATCACGGGCAACGCACCGGCGACCTCCTGGCGCCGGCTCCCCGGAAAGAGCGCGAGGAGCCGCTCCCGCTCCGGCCGCGGAGGCACGCGTCGCGCCTCCTCCGCGGCGAGGAGGTCGAAGAGCGGATTCGCCACGAAACGAGTGTCCGCGTGCACGCGCCGGTACAGGTCCTCCTCGAAGGGCAGGATCACGAGCAGCCGGTCCGCGCGTGCTGCGATGCGCCGCATGCGCCAAGGCGCCCATGCCCACACCTGGGGGCAGATGTAGTACACGACGGGGATTCCCCGGCGTCGCGCCATGCGCGCGAGGTTTAGGTTGAGCCCGGGATAGTCGATCAGCACCACCAGCTCCGGCGGTTCGCGCCGCAGCTCCTCGAGAAACTCCCCCGCGATCCCGACGAGCGCGCCCAGCTCGCCGAACACGCGACGCACGCCCATGACGGCGCGGTCGACGAGGTTGTCGCGCAATTCGACCCCGGCGCGTTCCATCTGTTCGCCGCCGAGCCCGACGAAGCGCAGCGTCGGATCCAGATCGCGGAGGGCGGTGACGAGGCGCGCCGCGTGCAAGTCGCCGGAGGCTTCGCCGGCGCTCAGGTAGATCTTGGAATTGTTCACCGCGAGTCGCCGCTCGCACTCTCCGCCGCGGCGCGCAGGAACGCGTCGAAGAGCGCGCGGTTGATCGGCAGCTCGCGCTCGCGTTCCGGGTGCCATTGGACGCCGATGCAGAAACGCCCGCGTGCGGCCGCGGCTTCGACCAGCCCGTCTTCCGAGCGCGCGAGAACCTGCCACCCCGCCGGCAGCGCGCGGATTCCTTGATGGTGCGAGCTGTTCACGAGGTGGCGGCCGGCGGCGACGCCGATGCCATCCTCCGGCTGCATCTCGATCCAATGCTTGGCGATGGACGCGCTCGCGGGCGGGCCCTGGTGCGCGATTTCGCTTCCCAGCTCCGAGGCGAGATCGCCGTAGAGGCTCCCGCCTTCGCTCAATACGAGCAATTGAAAGCCGCCGCAGATGCCGAAGGTCGGCAGCGCACGTTTTCGCGCGCCTGCCGCGAGGGCGAGGTCGGCTCGCTCGCGGCGCTCCGCTACGGCCGTGAAGCCAGGCGGCTCCTTGCCGCGGACACCGGAACGATAATCTCCGCCGCCGATCAGCAAGAGCCCGTCGCAGCGCAGAAGCTCCTCGATCGCGCCGGCGACGGGAGGAATGATCACGGGCTCCCCGCCTGCGGCCGCCACCGCGTCCGGGTACTCGAGCCGGAGGGCGAGGCGAGGACGCTCTCCATCCTCCTCCACGTCGCAATTGATGCCGATGCGCGGTGTTCGTCTAAACATTGTCGTTCGAGTGCATTTCCATGGAACCGAGCGGGCACAGGCGGCGCTCGAGTCGCTCGTTGCGGCGCCAAGGTCCGGAACGTACGCCAGCCTAACGATTGTCCCGCCGCCGCTCCAGTCCGGGAAGAAGCGCGCGCCGCGTTTGTTCCGAATCTATTCTCGCCGGCGGCGCGGCGTGCGGCGCCTCCGCGCACCTCGGGGTTGCGTGGCGCGGCAGTCGCGTGCAGAGTGCGGGCTCGCGGCGGCGCGGCCGCCGCCTTCGAGGAGCGACCGATGGCCCTTCCTCCTGCCCCCCCGCAGTCCATCGCGAATCTCGCCGCATATCTCGGCGCATTCACGAACTACGAGCTGTCGGGGGCGCTGCCCGCGGACCGGCGCGAGCTGGGGCCGGAGCGTGCGCGCGGGCTCCTGGCGCGGCTCGATCTCCTGCCTCCCCGTGTCCCCGTAGTGCAAGTCGCGGGCTCGAAGGGGAAGGGCTCGACGGTGCTCTGGATGGAGCGACTCCTCGCGGCGCGCGGCCGCCGCCCGGGAGCCTATCTGTCGCCGCACCTCGAGCATCCGCGCGAGCGGATCCGCGCGAGCGGGAAAGACGCGAGCGATGCCGACCTACTGGAAGGACTCGCCGCGATCCATCCGCACGTCGCGGAGATCGAGGCAGCCGCGCCGCGGGAGATGCCGACTTTCTTCGATCTCTGGACGGCGCTCGCCCTTTGGATCTTTCGGCGCCGCGGCTGCGACCACGTCTTGCTCGAGGTCGGGCTCGGCGGGCCGCTCGATTCGACGACCGCCGTGCCGCACACGGCGGCGGTGCTGACGACGATCGATCTCGAGCATCGCCGCGAGCTTGGGGACACGCTGGAAGCGATCGCGCGCGAGAAGGCGCGCATCGCGCGTCCGGGCTGCGCGTTCGTGCTCGCTGAGAGCGGCACGCCATGGGCCGAAGCGGCGCGCACGCAGGCGGCGGCGCAAGGCGCCAGGGTGATCTTCGCGCGCCGCGCGCGCGCGCCTGCACTGCTCGCCCCGCCGCAGGATTCGAACCTCGCCGCCGCCGTCGCCGCTTTGGAATCGCTCCCGGAAATCGGTCGCTTCTCGGAGGCGGAGCTTACGGCCGCCGCGGCGGCGCCGCCCTTTCCGGCGCGGCTCGAGCTGCTCCCCGGGCCGCCGCCCCTCCTCCTCGATGCGGCGCATACGCCGCGCTCCTTCGCTCACTTCTGGGAGAGGTTCGAGTCGCTCCGGCGCGGAAGTGCGGCGGCGCTGCTCATCGCGTTTCTTCGCGGCAAGGAGTGGGAGCGCGCGCTCCAGGCTCCCGCAGTCGCATCGCGAGGCGCGCTTTGGATCGTCACGCGCGCGGATGCCGCACGCGGCGTCGAGCCGGAGGCGATCGCCGACTACCTTCGCGCGCGCGGCGCCGAAGCGCTCGTGATCGAGGATCCCGCGGCCGCCATCGAATATTTGCGCGCGCGCGGATTGGAAGGAACCGCGGTCGCGGCGAGCGGCTCCTTCTATCTCGCGGCGAAGGCGCGTAGCCGCTGGCTTTCAGCAAAGGACTAGGACGGCGCCGCTGCGGCCGCCGCGCCTAGCTTGGCGCCCTTCGTGCCGGCGGTGAAGACGATCTTGCCGTCGCGCACCGTCACGTCGATGTCGGAGCCTTCCTTGAAGGCACCGCGCAGGATCTCCTCCGCGAGCGGATCCTCCACGTTGAGCGCGATGGCGCGGCGCAGCGGTCGCGCTCCGAAGTCGGGGTTGTACCCCTTCGTGATCAAGACGTCCTTGGCCTCGTCGGTCACGTTCAAGTGCAGCCCCTTCTTGGCGAGGCGCTCGACGACGTGGCCGATCTCGAGGTGGATGATACTGACGAGTTCCTCCCGCGAGAGCGGCTTGAAGATCACGATGTCATCGACGCGGTTCAGGAACTCCGGCCGGAAATGGCGGTCGACTTCATCGAGCAGTTCCTTCTTCAACGACTCGAAGTCGCGCCCTTTCTCTGTATGGCGGAAACCGAGCGAGGTCTGATTCTTGATGATCTGGGCGCCGATGTTGGAGGTCATGATCAGGATCACGTTGCGGAAGTCGACGTGGCGCCCGAACGAGTCGGTGAGCTGGCCCTCCTCCATCACTTGCAAGAGCATGTTGAAGACGTCGTAGTGAGCTTTCTCGATCTCGTCGAGCAACACGACCGAATAGGGACGGCGCCGGATCTTCTCCGTGAGTTGCCCCCCCTCTTCGTAGCCGACGTAGCCGGGCGGCGCGCCGACGAGCCGCGACACGTTGTGCTTCTCCATGTATTCCGACATGTCCACTTGGATCAGGGCGTCCTCTTCCCCGAACATGAACTTGGCGAGCGCCTTCGCGAGCAACGTTTTGCCGACGCCGGTCGGCCCCAGGAATATGAACGAGCCGACGGGGCGGCGCGGGTCCTTGAGCCCGGAGCGGGAACGGCGCATGGCGCGCGCGATCGTCGCGATGGCCTCGTCCTGCGAGATCACGGTCTTGTGGAGTTCATCTTCCATGCGGAGCAGTCGCTCCGCTTCCGCGCTCTCGATCCGCGTGAGCGGTATTCCCGTCATCTTGGAGACCGTCTCCGCGATCACGTCGACGTCGACGATGCCACCGCTCTCCTGCGACGACTCGCGCCACTCGCGCATCATCTGGTCCTTCTGGCGCTTGATCTTGTCCGCTTGGTCGCGGAGATTCGCCGCGCGTTCGAAGTCCTGCTCCGCGACCGCCGCTTCCTTTTCCTTGTTCAGGCGCTCGATGTCCTGCTCGAGACCCTTGAGGTCCGGTGGCCGAGTCGAATTGCGGAGCCGCACCCGAGCGCCCGCTTCATCGATCACGTCGATGGCCTTGTCCGGCAAGAAACGCCCGCTGATGTAGCGTATCGCGAGATCGACGGAGTTGAGCAGAGCCTCGTCCGTAATGTGAACGCGGTGGTGCGCTTCGTACTTGTCGCGCAGGCCCTTCAGGATCTCGATCGTCTCTTCGCGCGTCGGCGGATGCACGATGATGCTCTGGAAGCGCCGCTCCAGCGCCCCGTCCTTCTCGATGTGCTTCCGGTATTCATCGAGAGTAGTCGCGCCGATGCACTGCACTTCGCCCCTGGACAGCGCGGGCTTCAAAACGTTCGAGGCGTCGATGGCGCCCTCCGCTCCCCCCGCGCCGACGAGGGTGTGCAGCTCGTCGATGAAGAGGATCACGTTCTTCACGCGCCGCACTTCCGTCATCACGGCCTTGATACGCTCTTCGAACTGACCCCGATACTTCGTCCCCGCGACCATCATCGCCAAATCGAGGACGACGATGCGGCGGTTGCGGAGCAGCTCCGGCACGTTGCCGCTCACGATCTCCTGCGCGAGACCCTCCACAATCGCGCTCTTCCCGACGCCGGGCTCTCCGAGGAGCACGGGATTGTTCTTCGTACGCCGCGACAACACTTGCATGACGCGCTCGATCTCGCGCTGCCGGCCGATGACCGGGTCGAGCTTGCCTTCGCGCGCCATCTCCGTGAGATCGCGGCCGAACGCATCGAGCGCGGGGGTCTTGGAGCGCGCCTGCTTGGGATTGCCTGATGACGCGGGGGTGGCGGACTCTTGCGGCGGGTTCACTTCGGCGCCGAGCAGCTCCATCACTTCGTCGCGGACTTCTTCGAGCTTGACCCCGAGGTCGGTCAAGACCTGCGCGGCGACGCCGTCGTTTTCGCGGATCAATCCGAGCAGCAGGTGCTCCGTGCCGATGTAGTTGTGTCCAAGCTCGTTCGCTTCCTCCTGGGACAGCTCGAGCACCTTCTTGGCGCGCGGCGTGAACGGGAGCTGGCCCTGCCCCACCATTTGGGGGCCGGATTGGACGTGCTTCTCGATCTCGGCGCGGATCTTGTTGCCATCGACGCTGAGATTCTTGAGGACGTTGGCGGCGACGCCGCTGCCTTCCGTGACGAGTCCCAGCAGGATGTGTTCCGTGCCGATGAAGTCATGATTGAATCGCTGGGCCTCTTTGCGGGCCAAGGCCATCACTTTGCGTGCGCGGTCGGTAAACCTGTCGAACATGATTCGCTCTTCCCTGCTAGCGTCGACTCTGCGTCATTATCGTCGATTCGGGGCGGCCGCATCGCTCCGGCGCCCATCCGCTGAGCGTCAATTCTCGCGCGCGGGAATGGGTGGAGCAAGGGATTCGTTTTCGAAGCAGGAGGTCCGTACGCGCCTACGCGATGTGCTGGAGAAAGCTCCGGATGAAGCGAGCGCGGGCGATGTCGCGCTCTACCGGCTCCAGCTCCACGCTCTCCATCTTCTGCAGATGGCCGGGTTGGCTGAGCACGAATAGCTCGTTCACCATCTTGATCGTGACCTGGCCGATGATCCCCAGGTTGATCCCCATGCGGACGAGGGACAACGCCTCCATCGTTTCCTTCGAGCTGATGATGCGCGCCGTGCGGAGGACGCCGAACGCACGCCAAATCTTGTCCTCGAGGACCTCGCGCTTCGTCTCCAGCAGCTTCTCGCGCACGGTCCGCTCGTAGTCGATGATCTGGGGGATCACCGCCGAGATGTTGTCGATCGTCTCCTGCTCGGAGCGTCCGAGGGTCGTCTGATTCGAAATCTGGTAGAAATCGCCGAGCGCCTGCGTCCCTTCGCCGTAGAGTCCGCGCACCGCCAAGTTGATCTTGGCCACCGCTTGGAACACTTTCTCGATCTGCCGGGTCATGACGAGCGCCGGAAGGTGCAGCATGACGGACGCGCGCAGGCCGGTGCCGACGTTCGTGGGGCACACCGTCAGGAATCCGTATTTCTCATCGAATGCGTACTGGAGCTTTTCTTCGAGCTTCGCGTCGAGCTTGTCCATCACTCCCCAAGTCTCGCGCAATTGCAGTCCGGAACGGAGCACTTGCAGGCGCAAGTGGTCCTCTTCGTTCACCATGATCGCGATGTCTTCGGCCACGTTGAACGCGACGCCGCGATCCCCTTTGGCGAAGGCGTGATCGCGCGAGATCAGATGGCGTTCGTACATCACGCAGCGGTCGATGTTGTTGAGCGACTTCAAGTTGAAGTAGGTGAGCTTTTGGTCGCGCAGCCCTTCCTGGATCGCGAGCCGGGCCTCTTCGGAGATCGCGGTCAGCTTCTGCGCCCCCGCGCGCGAGAGGAACGGTTGCTCCGCCAGGTTTCGTGCGAGGCGGATGCGGCTCGAAATGACGAGGTCGGACTCCGGGCCGGTCCCGGAGAGCCATTCCCCTGCCTTCTTCGCGAAGTCTGTCAACTGCACTATTCTTTCCGCTCCAACTCGTAGATGCGATCGCGCAGCGCCGCCGCCTTCTCGTACTCTTCGTTCTTGACGGCGGCTTGCAGTGCAGCGCGCGCATCCGCGATCTCCTGGTCGCGGCCCAAGAGGTTTCCCATCCGCTTGGGAACCTTGCCCTTGTGCTGCGTCGAGCCGTGGATCTTCTCGAGCAACTGCTCCAGCTCTTGGCGGAATATCGTGTAGTCGTGGGGACACCCCAGCTTCCCGCCGCTGCGGAACTGGCGATAGGTCATCCCGCACTCGGGACACTGCGGCTCCTTGCCGCCGGCGGTTTCGGGGCTGCGCGTTTCCACGAGATGCCCGAAGAACTCGGGGATGGAGAGGTTCTTCACCTGCGCGTGGATTGCCACGCCCTTCTGTTGGGCGCAGCTTTCGCAGAGGTGGATCTCTTTCTTGGAGTTATTGACGATTTCCGTGAGGTGCACGGTCGCAAGCGCCTCGCGGCACACTTCGCAGATCATCGCGCCACAACCATCGTTCTCCAGTTGCTAACCGGGGCGTTTCCGCGCCCGCGGCCGGCGCCGCCGCCAGCTTCCACCGTTACATCGACCGCGCCCGCGGCGAACTGGAGGAGAAACCCCGGCCTGCGCCCGCGGCGCGCCCGCGAGCGCTATAGCCCAAGGTCCGAGATGAGGGCCATCGTCCTCCGGGGCAGCGTCTCGCGCGGGTCCCGAGAGAAACTCTTGCGCTTCCATTGAACCAGATCATCCAGAGCATCGAAATCCCAAAAGTCATCCAACTCGTGGCATTCGATGTCGCTCTGAACGAGCGCGGCACGCACTCCGCGGAGCACCGTCGCCGTGCCCCATGCGTGCCCCGTAAAGAGGCGCGGAGGCAACTTGCGCATACGCGGCAATGCGAGCAGATAGAAGCCGCCGTCGCGCGCGGGCCCGAGCGCGGCGGATCCTCGCGCGAGCGCGGCGATGGCGTCGTCGAGCCGCGCAAGCGGTAGGTGAGGCGTGTCGGCGCCGATGGCGATGGCGGCGCTCGCGCCGCGGGAGAAGGCGATTCGAAATCCGCGCGCGAGGCGGGCGCCAAGGTCGCCGGTGCCTTGCGCAAGATAGTGCCCGAGCGGCGCGTGAAGATGCGGGCGAAAGGGAGTTCCGTCGCGCGCGTCACCGCACAGCCAAATCGGCGCCCGCCCCCATTCCAGTACGCGCGACCATGTGTCCGCCAGGAAGGCGGCGGCGAATTCCGCCGCCCGGTCCGCGCCGATCTCTCGCGCAAGCCGCGTCTTCGCGTGTCCCGCGAGCGGTAACTTCGCGAACAAGAGCACCACCGGAAGCCCGGTAGCGCGAGTCGTCGACTTGCCGATCGCCGCCCGTGCTCTCACGCCGCTATCTCCAATCCGCGGAATCATTTCGAGCCTCGCTGCGGCCGAGATTCCGTTGACACTCTAGCCTCTATTCCTACAATTTTGCGAGGCTGGATAGGTACGAGCCACCGGGGTGCACGGGACGCAACCGGTTGCCGCGCGGCGCGCTAGCAAGCGCACCTGCAGGCGCATCCTGGGCGCCCGCGACATGCCGCGCCGGCAATCCCCCGTGATCTGCCGCTACGGCTCGGCCTTACGTTCACCGGCAGCCGTTCGCGTGGAGCCTGATCGAGGCGCAGCAACCAGCAGGGACGTACCGATGATCCGCTGAAAAACGTCGCACCCATGGCGGATTCCATTCGGCCGGCAGGCCTCGCGCCCCGCGCTGTGCATCGATGAGAGCTGATCCAGCGCGTGCTCCGCGAGTGCGGTTGCCGGCCGGATTGTTTTGTTGAAGTCCGGAGCTCTTCATGGAGGCCGGATCGTCTTGATGGTGGCTGGCATGCGGAAGCGACTTCCGCCGGGGGCGCGAAGCACGACCTGCTAGGCAGCGATTGGACGACTGGAAATGCTGAACCGAGAGATCTTACGACTCGTCGATTCGATCCACCGCGATCGACAGATCGACAAGGAGATCATATTCACGGGCATCGAGATGATGCTCGTGTCGG
>JAKEFC010000156.1 GCA_022616235.1 Planctomycetota bacterium
GCCGCCGCGCGCGCCGTCCGCCAGCGCTTGGAGCGTCGCAGCATCGACGGTCGCGCCCGCGCCGATCGCCCACAGCTCGATGCCGCGCTCGGCGAAACGGGCGCCCACGCCGCGCCAATCCACGCTCGCTCGCTGCCGGCCGTCGGTGAGCAAGACGAGCGCGCGCCCGGCGGACGGCGCCGCGAACTGCGCGAGCGCGAACTCGAGCGCGCCGGCGAGGTCCGTGCCTCCGCCGAAATCGGCGCCGGCGACCTCCCGAATCAATTCCGCGTCGACGCGGCTCCCGGGCGCTGCGATCCAACCAGGAACGTCGCGGAAGTAGGCGACCCCCCAGCGCCCTCTCTCCGCCGTCCGTTCGAGGAGCGCCTCTACGGCCGCGAGGAGCGTCTCGAACCCCGCGCCTTGGCGGAGACTCCCCGAGAGATCGAGGAGCACGATGCCGAGCGCGCGCTCCTTTGCGGATGGCGGCGGCGGCAGCGGAGCGGGGAGCAGCGCCGACAAGCGCGCGCGTGCAGCGTCATCCTCGAAGAAGACCGGCCCGCCGGAGGCCACGAGCGTTCCGCCGCGCTCGATCCAAGAGTGCAGCTCCACGAAGTCGGCGGCGCTCAACCGCACGGGATCGAGGTCGCCCCAGAGCACGATGCCGCGTGCCGCGTTGGCGGGAAGCAGGGCGGCGAGCGCACTCGGCGGCTGCCAGGCGCGCGTGCGGAAGCCCGTCCCCGCGAGGGCGGCGATTCCGGCCTTGCCCGCGGCCGCGCTCTCCGTCGCGGCAAGCGATCCTTCCGATTCGCCCCCGCGTGCGGCAGACAGGAGCAAGCAATCGATTGGCTCCTCCACGAACGCGTGGGCGCTCGCCCGAACGCTGCTGCCCGCGTCCGCATCGATCGCCTCGAAGCGCCAGAGCCCCGCCGCCGGCAGCCGATGCCGCGCGCGCAGCGGGGCCGCGCCGTCATCCATGCCGGCGACACGCGTGCGGACTCCATCCGGCGCGACCGCCCACAACGAGAGGTCTATGGCGCCCGCCGCGCCCGCCGCGCTCTCGAGCGCGAGCGCGACCTCCGCTCCCGCTTCGACTCGATTCGGCTCGACGTGGAGCGCAACTGCGGCGCCGCCGGGGGGCGCGACTTCGATGCGCACGCCGCGCTCGCGGAGCGCGCGCAGGAACGATGCACGCTCGCGCGGCAGCACCGTGCTCGCGGGCACGATGAGCGTGCCGCCGCGCGGGAGCGCGCGCGCTGCGGCGAGCAGCTCGCGCGGCGAGGCGGCGGCATCCGCAGGCAGCTCGTAAGCGTACGCTCCGGCGGCGGGGCGCCGAGCGCTCACGGCCGCCGCAAAGAGCGCGAGCAATACGAGCGCGGCGAACGCTCGCCTTGCGCCGAGCGCGAAGGGCAGCGCGACCGCCGCGGCGGCGAGAATCGCGGCTCGCGGCCACTCCGTTCGCCACCAGGAAGGCGGCGGCTCGGAGGGTTCGGGCATCGTTTCGAAATACTCGAGCAGCCGCCCCGCGAGAACCGGCCACGCGGCGCGCCCCGGGAGATCGCTCGCATCCGGATCGAACGCGAGATGGATGTGCGCGCCGCACGCCGTGATGAGCGCGCCCGCGTCGGATGCAAGGAGAGGCTCGCCTCGCTCCGCGCACGAGCCAGCTGCCGGAGGCAGGCGCTCGGCGATGAGCCAGCGCGGCGCATCGAGCCCCGCGGTGAGCGGATGGGAGCGCGATTCGGGAATGGGGAGCGGTAGCGGAACGCCATCGCCGCGGCCGCGCTCGGGGAGCACGATCGCGCGCTCAGGGAGCAGGCCGCCGCCCGCGCGAACGATCGCGACATCGGCGGTCGCCGCAAGTGCGGGTTCCGTCCGCGCGCTCGCCGCCAGCGCCCGCAGGGCATCGCGCACCGATCGGCTGCCGCTCCCGTCGAACACGCGAAGCGGGCGCGGCGGAGCGGGCATGTAGGCGCGGCGCATTTCGCCGCTTGCGTGCAGCGTTACCGGCGCGCCGGACGCGACCCCGGAGACTGGAGCGCTCCACGCTGCGGGTCGGTCGGGAAGCCGCTCTAAGTTGCCTTTCGCGAGCAGGCCGCGCGCGTCCGCGAGGACGATGTCCACGTCGCCGCTACCGGGGGCGAAGATCGCCTCGGCCCGCGCGGCGTCGCCCGGTCGGAGAGCGCGCGCGACGTGGAAGATCGGATCCGCCGGCGGCGGCGCGGGCAGCGATAGCGCGCGCGGCATCGCCGCCGCGAGCGCGGAGAGGAAAAAAAAGAGGAGCATCGCGATGGAGCGGCGCGTACGCGCCGCGCCGGACACTTGCTGCCAGAGAAACGTGCTTGCGACCTCTAGGGAGCGCCGGCGTCGCGCCGCCCAAAAGTAGAAGAGCGCGGCGAGCGGAAAGAGGAGGAGCCCCCAGGGGCGCGTCAACTCCAGCGCCGCCCCGACGGCATCGAAGGGGAGCGAGAAGAGCGGCCAAGATGCGCTCACCGGAGGAGCCCGCGCGGGCCGCGGATGAGCGCGATCCACTCGGCGAGCGGCGCTTCCGCCGCGAGCGACAGAAAGACTCCGCCGTGACGCGCGATCCGCCGCCGAATTCCTTCCTGATAGCGCTCGAGGCGGGCGCGATAATCGGCGAGCGCGCGCGCATCGAGGCTGCCGCGCCACTCGGGCTCGCGCTCGCGGGAGCGGAGGAGCACTTCGCCGGCGAAGCGCGGCGCGCGCTCCGACGCGGACAAGGGCGCGAGCCACAGGACGAGACCCGTACGGAGGAGCGCGGCAAGCTCCTCTTCCGGCGCGCGGATCCCGAGGCCGTCGGAGATGACGACGGTGACGCCGCGCCCCGCGGCGTGGGGCGGTACCCGC